>NZ_JBGQOJ010000025.1:0-43344 GCF_052119585.1 Pseudogemmobacter sp. W21_MBD1_M6 | reverse complement strand
TCAGTGGTCTCCGGCCACCTTCAAACCGGTAGCGCCGAGGTGTGGAGCTGAAAACTCGTAAAAATCGAGGTGCCCGAATGATTGGGGGGATCGCACATCCAAACGATATATTTCCCCTCTTCGGAAAGGGAGCAGAAATCTGCTGTCTCGTTTCGTCGCTTCTGCAGTTTTGGTTATCCTATTGGGATACGATGTCTATTTCCCAAGGAACGCACCGGAAATCTGGCCGGCATCACCCGTCTTGATGAACACGCCGCCGGTTTCCGCCGGTTTGCCCGATGCGGTATATCCAAAGAACGTCCCTTTGGCTGCCGATGTTCCGCCGCCGGTTGCATCGACCGTTTGTCCCTTCAGTTCGGTGGCGAGGGTGCCACCTGAATAGGAGTTCCCCGCAATTGTCATATTTAGCAGTTTGATCGTATCAATCGGGACCACCCCCGAAGTATCAGCGAACCTATTCAGGGTCGCGTTCACACTTCCATTACCGGCGAATATCGCAACGATGTTACTTGTCCCGTTGGTCAGGACGTAGCTACCGTTTGCGTCGAAAACGCTTGCCGTTGCTGTCCCGACATAGGTCGCCTGACCGCTTTTCGGCATGTCCGCTGAATTTGTCGCGATACCTGAAATCAATACGTTTTCATACGATTGGTTTGTGTCGGTATACGACTGCCGCCCGGCGATGAGGTAGTCATAGGCGGACGTGTCAAGCAGTGCGAACTTTGTGATCGTCGCATTTGAGGCGTCGCTGTAGGCCAATGTGTTCGCATCTGGCCCATCTATGTCGACGAACTGATATGTGCCATCATCCAGCTCGATTGCGCCGCTGGAATGGGTGATCGTCCCGCTAAGCGTGACGACATCGGGCGTTCCGCCAGCCACATTCGCGGGGTTGCGCAGCGATGACCCGCCCAAGGCGCTTTCATTTTCCGCGACCTCTGCGTATTTGACGTAGGCGGGCGCGGGAATGTTAACGGGAACGCCCCCCGACACACCCGAACTGCTGCCCCCGCCGCCACCGGATGCCATAACCGTCATGGCACATGCCAAAAGCACACCGCTTTTTACTAAAAAATCCATCTCTACTCGTAGCCTCTGCGTTTTTTGCGCATCACTAGCACGGCCACAAATGTTGCGAAGATCACTCCGCATGCGCCAGCTGCAATGTCTTGGGGGTCATAGATGCCTACTCGGCCGTAATCCGCAATGCCTTCGGGAAGCCATGGCGCAATCTGCGCAAAAATGTGTTGATTTTGAATCAGTTCGAACATCGTGATCAGGCCCAAGATCAGCGCAGCCCCGGTTATGGCCGAACGCAACGACCTGAACGGAAAGGCCCATAACAGCGTGAAGAAAAGCGCGTGGGCAAAGGCCGGATAGGATTCCAGAAACAGGCCGCCGGACTGCCCGGACCAGTCGCGGTAGGGATAGACCAGCGCACCGGCAACAAACGCGGCGGTTGCCGCCGCGATGACCCTGTGTTCAGTCCTGACCAACATTGATCCACAGTCTAGGCGAAGACAAAGCTGTCCGCCCCGATCAACGCCGCCGCGAGGCCGTAGAACAGCACTTGCGTTCCTTCTGCATCCAGCAGCGCGCCCTCATTGGTATCTGTCAGAAAGGTGCCGATGTTTTGCGCCGACAGGGATTGGAACCCGTCAAGGCGAATGGTGTCGATCCCAACCTGGAAATCTGAAATCAGGCCCGATGGCACATAACCGCTTGCCGCATCATAGGTCACAACCGCATCAAAACCGGCGATTGTGTCGTGACCGTCATTCGGGTTGAACACGAACACATCGGCACCTTCACCGCCTGCCATGATGTCATCGCCGGTGCCACCGATGATCGTATCGGACCCGACCAGAAACGAGGCAAAGGCATCGCCGCGGATCACGTCGTTCCCGTCGCCACCAAAAAGCGTGTCATTCTGGTTCCCGCCCGTCAAATAGTCATTTCCCGCTTCGCCAAACAGCTGGTTCAGCCCAGAGGTCGAGACGAGTTTGTCGTGGCCATCACCCCCGCGCAATTGGTCCTGTCCGAAGCCATCGATCAAGGTGTCATCGCCAGGATCGCCGTTCAAAAGGTCATCGCCCGATCCGCCCTGCACTGTATCATTGCCGCCCGCGCCGTTCAGAATGTCATCGCCGCGCATGCCAAGCAGGGTATTGTCCAGATCGTTGCCGGTTATGGCGTCGTTTCCATCGCCTGTGACGACATTCTCGAATGCGCTGTCGGCGTCGATCGACGCCCACTGAACGCCATTGACGTAGATCGGGCCGCTGCTCAACGACGTGATTGTCACGTTTTGCGCGATGGCGGAAAAGTTGAGCCAATCAATGCCGCCATTGGTGTCGCTGATGATCTGTCTGCTTTGGTCAAGGCCCGCGTAGGCCAGGAAATCATTCGTGAAATGATGGATGTCGTTGGAATCGGCAGTCTGCCCGACGAACTGGACCTGAAACGCATCCACCTGCCCCGTCGATGACGCGGCCAGATCCTCGACCAGCAGTTTCCATGTGCCAACCGACGAAACGCCGCGCAGGCCTGCGACGCCGAAGGTCCATTCAAGGCCCGGACCATTGGCCGAATAGCCGATTTCCTGATCCATCAGCAATGTCAGGTCGCCATCCGGAGACACCAGAGAAAGACGCAGATCGCCAGCGTTGGTGTGGCTGATATCTATTGTGACATAAGCATGCTCGATCTCGATGTCGGTCGGCATATAGACCGAGACAAACGTATGTCCGGTGTCCGGTATCACAATCGCATCATTGCCCGATTGCGCGGTGACGGTCCGCATGCTGGCAGACGTTGCAGCCTCTTCTTGCAGGGCGACCCAAACTTCGGCCATGCGGACAGCGGCAAACGCGTCGATCATTCCATAACCGTAATCCTGCGAATAGGTCACCCCGCCGCCATTCCAGTTCGCGGATCCGTTGACCTGCCAGGCCGCCGATTCAGAGGAGTACAGGTTCGCGGCACCAAGGGTTGAACCGGTATGGGCGGCAGAAAAGGCCAATATGTTTTGCACATCGCGCCAGCCAAGTTCCGGTGCCGCCTCCAGCATCAGGGCGACAACACCGGACACAACCGGAGTGGCGGCGGACGTGCCGCCGAAAATGCTGGTGTAATCCGTGTCCGCAAGGGAATCGAGGTCTGCCTGCCCGGTCTTGTTGAACCCGCCTTGACCGCTAAGGTCGGTCGTGTATCCGGCGGCTGGCGCCGAGATCAGAACGCTGGCGCCGTGGTTGGAATAGCTGGCGACATAGCCGATAGAGGTCGTAGCCGCCGTGACGATCGTTGTCTGCGTGGCATTGACGCCGGACCCGTTGACGTTGGAGTTCTCGTTGCCGGCCGCCTGAACGAAGATTGTTCCCAGCCCGCCGCGACCCGTTGCAGCCGCAGCCACAAAGGCGTCAACGGTTCCCGCGACCGCGCTTTGCGGATCTGTAATGCTAAGTGTGCTGCTGAACGACGCGCCGTACCCCCAGCTGTTATTCACGACATCATAGGTCTTCGTGTATTGCATCGCGGCAAGTGACAAAGAGGCGTTACCTGCGATCGGTGTGTTCAGAATTTTGACAGAAGTGATCGTGGCACCCCAGGCAACCCCTACACCGCCCGTATCGTTGTTCGCAACGGACGCGATGATGCCGGCCACGGCCGTGCCATGCGCATCTGTCGTCGCATTGTTGGGGTCGCCGGAATAAATCGTGCTGCCCGAACGAAAGTGAAGGGCGGTGCTGTAGTTCTCTGCAAGATCCACATGCGTCGCCTCGACGCCTTCGTCATAAATCGCGACGGTTACGCCATTGCCCGCGTAATCGGCCCAGATCGCCTCGATGTCGCCAAGACGCTGAAAATGCCATTGAAACTGGTAAAGCGGATCACTCGGGGTCATGTATTTCTGCCTGTACTTCGCCCGGCGATTCTTCGCTAGACTCTTGATTACTCGAATTTTCGAGTGCTGTTGAGTCCAGAAATGGCCTGCATTTGTGGCAAAACTGCGGGGCTTTTGTGGAAGTTTCGAAATGCGCCAAAAAGCGGGGGGCATGTGCATGCCTCTCCGGCAGCCTGCGATCGGCCCTTGTTGTTATCCCGCACAATATGCAAGTTGCTGAAAAATACCGGAGGGGCCATGCGGTTCGGAATATTCTGCCTTGTGCTGGCCTATGTGCTAAGCCAGTTCTACCGCGCTTTTCTGGCCGTTCTGTCGCCGGTCCTGTCCGCCGATCTGGGGGCGACCGCCGACGATCTGTCGCGTGCATCCGGTCTTTGGTTTCTGGTGTTTGCCGCTATGCAAATTCCCGTTGGCTGGGCGTTGGACAAAATCGGGCCGCGCCTGACGGCATCGACGCTGCTGGCACTGGGTGGCGCGGGCGGGGCGGCGGTTTTTGCCTCGGCGCAGTCTCCGTTTGCGCTTCAGGCGTCGATGGTCCTGATCGGAATCGGCTGTTCGCCCGTTTTGATGGCGTCCTACTATATTTTCGCCCGCACCTATTCTCCCGCCGTCTTTGCCACGTTGGCGGGGGCGATGATCGGGTTCGGATCGCTCGGGAATATTGCGGGATCAGCGCCTCTTGCATGGGCGGCAGACACCTTCGGCTGGCGAGAGTCCCTGTTGGGGCTGGCGGTGCTGACTCTGGCCGTCGCGGCATTCGTGTTCGCGTTCGTCAAAGACCCGCCAAAGCTGGACAGCACCCTCAAGGGCTCCTTGCTTGATCTGCTGAAGCTTCCCGCCCTTTGGCTGATCTTTCCGATGATGTTCGTGAACTATGCCCCCGCCGCAGGGATCAGAGGTTTGTGGATCGGCCCCTATTTCACCGATGTGTTTGGTGCAGACGCGGGGGGCATCGGTCGGGTGACGTTGATCATGGGGCTGGCGATGGTCGCGGGCAACTTTGCCTACGGCCCGTTGGACAGAATTCTGGGAACCCGCAAATGGGTTGTGCTGATCGGCAACGTGATCGGTGCGATGGCGTGCCTGACGCTGTTTGCCGTCCCTGACAAGGGATACTGGGTGTCCGCGATGCTTTTGGCATGTGTCGGGTTTTTCGGCGCTTCGTTTCCCGTCATCATCGCCCATGGACGCAGCTTTTTCCCGCCGCATCTGACTGGGCGGGGCGTGACCCTCATGAACCTGTTCGGGATTGGCGGCGTCGGGATTATGCAGCTGGTCAGTGGCCGTATCCATCATGCGTCCGACATCACCGATGCAAGCTCTGCACAGACCTACAGCATGCTTTTTCTGTTCTTTGGCCTGTCGTCCCTTATCGGCGCCGCGATATATTTGTTCAGTCAGGACCGAAAAGACTAAGGGCGGCGCAAGTGTCCCGGTGGGTGGCCAAGTGTGAGGATATACAATAGACGGCGTTGGGTAATTGGCCGAAAACGACCCGGGAGATACCATGCTGAACTCCGATTTCATGAATGTCCTGCGCCGTGACTGGCTGGGCAATATCCGCCCGGATCTTCTTGCCGGCCTTGTGGTGGCCCTTGCGCTGATCCCCGAGGCGATCGCGTTTTCAATCATTGCGGGCGTGGACCCGAAGGTCGGCCTTTATGCCTCTTTCTCTATCGCGGTGATCACGGCCATCGCTGGTGGGCGCCCCGGCATGATTTCGGCAGCAACGGCCGCGACGGCGGTTTTGATGGTGACACTGGTCAAGGATTACGGGCTTGAGTACCTTTTGGCGGCCACGGTTCTGGCGGGTTTGCTTCAGGTCGGTGCCGGATTGCTGAGGTTGGGCTATGTGATGCGCTTTGTGTCCAAGTCGGTGATGACCGGCTTTGTGAACGCGCTGGCGATTCTGATCTTTATGGCGCAGTTGCCGGAACTGACGAATGTTCCCTTGCTGACCTATGTGATGGTCGCCGGTGGTCTTGGCATCATCTATCTCTTTCCCTACATCACCACCGCGATTCCGTCGCCCTTGGTGACCATCGTCGTTCTTACCTCGATCACGTTGTTCTTTGATCTGGACCTGCGGAATGTCGGCGACATGGGAGAGTTGCCGTCGACCTTTCCGATGTTCTTGATCCCGCAAATTCCGCTGACTCTGGAAACGCTGCAAATCATTCTTCCATATTCCGCGGGGATCGCGGCGGTAGGTCTATTGGAAAGCCTGATGACAGCGCAGGTTGTTGACGATCTGACCGACACGGGCAGCGACAAGAACCGCGAATGTATCGGGCAGGGTCTTGCCAACACCGCGACCGGTTTTATCGGCGGCATGGCGGGGTGCGCGATGATCGGGCAATCCATGATCAACGTAAAATCCGGCGGGCGGGGGCGGCTGTCTTGTTTCGCTGCCGGTGTTTTCCTGCTGTTCCTGATCGTGGTTCTGGGTGATGTCGTGTCCCTGATCCCGATGGCGGCGCTGGTTGCGATCATGATCATGGTGTCTGTCGGCACGTTCAGCTGGTCGTCTCTGACGCAGTTGCGCACGCATCCGACAAGCTCTTCCATCGTCATGCTGGCCACAGTCCTGACCACGGTGTTCAGCCATAACCTTGCCATCGGGGTGCTGACGGGCGTCTTGCTGTCGGGCATCTTCTTTGCCGGAAAAATCGCGCAGATCTTCCGTGTTACCTCGGCCTTGTCCGACGACGGCCTTGCGCGAACCTATACCGTTGCAGGGCAATTGTTCTTTGCGTCGGTCGAAGATTTCAACAAGGCGTTCGACTTTAACGAGGCGCTGGAGCGTGTCACAATCGACGTCAGCCATGCGCATATCTGGGATATTTCCAGCGTTGCGGCGCTGGACTTGGTCGTGCTGAAGTTCCGCCGCGAAGGGGCCGAGGTCGACATAATCGGAATGAACGAGGCCAGCGAAACCATCGTGGACAAGCTGGCCATTCATGACAAACCGGGCGCGATGGATCGCCTGATGGGGCACTGACATGACCAAAATTATCGCATTGGTAGACGGCTCGACCTATTCGCAAAGCGTGTGTGACCATGCTGTCTGGGTCGCCAAAGGCAAGACCGCCCAGGTCGAGGTCGTGCATGTTCTGGGGCGCCGCGAAGGTGGCGCGCCGTCCAACCTGTCGGGCAACATCGGGCTTGGCGCGCGCACCGCGCTTTTGGCCGAATTGGCAGAGCTGGACGCGGCCAGAGCCAAGCTGGCGCAAAAGCGCGGGCGGGCGATTCTCGAAGATGCCAAAGCGCGGATCGAGGCGGCGGGGGTGACCGAGGTCACCACAAAGCTGCGTAACGGGGACCTGGTTGAAACCCTGCTGGCTATGGAAGCCGACGCCTATCTGGTGATTATCGGCAAACGCGGCGAGGCGGCAGATTTCGCCAAAATGCACCTTGGGTCGAATCTGGAGCGCGTCGTGCGGTCCAGCAAGAAACCTGTGCTGGTCGCATCGCGGGCCTTCCAACCTGTTAACGACTTTCTGATTGCATTCGACGGTGGTGCCAGCGCCTTGAAGGCCGTCGAACATGTCGCGCAAAGCAAACTGTTTGTAGGGCTGAAATGCCATGTGCTGACCGTCGGAGAGGCAACGACCGAAGCCAAGCGGAAGCTTGAAGGTGCTGCGGCGGTTTTGCGGGATGCAGGCTATGACGTCGACACAGACATCGTGTCCGGTCAGGCTGACGTTGTGATTTCCGAACGGGTGAAAAGCGGCAAGGCGGACCTGCTGGTGATGGGGGCCTATGGCCATTCGCGCATCCGCAGCCTGATCATCGGTTCGACCACGACCGAAATGATCCGGTCCTGTCCGATCCCCATCTTGTTGTTCAGATAAGAAAAGGCCCGCCGAAATCAAATGACTTCGGCGGGCCTTTCAGACCGAAGACCGGTTGGTCTTAGGCCGTCTTTTGCTTTGAACGACCGCGTTTTGCCGGACGTCCCTGTTCTGGCCTTCCGGCGCCAAACGAGGGCTTGCCGCCCGGACGACCACCACCGGCATTTCCGGGGCGACGGCCTTGTGGGCGACCGCGTGGTTCAGGAGCCTCTGCCGGAGGCATGATGCCGCTGGCGACAGGAATTTTAATCCCCATCAGCTTTTCGATGGCCTTGAATTGGTCCACTTCGGCAGCCGCGCAAAACGCAACAGCCTGACCATCGCGTCCGGCGCGGGCCGTCCGGCCGATGCGGTGCACATAGTTCTCGGGAACATCGGGCAATTCGTAGTTGTAGACGTGGCTTACACCCGGAATGTCGATGCCGCGGGCAGCAACGTCTGTCGCAACCAGAATGCGCACAGACCCTTCCTTAAAGGCCTTGATTGCGCGGTCGCGCTGGCCCTGCGACTTGTTGCCGTGGATCGACGTCGCACGAAAGCCTTTCTCGACCAGATGCTTCATCAGTTTTTCCGCGCCATGTTTGGTGCGGGCAAAGACAAGCGCCAGACCGTCAGGATTTTCTTCCAGACAGGTTTTCAGCAAATCGGCCTTGGACCGGTTCGAGATGAAATGCACAGACTGGACAACCTTGTCAGCAGCCTGACCGGGTGTAGCCACCTGCACGCGGCGCGGGTTGGTCAGATACGCGGCGGACAGTTCCGCCATCTGTTTTGGCATCGTCGCAGAGAACAGCATCGTCTGACGCGGAGTGCCACACAGCGGCGCGATCTTGCGCAGCGCGTGGATGAAGCCAAGGTCCAGCATCTGGTCAGCCTCGTCCAGCACCAGAACGCGGACTTTTTCCAACGAGACCGCACGACGGTCCAGAAGGTCCATCAGACGACCGGGAGTCGCGACCAGAATATCGGTCCCTTTTTCAAGGTTCTTGATCTGCACGCCGATCGACTGGCCGCCGACGACGGTTGTCACGCGCAGGTGCATCTTTTTGACAAAGCCACGCAGGTTGTCGCTGATCTGGTTTACCAGTTCGCGCGTCGGCGCAAGGATAAGGGCCTTGGCGGTTTTGGGCGCGGGGGGAAACCCGTCGCTCATCAGCGATTCAATGATCGGCAGGCCAAAGGCGGCGGTCTTGCCAGTGCCGGTTTGCGCCAGACCCATAAGGTCATGACCGTCCAGAAGCAGCGGAATTGCGCGTTCCTGGATCGGGGTTGGTTCGTTATAGCCAGCGTCTGTGATGGCTTTCAAAAGTGTCGGGGACAGGCCCAGATCTGCAAAGGTGGTCATAATGACCCTTTCATGGGGCGGGCCAGCAACGGCACGCCCTGCAAAATACAGCGGTTCAGGCCCGAAAATCGGGCCGTTGCTCTGCGGTTGCGGATCGCCTCTCGCCCGTTGACCGAATGTCTCGGGGCCGTGAAATCCGCCAGAACCCCGCGTGAAATGGGAACTTGGTGTGTGACGCCGCGCGCTTTCGCCGGTCGTCGTGTATAATGGTGTTGTCGCGCCGCTCAAGGCGGGCTGCTCACGCGGCAGCCGGACTACACAACGGGCATATGTGTCTCTTTTGGGGTAATGTCAATCAAATCCCGCGCCTCGTTCACATACAGGCCCTTTTCACGCCCTCCGGCACAGAGTAAGAGGCCCCGTCCGAAGCGTGACATTAGGAGATCCAAGATGGGTTACAAGATCGTCGTCGTTGGCGCCACAGGTAACGTGGGCCGTGAAATGCTGAACATTCTGGCGGAGCGCGAGTTCCCCGTTGATGAAATCGTTGCTCTTGCCTCGCGCAAGTCCTTGGGCACCGAAATCAGCTTTGGCGACCGAACTTTGAAAACCAGGGATCTGGACACCTTTGATTTCACCGGCTGGGACATGGCGCTGTTTGCAGTCGGATCGGACGCAACGAAGATCTATGCGCCCAAGGCTGCCGCCTGTGGTTGCGTGGTCATAGATAACTCGTCGCTCTACCGCTATGATCCCGATGTGCCGTTGATCGTGCCCGAAGTGAACGCGGACGCTATTGTTGGCTATTCCAAGAAAAACATCATCGCCAACCCCAACTGCTCGACCGCGCAGATGGTTGTTGCCTTGAACCCGCTGCACCAGCGCGCAAGGATCAAGCGTGTCGTCGTCTCGACTTACCAATCGGTTTCCGGTTCGGGAAAAGAGGCAATCGACGAACTGTGGAACCAGACCAAGGGCATGTATGTTCCCGGCCAGGAGGTTGCACCGTCGGTCTACCCGCGCCAGATCGCGTTCAATGTCATTCCCCAGATCGACGTTTTCATGGACTCGGGCGATACCAAAGAAGAATGGAAAATGGTCGCCGAGACCAAAAAAATTATGGACACCAAGATCAAGGTGACTGCGACCTGCGTGCGCGTTCCCGTGTTTGTTGGCCATTCGGAATCGATCAACATCGAGTTTGAGGAATTCCTGGACGAGGACGAGGCCCGCGACATCTTGCGCGAAGCCCCCGGTGTCATGGTCATCGACAAGCGCGAGGCGGGCGGCTACATCACCCCGATCGAATGCGTCGGCGAATACGCGACATTCGTCAGCCGCATCCGCCAGGACGTCACGATCGAGAACGGTCTCAACCTGTGGTGCGTCAGCGACAACCTTCGCAAAGGTGCTGCATTGAACGCGGTTCAGATTGCCGAAACGCTGGGCAACCGGATCCTCAAAAAGGGCTGAACGGCCTGACGGAGATCAAGTCATAACGGCCCCCTTTCGCGGGGCCGTTTTTTTGTGGGCATCCCTGACGGCGCTCAGATTTTGAAGAACGCGTTCTTCTCGCCGTCATAATATTCCAGACCGCCTTCGCCGATGTCGGTCCAAAGGCCGTGCAGTGTCATCTGCTCGGCTTCGACGGCCTCTTTGATAAAGGGGAATGACATCAGGTTTTGCAGGGAAATCAGGACCGCCTCTTTCTCCAGGGCGCGCATCCGCTCTGTGTCGTCCTTTATGTCTGCAATACGCTCGTATCCGGGGCGCAGAATATCCATCCAGCGACCGATAAAGCTGGTCTTTTTCTCTAGCGTCGGCGCGTGGCCCGAACACATGTCCATGCACCCTTTGACGCCGCCGCAATTGGAATGCCCCAGCACAATCAGATGCGCAACCTTCAGTTCAGTCACCGCATATTCGATTGCCGCAGAGGTTCCGTGGTGATCGCCGTCATTGATAAACGGCGGCACAAGGTTGGCAATATTGCGGTGAATAAAGAACTCGCCCTGATCGGCACCAAAGATAGAGGTGACGTGAACACGGCTGTCGCAACACGAAATCACCATCGCGCGGGGCCGCTGGCCATCGTCTGCAAGGCGGCGATACCAGACTTTGTTCTCGGAGTATGTTGTGGCTTTCCAGCCCTGATACCGTTGAACCAGATACGAAGGTAGCGCCTTGACGTGATCCATGCGTCTGTCCCTTTTATTGTGCTCGAGCCTATCTATGCTGCATTTAAGCATATTTCGAGAGATTTCTATCCCTGGCGTTCAACCTTTTGAAAGACGTCGGGTTCAATTTCCCCGTCACTTGGGGGCAAGAACCATAAGGGTGAGAGCGTGGATAATATTACAGTACTCCGGCCGAGCGAATCGGTCCGGTTGGATGCAGACCGCTTGTCAGAGCTTTATCGGCAGCTTGGCGAGGCGGGGGCGGCAGATGTTGTTTGCCGCGCGATGGAGGAGCTGGCAACGCGGATGTCGGCTATTTCGCTGGCCTTTCAGCGCGGCGAGATCGACGTGGTGCACAGGGGGGCACGCGGCCTTATCGCGATTGCCGATCAGGTCGGCATGACCAGCCTTGCGCAGGTGTCAGCCGATGTGCGCGATTGCGCCGCCGCGCCTGAGGCCACGGCGCTTGCCGCAACATTGAGCAGGTTGGAACGGATCGGCGCACGATCATTGACCGCGATCTGGGATATTCAGGACCTGTCGGTATGATCGGCCCTTGCGGGGGGCTGTGTAAAGGATAGGCTGACGTCATTGAAACTGCTGATAGAGCGTGCCATGTCCCTGTTCTTTGCTGCCGACCATGCCAAATCGACCCCGATCCATGTGATTGAGGCGGATGATGCTGCCACTTGGATTGCCCGTCAGGATAGTGCGGCGCAGGCCTGGCTGGGCATCAACGGGTTTTCCGGGGCGCTTGGCACATGTTGCACGGTGCCGGATGGCAAGGGTGCGCCGTTACTGGTGGCTGTCGGATATGGCGATGCAAAGGCCCGGTCGCGCGGGCGGTTCCAGGTGGCCGGTATCGCACATATGTTGCCCGCAGGAACGTATCATATTGAGAGCGGCGTGTCGGGCGATGCGCTGGCGGAAACCGCCTTGGGGTGGCTGCTGGCGGGCTACCGGTTCGACCGCTATCGCAGCCAGTCACCGCTAAAGGCGATGTTGAAGGCCCCGAAGGGCGTCGACGCGCACCGCATAGAGGTGATCGCAGCGGGCGAGGCGCTGACCCGTGATCTGATCAACACCCCGGCATCTGACATGGGGCCGGACGAGTTGGAAGCTGCGTTCCTTAGCCTTGCCGCGCAGCACGGCGCCGTGACGAAGGTCATCGCGGGCGACGATCTTCTTCGGGAAAACCTGCCGATGATCCATGCGGTTGGTCGCGCGTCATCGCGTGCGCCGCGGCTGTTGGACATGCGTTGGGGAAAAACGGGCCCACAGCTGACCCTCGTCGGCAAGGGGGTCTGTTTTGATACCGGCGGTCTGAATATCAAGCCCGGCTCGTCCATGGGCCTAATGAAAAAGGACATGGGCGGGGCCGCGACGGTGCTTGGTCTGGCACATATGATCATGGCGCTGGGGCTGAAACTTCGGCTGCGGGTGCTTGTGCCTGCGGTTGAAAACGCGATCAGCGCCAATGCGTTCCGGCCGCAGGACATTCTGACGTCACGCAGGGGGCTGACGGTCGAAATCAACAATACCGACGCCGAGGGGCGGTTGGTTCTGGCTGACGCGCTGGCGCTGGCGGACGAAGAAACGCCAGAGGTCATCATTTCGATGGCCACGCTGACAGGGGCTGCGCGCGTTGCCGTCGGCCCCGATCTGGCGCCCTATTATACGGATGACGAGGCGATCGTGTCGGCGCTTGAAGCTGCGGCAAAAGCCGTATGCGATCCGGTGTGGCGCATGCCGTTCTGGAACCCCTACGAGGCGATGATCGAACCCGGCATCGCGGATCTGGACAATGCGCCATCGGGCGGCATGGCGGGGTCGATCACGGCGGCACTGTTCCTGCGCCGCTTTGTTGACCTTACCCCGCGCTATGCACATTTCGACATTTACGGCTGGCAACCCACCGCCGCACCGGCGCGGCCCAAGGGCGGCGTCGGCATGGGCGCACGCGCGATTTTGGACGCACTTCCAAAGATGCTGGGCCTGTGATGGACCGGCGCATTACCCCCGCAAACGGCCGTGTTGCCGCGTTGCACCTGCAAGGTCAGGTGCAGGCGGATCGTTTTGTCGTCGGCACCGAGCACCGCGTTGCCATGACGCTTGCCGACATCCGGCGCGAACCCGGTGGTGCCCGTGAACGACAGCTGGTGTTCGGGGACCGGTTCAATGTGCTCGAAGACCGCGACGGCTGGTCCTTTGGGCAGTCGGAAAAAGACGGTTACGTCGGTTATGTTGCCTCGATGCAGCTAGAGGAAGGCCCCGCGCCGACGCATTGGGTGATGACGCCTGCGTCACATCTGTATCAGCGCGACGATATAAAATCACCGGACATCCAGCGTCTGACCTTCGGGGCGCAGGTGACGGTGGTTCACGAGGTCAAGAAATTCTTCCAGACCGACAGCGACCAGTTTATTCCGAAACAGCACCTTCGTCCGATCGGGAATACCTTCAGTGACCCGGCCTCTGTGGCGCAGCTGTTCTTTGGCACGCCCTATCTTTGGGGCGGCAACAGTAGCACGGGTGTCGATTGTTCCGGCTTGGTGCAAGCGGCGCTTTTGGCGTGCGGGATTCCCTGCCCGGGGGACAGCGATATGCAAAAGGCGGTGCTTGGCGATGAACTGCCCGAAGGGGCCGTGCTGCAACGCGGGGATCTTTTGTTCTGGAAAGGTCATGTCGCGATGATGGTCGATTCGGAAACGATGATTCATGCGAATGGTCATCATATGGCTGTGGCCTATGAACCCGTTGAAAAGGCGATCCGCAGGATTGATGCGCAGGGCGATGGGCCCGTTAGCTCGCGCAAGCGGCTTTAGTCGACGGGCCGGATCAGCTTGCGTTCCAGAACCCGCAGGACCGCCTTCAGATCAGCCCCGCGTTTCAGAACCTGACCATCCATGCCAATGACTGCATAAAGCTGTTGCCTGGCGCGCAGTTTCGGGCGCTTTTCGATCCGGTACAGCGGGTTTTCAGCCGTGCGACGAAAGACGGAAAACACGGCCACCTCGCGCAGGCAGGAAATGCCATAGTCGCGCCACTCGCCTGCGGCGACCATCCGGCCATAAATTGCCAGAATCTCACCCATCTCTGTCCGGTCGAAAGCGACCTGTTCGGGCACACGCGAGGATTGTGAAAAAGGGGTGGGTGGCTGAAGCGTCATGGAAAAAGTCTGAACCCCTTGCCGCAACAAATCAACCCCGCCCTATTGTCGCCATGAAAACACCCGCGCAGTGTCTTTGATGTTCCATTCGAGCGCCCGATTGCGGGGTCATACCATCCTCATAGCGACGCAAGCGCTACCCCGGTGTCGTGGATTAACAGCCCCCACCCAGCCTGCGACATCGGGGACAATCAATACACAAAGGCCCGTGCAGAAATGCGCGGGTTTTTTCGTTTCGGGGCACCATACGGGGGCCGAAAGACGCTGATCAAGAAATTGTTGATTTAAATGCAAAACAGTCGCGCTACCATCTGGCCGCGTCTGATGGTTTTAGACGCGTGACCAGTAATCATGCCCAACAAAAGGAATTTGAAATGCACTTGAAGGCTTCCCTAGCCGTTATGTCTGTTCTCGTCTTTGCAACCGTTGCCGTTGCGAAAGACGGGGTAAGCAACCCGACTGTTAAGGCACGGATGGATGCGATGAGCGCGATTGGTGCCAGTACAAAAATTCTGGGTGGTATGGCAGGAGGCAGGATTGCCTTTGATGCGACCGCTGCAAGTGCTGCTGCGTCAACCATTGCCGAGAAGGCCGCGCTGGTCCCTGCTTTGTTCGAACCCCGGGAGGCTGACCCCGTATCCGAAGCTAAGGCAGAGATATGGACGAACTGGGATGACTTCGTTGCAAAGTCCGACGCGCTTTTGGCGGCGGCAAGAGTTGTCGAAACGGCGACGACAAAAGAAGCGCTTGCCGCGGTTGTCGGGGATCTTGGTGGCGCATGCAAGGCGTGCCACTCTGACTACCGGATGTAGAACGCCTGACCGGTTTCAGGCGGTTTTATCCGCCTGAAATTATCAGGTTATCCGCAGGATACGGCGGAAATCGTGCCGTCCGCAGCAAGAGCGAAATTGATCCGGTAGGCGTTATATTCCTGCGTCACGATCCCGCCGAACTCTGTCACGCGATACTTTCGCGCGATGGTCAGGCTGTCCAGAATGGACTGTGGCTGGCCGATGAACTGGACGTATTCTGTAGCGCCGCAGATGTCGGGTTCACGTTCCATAAGCCCCGGCGCGTCCGGGGTTATGACGTCTTCGGTGGACGGCTGATTGGCCGGTGCAGTTGCACAGGCTGTCACAAGAAAGAGCGCGGGAATAAATCCAAGAAATTTCATGGCAAAAAGTCCCCCAAGGTTGCAAAGCCTGGCACTTTGGCACAGGGTCTTCGCAATTCTATACATGGAGGATGCCCGTATGAGAACCCGTGCCGCAGTTGCCGTTCAGGCCGGAAAACCGCTGGAAGTGATGGAGGTCAACCTTGACGGCCCGCGCTTCGGCGAAGTTATGGTGGAAATCATGGCGACCGGAATTTGTCACACAGATGAATTTACGCGGTCCGGCGCGGACCCGGAGGGTATCTTTCCGGCAATTCTGGGCCATGAAGGTGCGGGTATTGTTGTCGAGGTCGGCCCCGGTGTGACCAGCCTGAAAAAGGGCGATCACGTTATCCCGCTGTACACGCCGGAGTGCCGCGAATGCGACTACTGCCTGAACCCGAAAACAAACCTTTGCCAGTCGATCCGCACGACGCAGGGTCAGGGTCTTATGCCCGATGGCACAAGCCGGTTCTCGACGCTCGATGGTGATCCGATCCTGCATTACATGGGCTGCTCTACCTTTGCGAACCACACGGTTTTGCCGGAAATCGCCCTTGCCAAAGTGCGCAAGGACGCCCCGTTCGACAAGATTTGCTATATCGGGTGCGGTGTCACGACTGGCATCGGCGCTGTCATTAACACAGCCAAGGTCGAAATCGGCAGCCGTGCGATTGTGTTCGGTTTGGGCGGCATTGGCCTGAACGTCATTCAGGGCCTGCGCCTTGCCGGCGCGGATCAGATCGTGGGTGTTGACATCAACCCTGACAAAATCCCGATGGCGACCCGCTTTGGCATGACCGATTTTGTTAACCCGAAAGAGGTGGATGGCGATCTGGTGGCCTATCTGGTCGCCCTGACCAAGGGCGGTGCGGATTACACCTTTGACGCGACCGGAAACGTCAACGTCATGCGCACCGCGCTTGAATCGGCACATAAGGGGTGGGGCGAGTCGATCATCATCGGCGTGGCGCCATCTGGCGCTGAAATCTCGACCCGGCCATTCCAGTTGGTTACAGGGCGCAGCTGGCGCGGAACCGCCTTTGGCGGCGCGCGCGGCCGGACCGATGTGCCCAAGATTGTGGACTGGTATATGGATGGCAAGATCGAGATCGACCCGATGATCACCCACACCATGGGTCTGAACGACATCAACAAAGGGTTCGACCTGATGCATGCGGGCGAAAGCATCCGTTCAGTCGTCATCTACTAGGGAAGGCGCACCCGATTGCCCTTGCGAAAGAAAGGACCGGTCTTCCGGTCCTTTCTTATTGGTGGAGTGAAGGTGGGCTTCGACTAGGGCGCCGCGCCGTACCGCGCCAGAAATGTTGATACTGCGCCGTCAATGACGCGGTCAATTTCGGATTGGGCAAAGGTGCTTTTCACACCGAAGATCACCTTTGGAAACAGGTCCGCCTTGCAAAGCTCGGCAAATTGATGCGCCGCCAAAGGCAGATCGTCTATCACCAGATCGCCGCGCAGGATGGCCTTTTCGAAATAGCCGGTCAGCGTGCTTTGCACCACGCAAGGACCGGAGTCGTAGAACTTGCGCCCCAAATCGGGAAACCGGTCTGATTCCGCCACGCAAATACGGAACATCTGCTGTCCAAAGTCCGACAGAAAAAACGTCAAAAGATGGCGCGCCGCCTCGCGTAGAACGGATGCCGGCCCTTTGGTCATGTCGATGGTTGCCACGGCAGTATCCGCCTGACGCTGACATTCTGTCGTCGCCACTTCCATGAACAACAGCCGCTTGTCGGGGAAGTAACTGTACAGCGTTGCCTTGGATACGCCCGCAGTTCGGGCGATATCGTCCACACTTGCGCCTTCGAAGCCGTCGGTCATAAAGACCTGACGCGCGCCTTCCAGCACCTGATCGAACTTGCGACCCTTCTTGATCTGAACCGGATCAGTGCCCATCAACATTCCCCCACTGAACCGAACTATAAACTGGACAGTTCAGTTACAGCAAGCCGCACGCGTCGGGCAGGGGACGCAATGCGGCCCACCTAGTTGCGCGGCGAAGGGCAGGTGCCGTTCAGGGTGGCGGGCCTTGTGCAAGTCTTGGTCGTGTCCGGTGTCGTGGGGGCCGGAAACGTCAGACTGGGAAGGGTGAAGATGATGCCGCCGGCGGCGGCAGGCAGGGTGGGCGCAATCAGGGCGATGGTGGCAAGGGCAAAAAGAACAGGTTTCATGTTTATCTCCATTCTGAACTGTTTGGTTTGGATAACTGAACAGATCGGTTTAGTTATGGCAAGTCAAAAGTGAACTGATCGGTTCAGTTTTTGTTGCGACATCTTCTCACTTGAATTGCGCCCTCGATCCAATATCTTAGAACCATTCTAATTTAGGAGATGTTCGATGATCCCCGGTGTTTCGAACCGCCGCAGGTTTTCCGACTTGTCAGAGCAGGAAATTATTGCCCTCGCCATTTCGTCCGAAGAGGACGACAGCCGCATTTACCAAAGCTATGCAGAAATGCTGCGCGCCGAATTTCCCGCATCTGCCAAGATATTCGACGGCATGGCGGACGAAGAAAACGAACACCGCCGCCGCCTGATTGATCTGCACACCGCGCGTTTCGGCAACGTCATTCCCCTGATCCGCCGCGAACATGTGTCGGGGTTCTACGCCCGGCGCCCGATCTGGCTGGTCGAGAATTTGGGGATAGAGCGTATCCGCGACGAGGCGGAAATGATGGAGCGCGATGCGGCCGCCTTTTATCAGCGCGCCGCTGCAAGCACCAAGGATGCCTCGACGCGCAAGCTATTGGGCGACCTGGCTGCGGCAGAGCAGGGCCACACAGAACTGGCCGGAGAGTTGACCGACTCGCATCTGCCGGAAGATGAAAAGGACCGCGAAGACAGAGTCGCGCATCGTCAGTTCATTCTGACATGGGTGCAGCCCGGATTGGCCGGATTGATGGATGGTTCCGTATCCACCCTTGCTCCGATCTTCGCCACGGCCTTTGCAACGCAAGACACATGGACGACCTTTCTTGTTGGTCTGGCCGCATCAGTGGGTGCCGGTATATCTATGGGCTTTACCGAAGCCGCCCATGACGATGGTGTCATTTCCGGCCGCGGTTCACCGATTAAACGCGGCTTTGCATCGGGCATCATGACAACCGTTGGTGGCCTTGGTCATGCCTTGCCCTACCTGATTACGGATTTCTGGACCGCGACGACAATCGCTATCATCGTCGTGTTTGTCGAACTCTGGGCCATTGCGTGGATCCAGAACAGGTTCATGCAAACGCCGTTCTTGCGGGCCGCGTTTCAGGTGGTTCTGGGCGGCGCGCTGGTGTTTGCAGCCGGTGTGCTGATCGGTGGCGGCTAGCATCGGCAAAAAGAGCGTGCTAAGTCAGGATCAATGCTGGCAATTTTCCTGAAAACACTTCCCTTTTTCGCATTGATCGGCCTGGGATACTGGGCCGGGCGGACTAAGTTTTTCACTGCCGAGGCGACCGCCTATCTGACCAAGTTCGTCTTTTACTTTGCCCTGTCCGCCATGCTGTTCCGGTTCGCCGCCAACCTGTCTTTGGCAGAGGTGCTGGATTGGCCCTTTGTCGGGGCATATTTGTGCGGCACCGCCCTGATCTACGCGCTTGCCACGTCTGTTGCGCTTTACCGCAGGATCGGGCTTGAACAGGCTGCAGTCGAGGCGCAGACCGCTGTGATCGGCAATGTCGGCTTTCTGGGCGTGCCCATGTTGATCCTGTTGCTTGGGGAAAATGCGGTGGGGGCCGTGATGCTGGTTCTGGCCGTTGATCTGATCGTGTTCGGCAGCCTTATTGTTATCCTGATCACCGGCAGTCGCGACGGGCGAATGACAACCGGCGTGCTGCGTACGGTCGGCGTTGGTCTGCTGAAGAACCCGATGATTGTCTCGATCGTTCTGGGGCTTGTATGGTCGGGCCTGCAAATTCCCATTCCGGGGCCGATGAACGAATTTCTTGGTATTCTGGGGGCCGCCGCGACCCCCGGTGCCCTTTTCGCGATCGGTGCCTCGCTGGCCACAAAATCGGCGGAGCGGCTTACGGTTGCGGGCTGGTTGTCGTTCTGCAAGCTGGTTCTGCACCCCGCTGCAGTTGCGGTTTTCCTGCTGCTGGTGTTCACGGTCGATCCCTATTCCGCCGGGGTGATGATTGCGGCCGCGTCCCTTCCGGTTGCGGGCAATGTCTACATTCTTGCGCAGCACTACGGTGTCGCGCCACAGCGCGTGTCGGCATCTATCCTGATCTCGACCGCCTTCAGTATTTTCACGGTGTCCGCCGTGATTGCCTGGGTCACACAGCTCTGATTGCTGGACCTGTAGGCCGGGCTGCGTTAGCCCTTTTCCAAGCGATTAGGAGAGCATGATGAAAACCGTTTCTGAAAACACCTGCTTTGACGGGACGCAGGGCGTCTACACACATAGGTCCGATGCCTGCGCCTGCGATATGACCTTTGGCCTGTTCCTGCCCGAAGCGGCACAGCAGGGGCCCGTTCCGGTCCTATGGTATTTGTCCGGCCTGACCTGCACCCACGAGAACGCCATGGTCAAAGCCGGCGCGCAGGGTTGGGCGGCAACGCACGGGATCGCGCTGATCTTTCCCGACACATCGCCGCGCGGCGAAGGCGTGGCAAACGACGAGGCCTATGATCTGGGTCAGGGCGCCGGTTTCTACGTCAACGCAACGCAGAACCCGTGGACGCCGCATTTCCAGATGTGGGACTATATCACACACGAGCTGACGAACCTGATCAACGCGGAATTCGCGGTGGATATGACCCGTCAGGGCATCACCGGTCATTCCATGGGCGGGCATGGCGCGCTGACGATGGCGATGAACCTGCCGGGGCGTTTCAGGTCGGTCTCGGCCTTTGCACCTATCGCGCATCCGACCACCTCTGACTGGGGGCGCAAGCAACTGACGGCCTATCTGGGCGCGGACGAGGCGAAATGGGCCCCCCATGACGCAACGCTATTGATGCGCGAAAAGGGCTTTGACGGGCCGGTCCTGATTGATCAGGGCACCAACGACCAGTTCCTTGACCTGCTGAAGCCAGAGGCACTGGCAGAGGCGATTGCAGCGCGGCGCCAGCAGGCGACCTTCCGAATGCAGCCAGGCTATGACCACAGCTATTTCTTTGTGCAAACCTTCATCGAAGACCACATCGCGTTCCACGCGAACGCGCTTTACGCATGACGCGGATCTTCATTGATGCGGATGCCTGTCCGGTCAAGGACGAGGCGGAAAAGGTCGCCACCCGCAACAAGGTGACGATGTTTCTGGTGTCGAACGGGGGGCTGCGCCCGTCGGCCAATCCGCTGGTCGAGATGATCTATGTGCCGGATGGCCCCGACGTTGCCGATATGTGGATCGCGGATCGCGCGGTGCGGGGCGACGTCGTGGTGACGGGCGATATCCCTCTGGCTGCTAAATGCGTCGAGGCCGGTGCGCGCGTGATCCAGCACAATGGCGAGGTCTTTACGCCCGCGAATATCGGTATCCGCCTTGCGACGCGTGACCTTATGGCAGACCTGCGCGCCGCCGACCCTTTTCGTCAAGGCAGCGGCAAAGGCTTTACAAAAGCCGACCGCTCGCGCTTTCTGGATGTGTTGGAGCGGCAGGTTCAGGCCGCGATGAAGGAAGTGCCGCATGACCAGAATTGAAGCCGTCGTGTATGACATCGGGAATGTGCTGATCGAATGGCAGCCAGAGCGGTTCTACGACATGGCCATTGGCGAAGACCGCCGCCGCGCGATGTTCGAAGCGGTCGATCTTCACGCCATGAACGACCTTGTGGACAAGGGCCAGCCGTGGCGCGAAACCGTCTATGCGATGGCAGATAAAACACCCGAATTCAGGGCCGAAATTCGTATGTGGCACGACAACTGGATCGAGATGGCAAGCCCTGCAATACCGTGGTCCGTCGGCCTGCTACGCCGCCTGCGCCGCAAGGGGATACCGGTTTTCGCCCTGTCCAATTTCGGCGTCGAAAGCTTTGCCTATGCGGAAACGCAATATGAATTCCTGTCCGAATTCGACCGCCGTTATATCAGCGGTCATATGGAAATGATAAAACCGTCCAACCGGATTTACGAAATGGTCGAGGAAGACAGCGGTCTGGACCCCGATACTTTGTTGTTCACCGATGACCGTGCCGAGAACATCAAGGCCGCGCATGCGCGTGGTTGGAACACACATCTTTTTGAAGGCCCCGAGGGTTGGGCGCATGCCCTGGTCAAACACGGGCTTCTTACGAAAGTCGAGGCGGGCCTATGACATTCGAGATCATCAGTTTCAAAGACGGCGATACGTTGCTGGACTGGTCGGCGCTGACCGATGCCATTGCGGCGGGACATAACCTGCCGAAAGCCAAGATCGCCGATACGTTCCTGTACCGGACGCCCGACACCCTGTTGTCGCGGTCCGCATGGATCGACGGCATGGGGCTTGCGGTGAAATCCGCAACGATTTTCCCGAAAAACCCGGAACAAGGCAAGCCCATGGTCAATGGCGCGGTCAGCCTGTTTTCCGATGGAACCGGAGAGCTGGACGCGCTGGTCGATTTCCACCTTGTGACCAAGTGGAAGACCGCCGGAGACAGCCTTTTGGGCGCCAGACGTCTGGCGCGCCCTGACAGCCGGCTGATTCTGATCGTCGGGGCAGGCACGGTCGGGCGGAACCTGCGGTCGGCGTATGGCAGCGCGTTTCCGGATGCGCGTTTCCTGATCTGGAATCGGTCGCCCAAGGCGGCAGAAGAGTTCGCCGCATCCTTTCCTGACACCACCGTTGCCCCCGATCTGGAGGCCGCTGTGCGCGCAGCGGATATCGTGACAAGTGCAACGATGTCGACGGAGCCGTTGATCAAGGGCAGCTGGCTGCACGCGGGCCAGCACATTGACCTGATCGGTGCCTATCGCCCCGACATGCGCGAAGCCGACGACGAGGTGCTGCGCCGCGCGCGGATTTTCGTCGACAGTTTTGACACGACGATCGGGCATATCGGAGAGCTGAAAATCCCGCTTTCCGAGGGCGTGATCTCTCGCGGTGATGTGCTGTGCGACTACTACGATTTGCCGTCGGGGCGTTTCGCGCGGACCAGCGCGGACGAGATCACTCTGTTCAAGAACGGTGGCGGCGCCCACCTGGATCTGATGACGGCCAAATATATCCTACACGCCTGGACTGCGCGATGATCCGGTTCCGAAAGTGCCAGTGCGGTCTGATCTGGAAGACATAGATCATGTGGTGGATCATCCTTTGTGTCGCAACGCTGGTCGCCCTGCCATTTGTGGCAGAGTGGCGGCGTTGGCCGATGAACAGTGCTGCAAGAAATACTGCCTCCGGTCAGTTTATTGAACTTTCGCAGGGGGTTACCCACTATCAGTGGCACGGGCCGGTGCGTGGACCTGTGGCCGTCTGCATTCACGGCCTGTCGACGCCCGGCTTTGTCTGGGATGGAATTGTCGGCGGTCTGGCGCTGTGCGGATTCAGGGTTTTGACGTACGATCTTTATGGGCGTGGATTTTCAGATCGCCCCAGGGGAGTCCAAGACCGCGCGTTCTTTCTGAAACAACTTGGCGACTTGCTGACGGAGTTGGGGATCGAGGACGATATCACGGTTGTCGGCTATTCGATGGGGGGCAGCATCGCCACCTGTTTTGCCGCCGAACAGTTGCACCGTATCCGCCGCCTGATCCTGATCGCCCCCGCCGGTCTGGTTTTCAACGCCAGCCGCTTTGCCCATTTCACGACGCATACGCCGATTGTGGGCGACTGGGTGATGAGAGTGTTCGGCGGGCTGTATTTGTGGCGGGGAAAACTGTCGAAGGCGGGCGTTGACCCCGAGCGGCTTTTGCAGATGGCGGATGAAAGCCGGACGCGGGGGTATCTTGATGCGGTTCTGTCCAGCCAGCGTCATTTCCTTGAACGTGACCTGACCGAAGATCATCGGATGATTTCGCGGGCGGGCATACCCGTTCTTGCGATTTGGGGCACAGAGGATGCCGTGATTCCGATCAGCGCCATGGGCAAGTTGGCAGAAGTGAACCGCGAAGCGCATCAGGTCGCGATAAAAGGCGCCGATCATTGGGTGCCGCAAACACACCCGCAGGCGGTTATCGAGGCCATCCAGCAGTTCGTGCGCGAGCTTTGACCACATAGACGCGCGTTCCGCGCGACGTCTTTTTCTCACATCCTTCGGATGTTCGGTGTTTTGAGTATTTGGACCGAGAAGAACCGCAGATCAGGCAGGGACAAGGCGGGACGGCGCATTTTCGCGTATCGGCAAGTGAATGATCGCACTGAACGCACCGATGCCGACGCCGATCCACCAGACCATCGTATAGCTGCCATACATGTCGTAAAGCCGCCCGCCCAGCCAGACGCCCATGAAGCTACCAAGCTGGTGACTGAAAAAGACGATGCCATAAAGCGTGCCCATATAACGCAGGCCGTAGAGATGGGCGACGAGGCCCGAGGTTAACGGGACAGTTGCAAGCCACAATGACCCCATGCCGAGCGAGAACAACAAGACTGTCGTCGGGGTCATCGGAGCGAGAATGAACAGCGCTGATATGATCGTGCGGCCCGCGTATATGCCGGCGAGCAGGTATTTCTTGGAATATCGCCTTCCCAGCCAGCCGGACAGGATTGCGCCGACGATGTTCGCCAGCCCGATCACCGAGATTGCGATGGCACCAAGGGCGGATGTTGTGGTGACCCCGAACGAGGCCAGCATGCCGGACGGATCGATTGCCCCGCACATTTCTGTCACGAAGGCCGGAAAATGGGCGGTGATGAAGCCAAGCTGGTAGCCGCAGGAAAAGAAGCCAAGGAAGATCAGGATGTAACTTGGGTCGCGGAAGGCGCGGACCAGGATTTCGCTGATCGTTTCTTCCAGTTCCGCCTTTGACGCGGAGTCCGGCGCGCGCATCAAGGGCAGCGCCAGAAGGGAAAGCAGGATCACCGCCGCGAAAACAAGGAAGACGGATTGCCATGGCATATACCCAAGGAGCCAGGCGGCCGCAGGTGCGCCGAAGACTTGGCCTGCGGATCCGGCAGCCGTTGCAATGCCCAATGCCAGAGAGCGGTTTTCGGCGCTGGCGGCACGGCCAACCACGGCCAGGATCACCCCGAACCCTGTTCCGGCGATCCCGAATCCGACGAGGATTTCCAGCAGCTGATGTTGACCGGGCGTGACCGCGTAGGACGACAGAACCAGACCCGCGGCATAGAAAAGCGCACCGGCGACAATGGCCCGCCTATCGCCGAATTTTTCAGCGATTGCGCCGAATATCGGCTGCCCGATCCCCCAAGCCAGATTCTGGATCGCAATGGCAAACGAAAAGTCCGAACGCAGCCAGCCATATTCGGCGGCGATGGGGATCTGGAAAACCCCGAAGGATGCGCGCACGGCAAAGCCGAGCATGATGATAATGCATCCGCCAATGAGGACGGGGGTGAAAAGGGGCGCGCGCGTTTCTGTCATGGGGCTACTCTTTGATGCTGCGCGACGCTCTGTGATTTCAACGGCGGGGTCAATACGGTTCTGCCCGAATGACACTTCATCTTTCCTTATTCTTCACAGGGTTTTATGGATCGGTAATGAGTGAAACTTTACCCCATATCTATGCGACTCTTGTGGCGGACGGCTCTTTGATCGCAGATCCGGCGCAAGAGGATGCCCTGCCAGCCTTGGAAGCCATTCGCGCCCAGCTGGAGGCCACATCTGCAAGGCGGCGCGGGCTGTTGGGCGGGTTGTTCGCCAAGGCCCCGGAGGCCCCCAAAGGCCTGTATCTGTGGGGCGGGGTCGGGCGCGGCAAATCCATGCTGATGGATCTGTTTTTTGCCTCTGTCGATATAGACCGCAAGCGGCGCGTTCATTTTCATGCGTTCATGCAGGAAATTCAGGGTGCCCTGCATGAGGCGCGCAAAGGTCAGGTCGAAGATGCGATCCAGCCCGTCGCCGCCAAGATCATCGCCGAGGCCCGTTTGTTGTGTTTCGACGAAATGCAGATCACCGATATCGCCGATGCGATGATCGTCGGGCGTTTGTTCGAGGCGTTGTTCAAGGCGGGTGTTGTGGTGGTGACGACGTCGAACCGTGTGCCGGACGACCTGTATAAGGACGGGTTGAACCGCACGATTTTTCTGCCGTTCATCGAGCTTTTGAAACAACGCATGGTGGTGCGCGAGCTGGTTAGCCCGCGCGACTACAGGCAGGACCGGATGGCGGGGTCCGCCACATATTTCACCCCGATCAACGCCGAGGCGCGCAGCAAGATCGAAGAGGTCTGGCAACGGTTGTCGGGTGGTAAGGCCGGTCCGCTGCAGCTTGTCGTCAAGGGGCGTGAAGTGGTTCTGCCTGCCTTTCACAACGGTGTTGCACGGGCCAAGTTCTGGGATCTTTGCGGGAAACCGCTGGGTGCTGCGGATTATCTGGCATTGACGGAGGCGGTGCGGGTTCTGGTGTTGGAGGACGTGCCGCAACTGGGGCGCAGCAACTTTAACGAAGCGAAGCGGTTCGTCACGCTGATCGATACGCTTTATGAAGCGAAAACGCAGCTTGTGTGTTCCGCGCAGGCCTCGCCGGAGATGTTGTATATGGAGGGCGAAGGGACGTTCGAGTTCGAACGCACCGCCAGCCGGCTGCGTGAGATGCAAAGCGAAGGCTGGGGTGTTTCCGGTTAGCCGAGGGGGCGCGATGCCGAGCCCGAAGGCCTGCGTTCCTCGCATGCGCGTTCGACCCCTTATGAAGCCCCGTGCCAAGCGGGGCAGGGGGCTTCTGGCTATTTAGAGAACAAAGAAAATCAGAGGTGGTCCACGATCTGAAGATGTTGGGCGAGCGTTCCGACGGTATCCATCCAGCGCTTGACGAGTTTTGAATCGCTTGGGGCTGCTGATACTCCAACGGGGATCTCGCGGTTCATCACGGCCTCGACGGCGAGGGCCACGGGAACTGAAACGAGGCGGGCCATTGCGGTGCCGCGTGCGTCGCCCCATGCGTCCATCACGTAGGTCTTATGATAGACGGGCACGCCGTCTTTTTCGGCAGTCAACGCGACGCACATGATCACGCGGTCCGGTTCATCTTTGTCATAGGAATTGTCGCGCCAGAACTGGTCGGACATTTCTTTCAGGCGCGCATCGCCGGTCGCGCCGGACAGTGTTTCTATTTCGCGGAACACAGGCGCCCACGCATCGGACCAGCCGTTCAGGCGCATTGTGCCGCGAACGAAATCGCGGATCTTCCACGCGGGATCGAATTTGTAGTCGTCGATGAAGGGCAGCGAGTCGCGGTTCGGATAGACCTCGAATGTCTCGGGTTGCGGCAGCGGGGCGCTGTAGCTGCTGATCGCATCCCAAGGGCGGGCGACAGCCAGTTCCGAGAAATTGCGGATGGATTTTGATGGGGACCGCAACGCCTTGAGAACTCCAAGCGGGGACCAGCTGAATTTATAGCGAAACGCGTTCGGGATTTTCGGGACGCCGCCGCAGTAGCTGATGAAGGACAGATCGTTCGCAGGATCATAGGCATCGGAGGCGCGATAATCCGAAACCAGCCAATGCGCCATGACGTGGTCGATGCCGGGATCAAGGCCGACCTCGTTCACAAGAGCAACGCCCGCGTCCCGTGCTGCCGCATCAAGGGCGCGCATTTCCGGTGCGATATAGCTGGAGGAAACGAAGTTGGCACCTTTCTTGATGCAGAGTTCAGCCAGAGGCACATGGTAGTCGGCCGGAAGCATTGATACGACAATGTCGCCTTTTTCCGTTGCCGCGCTGATGGCGTCCATGTCGAAGGCGCGGATGTTGTCGGTCAGGTCTCCGACGGCCTCGATGGCCTTTGCGGTGGTTCGGTTCCAGACCGTGACGGGATGACCCGCCTCGATCAGGCGCCGAAGGCCGGGAATTGCAGAAAGTCCGGTGCCGCACCAATGAATGGTCATGATCTGTCTCCCCTAGGTATTCTGGATGTGCTGGTCGAAGGTCGCTTTTGCGCGGCCCCATACGCCTGTGTCCAAGCTGCCCAAGGTCAGAAGCGAGGGCAATAGCTGTTCTGCGTAATCCTCGGAGGATTCAACCGGAAGCATGGATGGCAGGTTGTCGATAGCCGTGACATCGAGCGGTGGCGCGTCATGGACCCGAAGCGCGGGTTCTGCCCAAGTGGTGGTCCGGTCGTAGACCTTGACCGGAGAGAAGTCGCTGTCGGGATCGCAGGCGATATCGCCGATGACGGTCAGTTTGCGCGGGTCTGTTTTGGCGCTTGCCGGCACGAAAACCGGTGTGCCGGGTCGGGCAAGGATGCAATTCAGAAACAGATCGTGCTGCAATACTTCGGGGAAGGGGCCGCCGCTTGCCGTTTCGGCCATGTCCCATTTGGTGACCTTGACGCCAAGGGCGGTGCACAAGTCTGCGGCGCCGGTGCCCACGCGCCCCAAGGCGCCGATCACGATGGCTGTCGGGCGGTGGCTGCCAATCTGGTCCAACTCTGCCTGAAGCTCGTCCAGCAGGGCGGTCTTGCTGCTGTAGGCGCCGACCGGTCCTGCGATTTCGTGCCGTTGCTGGGCGGCCCAGCATTTCATCGAGACTGCGGCGCCTGCGAACCCTGCCCAGTATCCAAAGGCGGCGACGCGGCGACCGTCGGTGTTCACCAGATATTCCAGATCATACATCGTGCCGCCACCCGCCTTGAACCTGGCCAGCAACCGCTGGCCCGCCGGCTGGCCTTTGTAGGCGTGACCAAACAGGATATGGCGATGTGGAAGGGGGGTGCCGTCCTCTGGCAATTCCTTCAGCCCGAAGATGATGGCATCGGCGGGGGCGTCCGGCCACGTGTTCTCGGGGGCGATTTCGCATCCGGCATTCCTGTAGCCTTGCAGGGGGATCGCGCGGACAGAGCTTTGCTCTACCGTGACCCGAATGCCCTTGGCGATCAGCGCGCGGGCGCCTTCGGGGGTCAGCCCGACCCGTTCCTCGTTTGCCCGTTGTTCGGCCCGAACCCAAAGATGCGTCATCATATGCTCCGTCTTGATGTGCCCTTGGTCTAGGCCATCCTGAATTCATTGCCAATGCACCGCGTTTTGGGGCGGATCGGAAACAGCGCGGCGTAAATGAGCGAGGGCAAGTCGCGGATAGGAGTCTGCAACACCGTTGCGCATGGTCTAAACTGGCATCAACAGGGAGACGCGCGCATGTCCGAGACAATTCGCTTTACGCTTGATGGCCAGATGGTTGAAACCAATGGCGAGGAGACGATCTGGGAGATCGCCAAGCGCGAAGGCACCCGCATTCCGCATTTGTGCCACAAGGATCAGGTCGGATACCGCAGCGACGGCAACTGCCGCGCCTGTATGGTCGAGATCGACGGCGAGCGGACGTTGGCTGCGTCTTGCGTGCGGGTTCCGACCGACGGCATGGTCGTCAGCACGGACACCAGCCGTGCAAAAACCGCCCGCAGAATGGTGATGGAGATGCTGGTCGCGGATCAGCCCGCGCCAGAGGTGGCCCATGACAAATCCAGCCATCTTTGGGATATGGCGGCAGAGCAGGGCGTCACCACCAGCCGCCTGCCAAAGCTGGAACAGGCCCGCATTCCGCTGCTGGACGCGTCCCATATCGCGATGAGCGTTTCGCTGGATGCGTGCATCCAATGCGGGCTTTGCGTGCGGGCCTGCCGCGAGGTTCAGGTGAATGACGTGATCGGCATGGCGGGGCGCGGGCATGATGCCTATCCGGTGTTCGATATGTCTGACCCGATGGGCGACAGCAGCTGTGTGGCCTGCGGAGAATGCGTTCAGGCCTGCCCGACGGGTGCGCTGATGCCTGCCAGCGTTGTGGACGGGGCATTGGTCGGCGACAGCAAGGATTTCGACACCGAGGTTGCCAGCGTCTGCCCGTTCTGCGGCGTCGGGTGTCAGGTCAGCCTGAAGGTCAAAGACGGCAAGATCAAATATGTCGAGGGCATCAACGGCCCCGCAAACGAGGGGCGCCTTTGCGTCAAGGGCCGGTTCGGGTTCGACTATATCCACCACCCGCACCGCCTGACCAAGCCGATGATCCGCCGCGAGGATGCGCCGGAGAAGGGGCTGAACGTGGATCCGAACAACCCCTGGACCCATTTCCGCGAGGCGACATGGGAAGAGGCGCTGGATGTTGCAGCCCGCGGGCTTAGCGATCTGCGGTCGTATTACGGTGGCAAATCGGTGGCGGGGTTCGGGTCTGCCAAATGCTCCAACGAAGAGGCCTATCTGTTCCAGAAGCTGATTCGCCAGGGGTTCAAGCACAACAACGTCGATCACTGCACGCGGCTGTGCCATGCGTCCTCGGTTGCCGCGTTGATGGAAAACGTCGGTAGCGGCGCTGTGACGGCCTCGTTCAACGAAATTCAGAATGCCGATGTGGCGATCGTGATCGGGGCCAACCCGACCGAGAACCACCCCGTCGCCGCCACCTATTTCAAGCAGTTCACCAAGCGCGGCGGCAAGCTGGTCATCATGGACCCGCGCGGCACCGCGATGAAACGTCATGCGGAATATATGCTTCAGTTCCGGCCCGGCACCGATGTCGCCCTGCTGAACTCGATCATGCATGTGATCGTCGAGGAAAAGCTGTACGACCGGCAATATATCGAGGGCTTCACCGAAGGTTTCTTTGAATTCCGCGACCATATCCGTGCCTTTCCGCCGGAGCGCATGGCAGAGCTGTGCGGGGTCGAGGCCGAGACGATCCGCGAGGTGGCCCGTCTGTATGCCGGCGCGACCTCGGCGATGATTTTCTGGGGCATGGGCGTCAGCCAGCATATCCACGGCACAGACAACGCCCGCTGCCTGATCGCGCTGGCGCTGCTGTGCGGTCAGATCGGGCGACCGGGCACGGGGCTTCACCCTTTGCGCGGTCAGAACAACGTGCAGGGCGCATCTGACGCGGGTTTGATCCCGCAGGTTCTGCCGGATTATCAGCCGGTAACGGACGTCGAGGTGCGCGAGCTGTTCCGGCACATCTGGAAAGGCACCGAAATTCAGGCGCAACCGGGGCTGACCGTGGTCGAGATCATCGACGCGATGTACCGTGGAGAGATCAAGGGCATGTATATCATGGGCGAAAATCCTGCGATGTCCGACCCCGATGTGGAACATGCCCGCAAATCACTGGCCCAGCTGGACCATCTTGTGGTGCAGGATATCTTCCTGACAGAGACCGCCAATTTTGCCGACGTGATTCTGCCCGCCTCTGCCTTGCCAGAGAAAACCGGGACGGTGACCAACACGAACCGTCAGGTGCAGATGGCCCGCAAGGCGATCAACCCGCCGGGTCAGGCGCGCGAGGATTGGCGGATCATCGTCGATATGGCGCGGCGTCTGGGTCTTGATTGGGACTATGACGGTCCGCGCAGCGTGTTCGACGAGATGAAGATGTCGATGCGGTCCTTGCATCACATCACCTGGAACCGTCTGGAAACCGAAGGGGCCGTGCAATACCCATGTCTGTCGCCCGAGGATCCGGGGCAGTCTGTTGTGTTTGGCGACGGTTTTCCGCGCCGTGCGGGGCGCGCCATGTTCACCCCCGCCCGCGTGACGCCCCCCGCCGAGGTGCCCGACGAGCGCTTCCCGATGATCCTGACCACGGGGCGGCAACTGGAACACTGGCACACCGGGTCGATGACGCGCCGCGCGACGGTGTTGGACGCGGTGGAGCCCGAGGCGAACTGTTCGCTGCACCCCGCGACCCTGCGTAAGCTGGGGGTAGAGCCGGGCGGCATGCTGCGCCTGACCACGCGGCGCGGATCAATCGAGGTGATGGCCCGCGCCGACCGTGCGGTGGCCGAAGACATGGTGTTCATGCCCTTCGCCTTTGTCGAGGCATCGGCCAACGTCCTGACCAACCCCGCGCTAGATCCGTTCGGCAAGATCCCGGAGTTCAAGTATTCGGCGGTGCGGGTGGAAAAGGTCGAGGCCGAGACTGTGCCCGCTGAATAAATGCAGCAAAAAGGGTGTCGGCCCATGTGGTTGACACCCCTAGGCCTCCGCACATTTAGGTCCCAAAACAAGAAAACGCCGCCAAGGTTTTGCAACCCGGCGGCGTTTTCTTGTTCAAGAGCGGTATCTTAGCCCTGACGAGCTTTGAAGCGCTTTTGCGTCTTGTTGATCACGTAGACGCGGCCCTTACGGCGCACGACTTGGCAGTCGCGATGACGCTGCTTGAGCGAGCGGAGCGAGTTTCTGACCTTCATGGGTCTTCTCCTGTTTCGCGGCGCGCGGCGCGCCTAGGTTAAAATTCGGTTCCCCGAAGGGACATATGGTGGGCACTACTGGGTTCGAACCAGTGACCCCTTCGATGTCAACGAAGTGCTCTACCACTGAGCTAAGCGCCCATATGACCTAAACAAACCAGCGAAAACACGGTTTAGTGCCCGCCGCTGGTCGGCGTTGGTGGACGGTCTATAAAAGGAGTCGAAGAAGTGTTCAAGGGGTTTTGGTAACTTCGGAAATTCGTTTATATATTTGTCATAGAGGAGACCACATGGGCAAGCCCGCTTTCCACCTTCATCTGCCAGCCGAGCGCACGACAAGCGTGGTCTTTGCATCGCCTCATAGCGGGCGGGACTATGCGTGGTCTTTCATGATGAAGTCGGTTCTGGATGAGCGGTCGATCCGGTCATCCGAGGATGCATTCGTGGATATACTGTTCGCGGATGCGCCCGGTTTCGGTGCGCCGTTGCTGGTCGCGACGGCGCCGCGCGCCTTTATAGATATGAACCGCGGGGCGGAAGAGCTTGATCCGGCGCTGATCGAAGGCGTCAGGAAAATTGCACATAATCCGCGTGTTGCCTCGGGTCTTGGGGTGATTCCTCGCGTTGTGTCGAACGGGCGCGCGATCTATCGCGGCAAGCTGCCCATGAAGGAGGCCGAGGCCCGGATCGCGACGCATTGGCAGCCCTACCATGACACCCTGCAAAAGCTGCTGGACGAAAGTCATGCGCAATTCGGCGAGGCGATTTTGCTGGACTGTCATTCGATGCCGCACGAGGCTCTCGAGAGCATCAGCCAGTTCGGGGTTCCGCGTGCCGAGGTGGTGATCGGCGACCGATTCGGCGCGGCGGCGGGTGAGGCAATCGTCGACAGGGTTGAAAGCGCTTTCCTGAATGCCGGTCTTAGGGTCGTCCGGAACGCACCCTTTGCCGGGGCCTATATCACGCAGCACTACGGTCGTCCGTCACGTCGTCAGCACGCGATCCAGATTGAAATCGACCGGTCGCTTTATATGAACGAGCAATTGATTCGCCCGAACGGGAACTTTTCAGGTTTCAAAAAGCTGATCGGTCAGGTGATCTCAGAGATCACCGAAGCGGGGCGTAAGACTGTTCCGCTGGCGGCGGAATGATCAACGCAGCGACCGGCCCTTCACAATCGCATCCGCCCCGAATTTCTGCCTGATCTGGTCTGCTGCCCGCTCTGCCCGGGCGCGTTTTGTGGCGTCAGGGTCCAGCAGGTCGCCGGACATGTCCACACCGGTGGCAGCGCTCAGGTCGGTAATGCCGACGCCGATCAATCGGTAGGGGCCTTTGTTGCCCACTTGGTCGAACAGCTCTCTTGCGGTGCGGTAGATGCGGTCGGCGATCTGGGTGGTGTCGTGCAGGCTGTGGCGACGGGTGATCAGCGAGAAATCCGAGCGTTTGAGTTTCAGAACCACGACCCGACCTGCCAGATCGCGGGCCTTGGCGCGGTCCGATACCTGTTCGGCAAGCCGCCACAGATGGCCGTCCAGAATGCCCGCATCAGCGGTATCGTCGTTGAAGGTGGTTTCCTTCGAGATGCTTTTCACGGGCGCATTGGCAGAGACGCGCCGCGTGTCCTGCCCGCGGGCCAGATGCCAAAGACGTTCACCCATAGAGCCGAACCGTGCGTGCAAATCCTTGCGGTCCCAGCGCAGAAGGTCGGCAAAGGTGCGAATGCCGGCGGCGTCCAGGCTGGACTGCATCGCGGCACCGACGCCCCAGATCATCCGCACGGGCTTGTTCAAAAGGAAGGCTTCCGTCTCGGCCTTGCCGATCACGGCAAAGCCGCGCGGTTTGTCCAGATCGGATGCGATTTTTGCCAGAAATTTGTTGTGTGACAGACCGATAGACCCCGACAGGCCCAGTTCGGTCTGCATCCGCTTGATCAGGCGGGCCAGCATGACAGCGGGCGGTGCGCCGTGCAGCTTGGCGGTTCCGGTCAGGTCGATGAACGCCTCGTCCAGCGACAGCGGCTCGATCGAGGGAGATAGCGCGTCCATCATGGCGCGGATCGCGCGGGAGGCATCGACATAGGCGTCCATGCGGGGCTTTACGACGACGGCCTCGGGGCAGAGCGCAAGCGCCTTGAACATTGGCATGGCCGACCGCACGCCCTTGATCCGCGCGATGTAACACGCAGTGGACACCACGCCGCGCCGACCGCCGCCGATGATCACGGGCCTGTCGGCCAGCTCGGGATTGTCGCGTTTTTCGACCGAGGCATAGAAGGCGTCGCAATCCATATGGGCGATCGTCAGATCGAAAAGTTCGGGATGCGATAGCACCCGTGGACTGCGGCAAGAGGGACAGCGGGCGCCTGTGTCAAACTGGGTCAGGCAATCACGGCAAAGGGCGGGCATAGCGCAAAATACGCCTGAAATTGGCAATGCACAATCCATGCACAGCCCATGTACATGACATGCAGAAAGTTTTGCGCAGCGCAGGTTGCGCTTTCCTAGGGGAATACTTGTCCGCATAGTACGCGCGGACACACACAAGGAGCCGAACCATGCCGGTCGAAGACACTTTGGGTCAATTCATCGGACAGAACATTGTTCTGGTCTTTATCGCGGCCTTTATAATTCTGTGCATCTTTCTGGGGGTGCGGATCGTGCCGCAATCCGAGAAATTTGTTGTGGAACGTTTTGGCCGGTTGCGGGCGGTGCTTGGGCCCGGAATCAACTTTATCGTGCCGTTTCTGGACCGGGTGCGGCACAGGATTTCCATTCTGGAACGCCAGTTGCCGACGGCGAAGCAGGACGCGATCACAGCCGACAACGTTCTGGTGCAGGTCGATACTTCGGTGTTTTACCGGATCATCGAGCCGGAAAAGACGGTCTACCGTATTCGCGATGTGGATGCGGCAATTGCAACGACGGTTGCGGGGATCGTCCGGTCAGAGATCGGCGCGATGGAACTGGACGATGTGCAGTCGAACCGCAACCAGCTGACCACGCGGATCAAGCAATCGGTCGAGGCGGTTGTCGATGACTGGGGCATCGAGGTGACGCGGGCCGAATTGCTGGATGTGAACCTTGACCAGCAGACCCGCAACGCGATGTTGCAACAGCTGAATGCCGAACGGGCACGGCGGGCGCAGGTGACAGAGGCCGAAGGCACAAAGCGCGCGGTCGAGCTGAACGCCGATGCAGAGCTTTACGCCGCCGAACAGGGGGCCAAGGCGCGCCGCGTGCAGGCTGATGCCGAAGCCTATGCAACAAGTGTTGTGGCGCAGGCGATCAAGGAAAACGGGATCGAGGCGGCGCAATATCAGGTTGCGCTGAAACAGGTCGAGGCGCTGGTGGCGGTCGGCAAGGGCGCGGGGAAGCAGACGATTTTGTTGCCGACCAATGTTCTTGATGCCTTTGGCGATGCGTTCAAGCTGCTGAAAGGTCGGTCGTGATGTGGTCGCTTTGGTGGGTGTGGATGGTTGCGGGCATCGGGCTTGCAATACTGGAGGTGATTGCGCCCGCGTTTGTCCTGCTTGGGTTTTCGATCGGGGCGCTGGCGATCGGGTTGATGCAGCTTGTCGGGCTGGTCTTTGACCTGCCGCTGACGCTGGTGATTTTTGCGATTATTTCGTTGGGATGCTGGTTGGCGCTGCGCAAGATTTTCGGGGTGCGGCATGGCAACCCGAAAATCTGGCACAAGGACGTCAACGACTAGGGCGCGTCAGGCGCCCGCAAGTTCGGCAAGCACCATTTGCGCGGCATTGCGCGGATCGGCGGCCTGCCAGATCGGGCGACCGACGACGATATGGTCAACCCCGTCGCGGATGGCCTGCGCCGGTGTGGCCACCCGTTTTTGATCATTGAACGCGGCTCCTGCGGGCCGGACGCCCGGTGTGACGATCAGCTTTCCTTTTGCTTCTGGCAGGGCGCGGATCAGCGCGGCCTCTTGCGGGCTGGCGATGACACCGTCGGCGCCCGCCATCAGCGCGTTGGCGGCGCGTTCCAGAACAAGGCTCTGGATGTCACCGGACTTTATCAGGCTGGCGTCCAGATCGGCACGGTCCAGCGAGGTCAGAATGGTGACCGCAAGGATTTTCGTGTTTTTCGCCCCGCGCCCTTCGGCGGCGGCGCGGACGACGTGGGGGTCACCGTGGACGGTCAGGAAATCAAGGTCATACTGGACCAGCCCGCGCACGGCCGCCTCTACCGTTGCGCCGATGTCGAACAGTTTCATGTCAAGGAAGATGCGCTTGCCGTGCTCTTCCTTCAGCTCGTTCGCGAGGGCGAGACCGCCGCCGGTCAGCATGCCCAGGCCGATTTTATAGAACGATACGGCGTCGCCGATCTGTTCGGCCAGGGCCAGGCCTTCGAGTGCGTTTGCAACGTCGAGGGCAACGATCAGGCGGTCATCGGGCATGGTCATGGGGGGCTCCTGTTTGCGGGTTTTCTGTCTGTAACGCCCCAGATGCAGCCCGGCAAGCGGCGAGCCGGTTGACTTGCCCCTGCGGATTGGCGTCCATGGGCGAAAGCAGGGCAAAGGTGCGATATGCAGATCAACATTACCTACGAGCGCCCCGAGGAGGGGCCCGCATCCGGACCGATTACGGTCGGCTGGTTTCGCACCACGGACAAGGGCGGGGTTTTATACGACGCGCCGGAGCGCCTTGCGTCGCGCGAGACGAACAAGGGGCATGCGAAGTCGGCATCGCGGTGCCCTGCACTGATCAATATGGAAAGCCGGTATTTTGTGATCAAAAGCCCGATTGACTTGACGCTTGGCTTTACCCGCGATGAAAAAGGCGTGCCACGGCTGGTCAATCGCGCTGGTGCGGGGTCGGCTGTGCGGTCAAGCAAGCTGGCCGATATGCTGACTCTGGTAGGCGAGGCAGAGTGGCGCTATCCTGACCGGCCGACGGTGCAGCTTAAGCTGCCTTATGTGTTTATCGCCGACGAGCCGGTGTATCTGACCCAGATCGCGGCCTTCGCGCATTACCGCAAGACGCCGTTGCCCGGCACGATCTTTGGCGGGCGGTTCCCGATCGACATCTGGCCGCGCCCGCTGATGTGGGCATTCGAGTGGCACGAGCCGGAAAAGGACATTGTGCTGAAGCGCGGCGAGCCGTTGTTCTATGTGCAGTTCGAAGGGGGGGCGCCGGACCGTCCGGTTTCGGTTGTCGAGGCAGAGCGCACGGCCGAGCTGGACGCCTATTGCGAGCATATCTCCGGCGTTGTGAACTACGTCAATCAGACCTTCTCGTTGTTCAAGGCGGCAGAGGCGGCGCGACCGAAAGTTCTGGTGACACCGCGGAAGCGGGGCTGAGGCCAGTCGTTCGGCGGCGACGCTGCCTGCGCCTTTATTGATCCTTGTTGATCGACGTCATTACCGGACCGCGCGAAACCCCTTACAGCAAGAACTGCGGGTCATCTGCCTGCGGTCCGCTTTTGGCCGCAAGATGTGGCGTGCAGGTCTTGAACGGCCCGTGGTCACTCGCCATTTCGGGTAGGAGGCCCGAAAGGATGCGTGCCGCTTCAGGGCGTGTCCGGTCAGGGCGCTTTAAACAGGAGACGAACGATGGACATGGAAAAGTTCACAGAGCGGTCGCGCGGATTTATTCAGGCCGCACAGACCATTGCGATGCGCGAAAACCATCAGCGATTGGTGCCCGAGCATTTGTTGAAAGCCTTGATGGACGACGATCAGGGGCTTGCCAGCAACCTGATCAAGGCGGCGGGCGGATCGGCCCAGCGGGTGCTGGAGGCTGTTGATCTGGCGATGACCAAGATCCCGAAGGTGACCGGCGACGCGGGGCAGGTTTATCTAGACACCCAGACGGCCAAGGTTCTGGACGAGGCCGAAAAGCTGGCGAAAAAGGCGGGTGACAGCTTTGTTCCGGTGGAACGCATTCTGACGGCGCTGGCGCTGGTGAAATCCAAGGCCAAAGAGGCGCTGGAGGCGGGCGCGGTGACGGCGCAGGGCCTGAACTCTGCCATCAATGATGTGCGCAAGGGACGGACGGCGGATACCGCATCGGCCGAAGAAGGCTATGACGCGCTGAAGAAATATGCGCGTGACCTGACGCAGGCCGCCGAAGAGGGCAAGATCGACCCGATCATCGGGCGCGATGAAGAAATTCGCCGCACGATGCAGGTTCTGTCGCGCCGGACCAAGAACAACCCCGTTCTGATCGGGGAACCCGGTGTGGGCAAGACCGCGATTGCCGAGGGCCTTGCCCTGCGGATCATCAATGGCGACGTGCCCGAAAGCCTGCGCAACAAGCGGTTGATGGCGCTGGACATGGGGTCGCTGATTGCGGGCGCGAAGTATCGCGGAGAGTTCGAGGAGCGGCTGAAGGCGGTTCTGTCTGAAGTCACGACCGCCGCGGGCGAGATCATTCTGTTCATCGACGAGATGCACACCCTTGTAGGGGCCGGAAAAGCCGATGGCGCGATGGATGCGTCGAACCTGCTGAAGCCGGCGCTTGCGCGCGGTGAACTGCATTGCGTCGGCGCCACCACGCTGGACGAATACCGCAAGTATGTGGAAAAAGACGCGGCTTTGGCGCGCCGATTCCAGCCTGTGATGGTCGAGGAGCCGACGGTCGAGGATACGGTTTCGATCCTGCGCGGCATCAAGGAAAAATATGAGATGCACCACGGGGTGCGGATTGCCGATGCGGCGCTGGTGGCGGCGGCGACGTTGTCGCACCGCTATATCACCGACCGGTTCCTGCCGGACAAGGCGATCGACCTGATGGACGAGGCCGCCAGCCGGTTGCGGATGGAAGTGGACAGCAAGCCCGAAGAGCTGGACACGCTGGACCGCGATATCCTGCAAAAGCAGATCGAGGCAGAGGCCCTGAAGAAAGAGGATGACGCGGCATCGAAGGCGCGGCTGGAGAAGATCGAAAAAGAGCTGGGCGATTTGATGGAGAAGTCTGACGCGATGACGGCGCAGTGGCAGGCAGAGCGCGACAAGCTGGAATCAGCCCGCGGCCTGAAAGAGCAGTTGGACCGTGCCCGCGCCGATCTGGATCAGGCCAAGCGCGAAGGCAATCTGGCGAAGGCGGGAGAGCTGTCTTATGGCGTTATTCCGCAGCTGGAAAAGCAGCTGGTCGAGGCGGAGAGCCGCGACGACATGATGGTGGAAGAGGCCGTGCGGCCAGAGCAGATCGCGCAGGTGGTCGAGCGCTGGACGGGTATTCCGACATCGAAGATGCTGGAAGGCGACCGTGAAAAGCTGTTGCGGATGGAAGAGGCCATCGGCAAACGCGTGATCGGCCAGAGGCAGGCGGTCAAGGCGGTTGCCAATTCGGTGCGCCGCGCACGGGCCGGTCTGAACGACGAGGGGCGGCCACTGGGCAGCTTCCTGTTCCTTGGGCCGACGGGCGTCGGCAAGACAGAGCTGACAAAGGCGGTGGCCGAGTTCCTGTTCGACGACGAGAATGCGATGGTTCGCATTGATATGTCCGAGTTCATGGAAAAACACGCGGTCAGCCGGTTGATCGGCGCGCCTCCGGGGTATGTCGGCTATGAAGAGGGCGGCGTTCTGACCGAGGCGGTGCGGCGCAGACCCTATCAGGTTGTGCTGTTCGACGAGGTGGAAAAGGCGCACCCCGATGTGTTCAACGTGCTGTTGCAGGTGCTGGACGACGGTATCCTGACCGATGGTCAGGGGCGGCGTGTGGATTTCAAGCAGACGCTGATCGTGCTGACCAGCAACCTTGGGGCGCAGTCCCTAAGCATGTTGCCCGATGGTGCTGATGCGTCGGAGGCCAAGCGCGATGTGATGGACGCAGTGCGGGCGCATTTCCGGCCCGAGTTCCTGAACCGTCTGGACGAAACGATCATCTTTGACCGTCTGGCCCGCGAGGATATGGGCGGGATCGTCGATATTCAGTTGGGGCTGCTGCAAAAGCGGCTTGTTTCGCGCAATATCACGCTGGACCTGTCGCCTGCGGCCAAGGCATGGCTGGCGGACGAGGGGTATGACCCTGTGTTCGGGGCGCGCCCGTTGAAGCGGGTGATCCAGCGGTCGATCCAGGACCAGTTGGCAGAGATGCTGCTGGCGGGGGATGTGCTGGATGGCGATACCGTGACGATTGACGCGGGGCCGGATGGGCTGCTTGTCGGGGACAGGGTGTCTGCGACGCGGCGGCCCAAGCCCGAAGTCGCGGTCGTTCACTAGAAGAAACGGGGGCAAAGCCTGGCTTTGCCCCCGGATACGGTCGGGGTGGTCTTACATTGCCGGGATGATCACCGCGTCGATGACATGGATCACGCCGTTTGATGCTTCGATGTCGGCGGTCGTGACGTTGGCGTCGTTCACCTTGACGCCGCCTTCGGTCATGATGGTCAGATCCGCGCCCTCAACGGTGGGCGCCATCATGCCGTTGGTCAGATCGGTGGACATCACCTTGCCCGGAACAACGTGGTAGGTCAGGATCTTGACCAGCTGGTCCTTGTTCTCTGGCTTCAGCAAGTTTTCGACTGTGCCCTCTGGCAATGCGGCAAAGGCCGCGTCGGTGGGGGCGAACACGGTGAACGGGCCTTCGCCTTTCAGGGTGTCCACCAGTCCGGCGGCCTGAACTGCGGCGACCAAAGTGGTGAAAGACCCTGCATCAATGGCCGTGTCGACGATGTCTTTGGAATGGCCTGCGGAAAAGGCAGGGGTCGCAAGCAAGGTTGCTGCGGTGATCGAAAGGAAAGTTCTGCGGAACATAGTAGGTCTCCCGATTGAAAGATGCTGTCCGGTATCGAACAGTGTCCTTGTTACGCGGAAATCGGGATGTTGGATGAGCGGGGATTTCCGCCGATCGGATTTGACAAAACCACTGCGCGACCTAAGCCGCACAGCTTTGCGTTTTCCAATAAAATAACGGTGATCAATGGTGATCCGGCGTGAGCGATCCAGCCGTTATTCCGTGCCCGACGCCTCGCGCGCGATGCTGTCGATCAGCGCCTCGACCTCTTTCATCGGGCCATCAGGATAGGGGCGGTAGCCCACCGTGACAACATCGGGCTTATCAGGGGTCTGCATGACGAAAATATCGTAGGGGCAGTATTGAATATTGGCGAGGTCGGCCTCCATCACCTTGCGGGACAGCGCGGCAGAGCAAAAGCTGAACACATCGGCCTTTGTGAACAGCACAACATCCGACCCGACATCGGAGCGGGTGCGTTCCAGCATATCGCCGACATGGCTGATGCTGTCGATCACCAGACCCTTGCCGACAATGGCATTCTCTAGCGCGAAAACCACGTCTTCGAACGCGTCGTTCGACTCATACCCGACAAAGGGCTCGGCAGTGGCCTGCGTCGCGACCAAAGCCGCAGCGACGACCGTCATGCGAAACATATTCATTATGTGTCCTCCCCTGGTTGATGCGGGATGCATCGTTTGATGCTGATTTTAATGAAACCCCGCTACGGGGCATTGATCAAGGTCAAATCGGGGAATGCGCGTAATTCGGGGAAGCCTGCGCCGTGAAAGGGGGGCATTACGTTACAGTGGGTAAACGTCTTCGTGAGATGAGTTGGTTTTGTTTTTCAATGACGCCCCGCTAGGTCAATGTTCACCCAAATGCTGGAGGCACTTTTATGACCTATCGTTTCAAGACCGACCTTAAGTGGTCTGACGTGACACCCAAATCGGCGTTTCTGAACCGCCGTTCCTTTATGGCAAGTGCCGGGGCTGCGGCGCTTGGGTCTATTGCAGGGCCGGCGCTGGCGCGCATCATGACGGTGCCAAGCCAGTATTCGACCGATGCGGCCCCCAATACGCTGGAAGAGATCACGACCTATAACAACTATTACGAGTTCGGCACCGGCAAAGACGAACCAGCCCGCTATGCAAAGGCATTGGTGACCGATCCGTGGAGCGTGACGATCGACGGTCTTGTGGATAACCCCGGCACGTTCTCTTTGGACGATCTGGTGTCGGGCATGACGATAGAGGAACGCATCTACCGGTTCCGCTGTGTCGAGGCCTGGTCGATGGTGATCCCGTGGAACGGCTTTCAGTTGTCCGCGCTGTTGGATAAGGCGGGCGTTCAGTCCGGCGCGAAATACGTGTCATTCGAGACGGTGGTTCAACCCGAAAATATGATCGGTGTCCAACGCGGCGTGCTGGACTTTCCGTATCGCGAGGGCCTGCGCCTGGACGAGGCGATGAACCCGCTGACCATTCTGGCAACCGGCGTTTATAACGAGCCGTTGGCGAACCAGTCGGGCGCACCGATCCGGTTGGTGGTGCCATGGAAATACGGTTTCAAGTCGATCAAGTCGATTGTGCGGATCACCCTGACCGACACGCAGCCCTATACGACATGGAAAGCCATCAATCAGCGCGAATACGGTTTCTATAGTAATGTGAACCCGAATGTGGACCATCCAAGGTGGAGCCAGGCGTCAGAGCGCCGGATCGGTGCGGGCCTTTTCGCAGGCCGCGAGGATACGCTGATGTTCAACGGCTACGGCGACGAGGTGGCAAGCCTTTATGCCGATATGGATCTGCTGGAGAATTACTAGGGTGTCGATCAGTCAGGCCGTCAACGGCAGGCTTCGCAAGGTTCCGGTCTGGCCTCTCTATATACTTGGGGCTTTGCCGGGGGTCTGGCTTTTCTATTCGGCGGTGTCGGGAATGAGCGGCCCTGATCCGATCCGCCCGTTGGAACGGGGTCTTGGACTGTATGGCTTGCAGTTCCTGATTGCAGGGCTGGCGGTAACGCCCCTGCGCAAATATGCGGGCGTGAACCTGATCAAATTCCGCCGTGCGATCGGCCTGGTCGCGTTCTTCTATATTGTCGTGCATCTGGCGGTCTGGATCGGGCTGGATATGGGGCTGCGCTGGGGGCAGATGTGGGCCGACATCCTGAAACGACCCTATATCACCATCGGCATGGTCGGCTTTGTCGCATTGGTGCCGCTGGCCGTGACCTCGAACAACCGCTCTGTGCGAAAACTGGGTGCGGCGCTGTGGCAGCGGATACATAAGCTGACGTATTTCGTGGGAGCCGCAGGGGTCGTCCATTTCGTTATGGTGCAAAAGGTCTGGGAGGCCGAGCCGCTGATCTATAGCGCGGTCGTTCTGGGTCTTCTGGCGACGCGATTGAAATGGCCCCCCCGCCGAGTCGTGGCGCGGCCCTAGCATATGTCGGAATTCGGCCGGTTTCGGGGGCATATGCGATGTTGAGTTGGTCGGCTTGCTCCTGAATGGGGGATTAAAGCAAAGATACGCCGGGCGACCCTGTGCATAACTTCAATATGTTGTGGTGACCTATGGTAGCGCTACTAATTATATTGCGCCGCAGGGTGTGTTCCTTTGCATTTGTTTGCCTAAATCCATGTAATCACACAAGAAATAAGTTTTATGCATGTTTTATGACGAAGGGTGAAAAAAGCACTTGCGGGTTTTGGTCACTCAGCCTAGAACCCCTCTCAACGGCGACGCAGACGAGACTGCGGTGCTGGGACGCCAGAGGGTCTTACGAGATTTGATGGTATGGAACGAACATCTAGAGGTAGTTGATCTGTTGCGCTAATGATTTGCGCTTCGGTTTTTTATTGTCTCTTTGCTCTTTG
>NZ_JBGQOJ010000024.1:0-46502 GCF_052119585.1 Pseudogemmobacter sp. W21_MBD1_M6 | reverse complement strand
CCCCCCGCCGCGATAAGCATGCCGTCAAACAAAAGGCCATCCAATGCCTCTGCCGCCGTGCCGTAAACCTTTTTCATGCGTCTACCTTTCGCAGTCCAAGTATATCCCGTGCTTGCTGCCATGTGGCGACGGGGCGGTGGTATTTCTCGCAAAGCCCGACCGCACGTCTGACCAACGCGGCATTCGACGGCGCAAGCCTGTCGCGATCCAGCCGGACGTTATCCTCCAGGCCGGTCCGCGTATGGCCACCCTTGGAAATCGCCCATTCGTTGATCACATATTGCGCGGGCCCGATCCCTGCCGCGCACCATTGCGCTTCGGGAGCAAGCCGGTTCAGGGTTCTGATATAGAAGTCCAGAATGGGCTCGTCTGCGGGCATGGCGTTTTTGACCCCCATGACGAATTGCACATAAAGGGGCCCGGCAAGGCGACCATCGGCGGCCATCCGAGTGGCCTGCACGATGTGGCCCAGATCGAATGCCTCGATTTCCGGTTTCACATTGTATTTCAGCATTTCAGACGCCAGCCAATCTACCAGATCAGGGCTGTTTTCATAAACGCGGGTCGGAAAGTTGTTCGACCCGACTGAAAGCGACGCCATATCCGCACCCAGCGGCAACATGCCGCCGCGGTCTTTGCCCGCCCCCGAACGGCCACCGGTGGACAGCTGCACGATCATGCCCGGGCAATGCTTTTCGATGCCCGCCTTCAGGCGCGCGAACCGCTCCGGGTCCGACGTTGGCTTGCCGTCATCATCGCGGACGTGGCAATGAACAATGCTGGCGCCCGCCTCAAATGCCTCGTGTGTGCTTTCGATCTGTTCGGCAATGCTGATCGGCACGGCTGGGTTGTTCGCCTTGGTCGGCAAAGACCCCGTAATCGCGATGCAGATGATGCAGGGATTGGTCACTGAAGTCGTCACGTCAGGCTCCTTGATGGCCGGGGGGATGTGGCGTTTATGGTGTTACGTCCAGACAGACGCGCCGTGGGAAACAGGACCAACGGGACATGGCGTGTGACAAGCCCCCACAGGCCTTTCGGTTCCAGCAACATGATCGCAACAGAGATCGAGCCGAGGATAATCATGTACCAGGTGCCCAGATCGGCTAGCGTTTCGCGCAGCAAGAAAAACAATATGCAACCAAGGATCGGACCTTCCAGCGACCCGATACCGCCGATCACGACGATGAAAATCACCAGAACCGACCAGTCGTTCACGCTGAAGGCCGCCTCTGGCGTAATTCGCAGCTTTTGCAGGAATACCAGCGCGCCGATCAATCCGGTCATGCCCGCAGTCCCCACATAGACGATCATTTTCAGGCGGGATGTCCTGACGCCCACGCTTTCGGCGGCACCTTCGTTGTCGCGGATTGCCGCAAGCCCAAGACCGGCACCAGAGCGCATCAGAGCCCAGACCCCCAGCACGACGGCAAGCATGATGGCCAGCGCGATCCAATAGGTCAGATCCTCGCGCGCACCACGGCTTGCCGCCATGTCCTTGACCAGTTGCACGGGCAATGAAATGCCCGAGCCACCCCCCAAAAGCGTGATTTGCGCAAAGCCCAGACGAAAGACCTCGGCGATGACCCAAGTTCCGATGGCGAAATGCGGACCGCTTAGGCGGAACGCGACAAGGGCAGTCGGGATCGCCACCAGCGCCGTCAAAACACCGGCCAGCGGCAGCGCGAGCAGGACAGGAACGCCGGCGAACATCGCCAGCAGGAACAGCAGATAGCCGCCAAGCCCCACAAAGGCTTGCTGACCGACGGAAAGCAGCCCCGCATAGCCTGCCAGCAGGTTCCAAAGCTGTGCCAGCGCCAGAAAGTAGAACACCTCGACCAGCATCCGCTGCGTGCCGCCGCCGGCCCAGAATGGACCTGCGATCAGGATTGTGACGGCACAGAAAATGACAGCGCCTCTAATGATATTAGCTGTCTTCATGGTCTAGCCCCTTTGCCTTGCAAACAGACCCTGCGGACGCAGGACAAGAATGAAGAGGAACACGATATGCCCCGCCAACACCTGAAAACCGGGGTCGATCTGTGCGCCAAGCCCCTGACTGACCCCAAGGATCACACCGCCGGCAAGGGTCCCCCAAAGGCTGCCAAGGCCCCCCATGATCACCGCTTCGAAGGCGAAAAGCAGACGGATCGGGCCCGTTGCCGGGTCGAAATTTGTCTTGATCGCCATCAGCACGCCCGCAATTGCGACCACCGCACTTGCCAAAGAGGTGGCGATTGCGAACAGATGCCGCCTGTCGGCCCCCATGAGTCCGACAATCTCGGGGTCATCGGATGTTGCGCGCAGCAGCCGTCCGGTGTTCGTTTTTGCCAAGAACCAGCTTAACGCTCCCAGAACCACAACCGCCGCGACAAACATAAGAACTGGCACCGCGCCTATCGACAGCCCCTGCCCCAGGCTAAGGTTCGCCGTATCAAGCGCACCTGCCGAAATTCGTTGGCTATCGGCGCTGAACGCCTCTTGGAGCAGGTTTTGAAGGATCACCGCAAACCCGAAAGTCACAAGGATCGGCGGCAGGATGTCACTGCCAACAAGACGGTTCAGGATCAACCGTTGCCCGACATAACCGATCGTCGCCATCACTGGCACCAACACGATCAAAGTCCACAGCGGGTTGATTCCCGTGGCGTCGACCAGCGCAAGCGCCCCGAATGCCGCCAGCACGATAAAGTCGCCATGCGCCAGATTGACGAACCGCATGACCCCGAACATCAGCGAAAGGCCCGCGGCGAAAAGCGCGTAGAGCCCGCCAAGCAAAACACCCTGCACGACTGCATTGACCCATTCCATCACGCTACATCCCTTGTCTTGCCAAAATATGCTGCCGAAAGCATCGCCCTATCCAGATCGGCGGATCGTCCGGTCAGGCTGACACGTCCCTCTTGCAGGCAATACAGGCGGTCGGACACGGACATGGCGGTCCCGATATCCTGCTCGACCATGATCACCGCCGCGCCGCTGTCCCTGATCTGCGGCAGGGCTGCATAGATGTCGCGCACGATCACGGGGGCCAGCCCAAGGCTCACCTCGTCAAGCAACAGCAGTGCAGGGTTGCTCATCAAGGCGCGGCCAATGGCCACCATCTGTTGCTGCCCGCCCGACAAGAGCGTGGCAGGCACAGCGGCTTTTTCCCTCAGGATCGGAAAGAGGCCGCGCACCGTATCCAGCGTCCAGTAGCCATTGCGACCAACCGTTGCGCCAAGCAGCAGGTTTTCCTCGACCGAAAGCGACGGGAACAAGCGCCGACCTTCAGGTGACAGGGCCATGCCCAGCCGCGCGATCCTGAACGCCGGCAGACCGGCGATTGGGGCACCCTGAAATGTGATGTCCTGCCCCTGCGTCGCAAGCAGTCCGGTCAGGCTACGCAAGAACGTCGTCTTGCCCGCGCCATTCGCGCCGACAAGCGCCACGACCTCGCCCTCGGCAATTTCAAAATCAACGTCAAAAAGGGCCTGAAAATCACCATATCCAGCGTTCAGTTTGCGGGTCTGAAGAACATCGCTCATGCTTCGATCCCCAGATAAATTTCCTGAACCTCGCGGCTGTCAAACGTCGCCTGCGGTGCCCCCTCGGCGATTTTGGCACCAAAACTGATCACCGCCAGCCGGTCCACAACCGCCAGAAGGGCATGCACTACATGTTCAATCCAGATGATCGCCACGCCGCTTTCGCGGATCTCGCGGATGGTTGCGATCAGGTTGTCGCATTCCAGATCGGTAAGCCCGCCCGCGATCTCGTCCAACAACAATAGCCGCGGCTTTGTCGCCAGCGCCCGCGCCATTTCCAGACGCTTACGCTCCAGCAGGCGTAGCCCGCTGGCCGGACAGTCGGCCAGATCCCCCAGTTCCAGCCGGTCAAGGATCGCAAGGCAATCGCGCCTGGCGTCACGCTCCCGCTCTCCGCCTCCGAACCGCGCTGCAACAAGCAGGTTTTCCAATACCGAAAGGCCGCTGAACGGTTTGGGGATTTGATAGGTGCGACCGATGCCGTCACGGCACCGTTGCGCCGCGCCTTTGCGTGTCACATCAATGCCGTCGATTTTCACTGTGCCGGCTCCGGGGGCCATGGTTCCGGCGATCAGGTTGAACAATGAGGACTTTCCGGCGCCGTTCGGCCCGATGATCCCAAGGGCCTCACCCGCGCCCAGCGACAAGCTGACATCGTCAACGGCACGCAAGGCGCCAAAATTCTTGGACAGACCATCGGCTTGCAGCAAAGGGGGCACAGCATTCACTTTCAATGTCATGAAAAGCGGCCCCGGCGGCAGCTGCCAGCCGGGGTCCGCAGGATCAATAGGTGATCAGGCGCATTTCGCCTGTGGTCGCGATTTCAGGGTGATCCCCGTTTTCGACGACAACAAGGCTGGGCTTGCCGTCCACCAACTGCCATTGACCACCGACCAGCGGCGTCTTTGAGATGTTCGGAACCGGACCGGTCTGAAAGTTGACGGGCCCGGCGACAGAGGCGTAATCTGTCGCGGCAATCGCGTCGCGGATCGAGGCTGCATCTGTCGGGTCCAGCGTGCGGCGCAGGGCGTCGACCGCCACTTCGAACAGCGAGTGTTTGAAGGCCAGCGGCATGGTCCATGGGTTGCCCGTCGCGGCCTCGTAGGCGGCGGCAAGTTCGGCAGAGCTTTGACCGGTGAAGCCCGACGAGAACGGGTGGTCCGGCGACCACCAGACTTCGACCGACAGCCCGTCGCCGCGATCACCAAGCGAGCTGATGACCTGCGGGAATTCCAGTGCCTTGCCGAAGGTGACAACCTTTGGGTGAAAATCCTGCTGAGCCGCCTGCAACCAGAAGGTGGAAAAATCGGGTGGCGGAACCACGCCGGTCAGGATTTCGACGCCAGCAGATTTAAAGGCGGAAATCTGGGTGCTGAAATCGTCGCTCAGCACCTGATAGCGGCCCGGATCAACCAGCGAATAGCCCATTTTCTCTGCCACGGGGGGAAAGCCGATTTCCGGGCTGCCCCAGGCGTTTCCATCTGGATCGTTTGGCCAAAGTGCACCGACCACCTTGTTGGTTTCAGTTTTTTCCCAGATGCCGGTGAAGGTCGAAATCACGTCCTCCAATCCCCAGAAAAAGTGATAGGTCCATTCAAACCCGACCTTCGGATCGCCACCGCGGCCGAAGAAATGCGGCTGCCAGGGGGTGTCGTTGGTGATGCAGGGCACGCCGTTCAGCTCTGCCTGATCGGCTACCGGATTGGTCGTATCGGGTGTCGATGTGGCAAGCAAAAGATGCACTTCATCGTCAAAGATCAGTTCCTGCGCGACGCTTGCTGCGCGGTTAGAACTGGATTGGCTGTCTTTTACGATGATCTCGACGGTCCATGTTTCACCATTGATCTGAAGACCATCGGCAAGCCCCTGACGGAACTGGTCCAACACAAAGGCGTCGGATTCCGCAAATACGGCCAGCGGGCCGGTTTGGGGCGTGACAAAGCCGATACGGATAGTTCTGTCCTGCGCATGTGCCTTGAATGGCAAACTTGCCGCCGCACCAAGGGCGAAAACACCCTGACCGAAAGAACGGCGGTTCAATTGGGCGAATCCTTGGTTGATCGGGCTGTTCGTGGTCATATTGGGTTCTCCTCCCCTGCCCCGGAAACGGGCTGTTGAATCAGCTTGTTGCCTGCTTGGCTGCGGGCATCTTTTTTAGTGCGTCAATGAAATACGGGCGGAACCCTTCGGGGTGTTCGGACATCGGGAAATGCCCCAGTTCGTCCATCACCGATAGCGTCGCGCCGGAAATGGCGTCGGCGGTGCGCCTGGCGTCCTCGGGCGTACAGGTCAGATCATAGGCCCCGACGATCAGGTGCACGGGTGTCCTGGTGGTGTCGATTTGGGCCAATCGTCCGATCAAGCTATCGTCGCGTGTGTAAAAGCTCAGATCGCCACGGAACACGCCCGGTCCAGATTGCATGAACATCCAAAGGGTGTTCCAGCGCTCTGCCTGAGGCGCATATGGCGAGATATTGGCAGAAACCAACGCCGCACCCATTTCGCCACCGTGCCCGTCGGGGCGGTGGAACCAGTCGATATCATACCAAGCCGGTTGAAAATCACTTGCCTCGATCGCGATAAATCCTGCGAATTTATGGCTGTGCAAAGCGGCCAACTGCAACGCGATCCGCCCGCCCATCGAGCAACCGGCCAGCACAGGGCGGTCAAGCCCGAGGCCGTCGATCACGGCGATAATGGTCTCGATATAAGCCTCGGTGGTCAGCAGATATTCCTGTGTCTCGAACCCCTCGGGCGGCAGAGATTTTCCGTGCCACGGCATGTCGAAGGCAATCATGCGATTGCCCGCAGTAACGTCAGCATCGTTCATCAGGTGACGCCACTGTCGCGTATCGGCACCTGCGGTATGCAGACACAATACCGGACGGCCCTGTCCGGCCTCCTCGAAATAGATGCGCTGCGGAACGCCCCCGATGGTAACAGTGACATAGCGGCCGGTTATAGGTTCAATGCTCATGCTGCGACCTCGCGTTGCGGGCGGCCAAGCGCCATGAATTCCTTGAAAAACCTGAGGTTCTGGACCAAGCACAGAATGTCGCCATCGACACGCCCGCGACCAATTTTCACCAATCCGAAGATGTCGTGAAATCCGGGGGCGGGAACCGGCTCCCAGAACCGGGCAAGGGCACCGGCATCGGTGATCAGCGCAAAACGCCATGGCGTCTTGCGGCTTGGTCCCGGTTGCACAGTGGTCAACAGCCCCTTCTCGAACGTCAGATAGAATTCGTCGTCTCCGACACGCAACAGGATTGTCTGCGAGAACAGCCGTCCCAGACGGGTCAGATGCGGCGTAGCGTTCAGCCGGGTCTGCATATCGTGCAGCGTGCTTAGCATGGGGGGCTCCTATCAGCGCAGTTGTTGACCAACCCTGTGCCAGCAGGTGGGGCCATAGCAATGTCGCTGCGGGTATCCATCAATACCCATGACGGCCATCTGCAGCTGCCCCGCAGAGGATTGGCGAAATTGGTATTGGCCGATACCGTGGCGGGCATTGGTCTGGGCATCGGCTTGGGGAAGTATCGCCAACATTCGGGCCCGCCGGTTTTGTTCCGGTGATCGTCCACACGACACCCAGATCCTTGAGGAGGAGGAAACACGATGAGCAATGTAACAATCGAGAATGTCACCGATGTGGTAATCGCGTCGCTTGGCGAGAACGGAGACATCTCCGGGCGCCAGCGCGAGATCATGACGGCGCTGCTGCGTCACCTGCATGGGTTTTGCAAAGACGTTAATCTGCAGCACAGCGAATTCATCGACGCCTGCATGTTCCTTGCCCGCGCTGGCGCGATTTGCGACGACAAGCGTCAGGAATTCATCCTGCTGGGCGATATTCTGGGTGTCGAAGTTTTGTGCGACATGCTGTCAAACCCGGTCGAAGGCAGCGAGAGCGAAGGCACGGTTCTGGGGCCATTCTACCGTGAAAACCCACCCGTTCTGCCAAAGGGGGCCTCGACCGTCCAGACCCATTTCGACAACGAGGAAACAGTTTACTTCGAAGGTTATGTGCGCGACGCCTCCGGTGCGCCGATCGAAGGCGTGACGCTGGATGTCTGGGAGGATGCCCCTAACGGTCTCTACGAGAACCACGATCACAATCAGGCTGATTTCAACCTGCGTGGTCGTTTCGTGACTGACGAAAATGGCCACTATGCCTTCCGCGCTGTCCGCCCGGTGCCCTATCCGATCCCGGACAACGAGACCGCAGGCGAGCTGTTGCGGTACATGGGTCACCATCCGATGCGCCCCGGCCACATGCACTTCATCGTCTCCAGGGACGGCTTTCGCACTTTGGTCAGCCAGATTTACGACTCGAGCAGCGCCTACCTCGACAATGACTCGGTTTTTGCGGTCAAGGACAGCCTTGTGGCCGACTTCAACAAGGCCGGTCCCGATCTCGACACCGATCTGCACGTCAAATTCGACTTTGTTCTGAAGGCAGAGTCGGCAAGCAAAGCAGTCGCCGCCGAGTAACTCCAATATCTCCTGATCAGTACCCCCGCTAAGGCGGGGGTATTTTTTTGCATAACACGCCCTGAACGGGCTATGCTGACGCAGGAGCGGGGGATGTGTTTGTGAACTTCAAGCAGTTGACGTACTTTATAGCCGTGGCCGAAGAACTGCATTTCGGTCGCGCGGCCGAACGACTGGACATGGCGCAACCGCCCTTGTCCCGTCAGATCAAACAAATCGAGGAAGAGCTTGGCGCCTTGCTGTTCAATCGCGGGCGCAATGCGATCACCCTGACACAGGCCGGGTCCAGATTGCTGGAGCGCGGCAAGACCATCCTGCGCGATTTCGAGGACACCAAGCTGGAAGTCAAACGTCTTGGTCAGGGCGCAGAGGGTCGCCTTCGGATCGGGTTTGTCGGGTCATCCACCTTCGGGATCCTGCCAAACATCATCAAATCGTTCCGCGCCAATTACAAGGACATGTCGCTTAGCCTCATTCCGATGAACAATGCGCAACTGCATCGCGCCTTGGTCTCGCGCGAGATTGACGTGGCCTTTGCGCGCCCGGCGCTGAAAGACAGTGAATTCGTGACACGCAAGCTGGGCGAAGAGCCGCTATCGCTCGCCGCGCCGGACACCTTGGAGACCACTTCGCGGGGGGCCGTCAATCTGGCGGAATTGATGGAGCAGAATTTCATCCTCTACCCCGAATATCCGCGCCCAAGCTTTGCCGACTTCGTGCTGGACAGCTGCAAGGATCAGGGTCTGACGATCCGCAACCGTGTTTTCACCATGGACCTGCAAACCGCTCTCAGCCTTGTGGCGATCGGCGAGGGCGTCTGCATCGTGCCTGCCTCGGTCGGATCGGCACATCGCAATGGCGTGCGGTTCCTCAAAATATCGCCGCCGCTGGCCAATACCGAACTTTCACTGAACTACCGTCTGGACGAACAGGGCGTGCATGTCCGCAACTTCGTTCAGATCGCCCAAACGGTTGCGAGAAAGACGATTTAGGGTCGACTTTGAAGGGTGGAAAGATGCGTGCCTTCCTTGCCATAGACTTGCCCGATCCCGTCACCGATGCGCTGGTCGATCTACAGGAAACCCTGCCCCTTGATTGCCAGACACAAGCAGACAATTTCCATCTGACGCTGGCCTTTCTGGGCGAACAGCCAGAACGAATGATCGAAGACATTCACGACGCAATGCGAGAGGTGAACGCCCCGACGTTGGAATTGGAGCTTGCAGGTCTGGACACCTTTGGAGATCCTTACCCAAAGGTGCTGTTTGTCGACGTGGCAAAGAATACTGCGCTTGAACGTCTGCACCACAAGATCCGTGGCGCGATACGCGACGCCGGGCTACAACTTGCAAGGGAACGGTTTCGTCCCCATGTGACGCTGGCCCGTTTCCGGCGCCGGATGCCGCAGGCCGATCTGGAACGGTTGCGGATTTTCTTGCTGCACCATGCGCGTTTCCGATTGGAGCCGATCACCGTCGAGGGCTTTTCGCTTTACCGCTCAATCCTGCACCCCGACGGTGCAATTCACGAAAAGCTTGCCCATTATCCCCTGAAGTGATCAGGCATATCAGACGCCAAGCCACCGATGCTGCGCTTCGGTGTCGGCGCGGATCGCGTCCGGTGTGCCGGTCCAGACCACCTGCCCCTTGCTGACAATGACCACATCGTCAGCAAGCGAGGTGGCAAAACCGAAGTTCTGTTCGACCAATACCATCGACAAACCCGCAGTCCGCAAGTCTTGCAGCTTGTCATGGATCAACTTGACGATGATCGGGGCAAGCCCCTCTGTCGGCTCGTCAAGGATCAGAAGTCGCGGGTTCATCAACAGCGCCCGGGCGATGGCCAGCATCTGCTGCTCGCCGCCCGAAAGCTGCATGCCGCCATTGTCCATCCTCTCCCCCAGACGCGGGAACAGTTCCAGTACGCGGTGCATCGTCCAGCCGTCATCGCCGCCCGGAAATCGCTTTGAGGCAATCTCAAGATTCTCGCGCACGGTTAGCGACGGAAAGATATCGCGCGTTTCGGGAACATAGGCGATGCCTGCCCGTGCAATATCGTAGGGGCGGCGCGGAATCGGTTTGCCGTCAAAAGTCATGGACCCTTCCTTTGTCGGCAAGAGGCCCATGATGGTTTTCAATGTTGTGCTTTTTCCCGCGCCATTTCGTCCGAGGATCGCCAGAACGCGGCCCGGCCCGGCCTTGATTGACATGCCGTATAGCACTTGGGTTTCGCCGTAACCGGATTGTACATCACACAGCTCAAGCATTTTCCCAGCTCCCCAGATAGATTTCCTTCAGCAGGCTAGATCCCCGCGCGGCCTCCGGCAGACCGTCGAACACCACTTCGCCGTAGTTCAGAACGGTGATCGTGTCGGCCACATCAAAGGCCAGATCCATGTCATGCTCGATGATCAACAGGGTCAGGTCGCGTGGCAGATCGTTCAGCAGGTCGTGAAACCCTTTGGACATCTCGGGGCCAACGCCGGACGTCGGCTCGTCCATCAGAATGACCATCGGTTGCGTGGCCAGCGCCACCCCCACCTCTAGCTGGCGACGCACGCCGTAGGACACATCCATGACTCTGGCATGAAGATAGGGCATCAGCCTGACCTGCTCTGCCACCGCCCGGACGATCTCTCGCACTTCGGGTTTGGCCAGACTATCACTCCACATATTGGTAGAGTGGCCGGTTGCGACTGCGGCGGCAAGGCCCAGATTTTCCTCGACGGTCAGACCATCGAACAACGTGTTCTTCTGATAGCTGCGCGAAAGGCCGCGCTTGGCGCGCGCAGCCACATTCAGGCCGGTCACATCCTCGCCCGCCAGATGGATGCTGCCGGCGTCTGACGCCAATTCGCCCACCAACTGGTTGAACAATGTCGTTTTTCCCGCCCCGTTGGGGCCAAGGATCACACGGCGTTCGCCCCGCTCAAGTTTAATAGAGACGTCTTTGGTGACGTGGATTGCGCCAAAACTCTTGGACAGATTGCGTGTCTCAAGCATCGCTCATCACCTCCTTTGGCAGGGCACTCTGAATGCGCCTTTGACGTTTCGCCTCGACCAGATTCTCGACAAAACCGAACAACCCGTTGGCGCGGCTCATCACTACGGCGATCAGGATCACGCCAACGACAAGGTGCCAATAGTTGGTCAGGCTGCTGACTTCGTGCTTCAGCAGAACAAAGGCCACAGCACCGACAAGTGGCCCGACAAGCGTTCCTAGCCCCCCCAGAATAACGACAACCAGCGCCTCGCCTGAAACCGTCCAGGCCAATTGGCCGGGCGAAACAAACATGATGTGCTGCGCCGCGAGGGCCCCGGCCAGACCCGCGATCATACCGGACAGACCAAAGACATCGGCCTTGACCCGCCAGACGTTCAGACCAAGCGCGCGCATACGCTGCTCGTTGTGCATGACCCCCGTCAGACTGCGGCCAAGTCCCGACTGAAGCACAACAACGACAAGCATGTAGCACAGCGCCAGAAGCGCGCCGCAGAACAGAACGAAGGTCGTGCTGTCGCCCAGATCTATGCCCACCATCGAAAGATCAAGCCTTGGAATGCCTGCGAACCCATCGCTGCCGCCAAAGATTGGTGCCTCAAATACAAACGAATAGGCCATCTGCCCAAAAGCCAGCGTGGCCATGATGAAATAGATGCCGTGCGAACGGGCGCAGACTGCCCCGATCACCCAGGCAGCGCCACCGCCGACAGCCACTGCCGCCGCCATGGCAAGAGGTGGGCTAAGCCCCGTTTTAGCCGCCAGAAGGGCATAAGCATAGGCCCCGAGGCCCATCAACGCACCGTGGCAAAGTGAGACCATCCCACCAAAGCCCGCGACCAAATCAAGGGCTAGAACCAACATCGCAAGGATGATGATCTCTGTCAGGATTTCCAACCCGAAATAACTGGCGGTGAAGGCGCGGATCACAAGGACGGCCGTCAGAATGGAAAGTGTTGCATAACGCAGCGGAGTATGACGGAACATCAGGTCATCCTTTCGCGGGGAAAAGGCCCGCCGGCTTGATCACAAGGACCGCAGCAAGCAAGGCATAGATGAGGACAGAGGAGACTTGCGGGAACAGAACCGCGCCAAAGGTTTGCACAAAGCCGTAAATCAACGAGCCGGCAATCGCGCCTTTGAGGCTTCCAAGACCGCCGATCACGATGACAATCAGTGTCGGGATCAGGATTTGCAGACCCATTCCCGGCGATACCGACAAGAGCGGTGCAGCGACCGCGCCGGCAAGACCCGCCAAAGCGCAACCGACGCAAAACACGACAAAGAACATCCTCTCGACATTTATACCAAGACAGGCTGCCATTGCGTCGTTGTCCACGCCCGCGCGGATCATCGCCCCGATCTGGGTGCGGCCGAGAACAAAGGCGAGTATGGCAAGAACCACCCCCCCAAGACAGATGATGAACAGTCGATATGTGGGGTAAGCAACGCCAAGAAGAGCTGATTGACCCGACAGGATCTGCGGCACTTCTGCCGCAAGGGCGATATCGCCCCAGACGATACGGGTCAGATCAAACAATGCGAAAATCAGACCGAAGGTCACCAGCACCTGCGCCATGGGCCCGGATTTTCGCATCCGCTGGATCAACCCGCCATAAAGAACCACCCCAACGGCGGCGACGGCGATCGGTGCCACCAGCAGCCCGAACCAGAACCCGCCGATTGCAGAGGCGCTGGCTGCAAAATACGCACCAAGGGCGTAAAGCGCCCCATGCGCGAGGTTGACGAAATGCATCAACCCGAAAATCACGGTCAACCCGACCGAAAGCAGGAACAGCAGCATCGAAAGTTGCAACGCGTTAAGCGCCTGAAGCACCCAAAAACCGACATCCGTAGTCATCTGAACCTCCTCCGTTCGAGATAGGGATGCAGCCCCGCCCATGTTCGGGCGCGGCTGCGTTTGGCTTATTTCATCACACAGCCGTTTGCCGGATCAGCTTCGGCTGGCAGCGTTGCAAGAACCTTCTGGGTCAGACCGTTGTCACCTGCGACAGTCTCATAGACGTAGATCGGTTGAACCACGTTGTTGGTTGCCGCGTCGATAGACAGGGCACCGCGCGGGCCGTCGAATGTGACCTTCGGCAATGCGGCTGCGATTGTTTCGGCATCGGTTGCGCCAGACTTCACCGCCTCGATCAGGGCGCGGGCAGAGTCGTAGCCCTGCACTGCGAATTCGGACGGCAAGTGGCCATTGGCAGCCTCGAACGCCGTGACGAAGGCGGCGTTGGGGGCATTGTCAAGCGTCGGCACATAGTGCAACGCGGTAATAACCCCTTCGGCTGCGGGGCCTTCGGCCTTGACGTAGAGCGGCGAGGTCAGGAAGCCGGAGCCAAAAAGCGGCAGATCGGCCTTCAGGCCAAAACTGTCATACTGCTTGACGAACGAAATCGCTTCGCCCCCAGCATAGAAGACATAGACGGCATCGGCACCACTGGCCTTTGCCTCGGCAAGGAAGGGACCGAAATCTTCGGTTTTCTGGAACGGAGTGTAGGCTTGGCCGACAACTTCGCCACCAGAAGCCGTGTAAGATGCTGCAAAGGCGTCGATCATCTGATGACCAGCGGCATAATCGGGTGCCAGCGTGTAGACCTTCTTGATGCCCTGATCGAACATCCACCTACCCATGGGGCGGTTGACCTGCATGTTGGAAAAAGACATGCGGATAATGTAGGGGCTGCAGGACTCGCCGGTGGCTTCGTCGTTGCCGGCATTCGCAACGATCAATGGCACTTTCGCTCCGTCAACGACGTCGCGCACCGCCGCCAGAACACCCGAGGACACGACACCGGCGATCACGTCGACTTTGTCCTGCAAGATCAGCTTGCGGGCTTTGCCAAGACCAACACCGGGCGTCACTTCGGTGTCTTCGCGAACAACTTTGAAGGTTGCGTCGGTTTCACCGCCGAATGTCTCCAGTCCCAACTGAAAGCCGGCGTCGATTTCATTGCCGAGTGCGGCGTAGACACCTGAATAGGGCAGCAAAAGGCCGACAGAGATTTCTTCAGCGGTTGCCGTATGAGCGAGAATAGTGGTGGCAAGCCCCACAAGGGTCGCCTTTGTGATCGTTTTCATTGATTCCTCCAGGTTTAAAAAACAGCCGTCCTCTCCGGCCTATCCGAGATCGCCGCCCCCAACCGGCAACACCGTGCCGGTGATATAGGCGGCGTCATCCGACGCCAGAAACAGGATCGCGCCTGCCTGTTCGTCGAGTGTTCCATAGCGCTTCATCAGGCTCGATTGGACCGTCTGATCGACGATCGTCTGATACCAGTCAACGCGCTGTTCTTTGTCTGCGTTGGGATTGCGGGGCACGGCGCGCGGCGGGGCTTCGGTTCCTCCGGGGGCGGTGGCCACCACACGGATGCCGCGCTCTGCGACCTCCCACGCAAGGCTGGCGGTGATCGCGTTCACGCCGCCTTTGGCCGCCGCGTATGGCACACGGTTCAAACCGCGCGTCGCAATGGAAGAGACATTGACGATCACCCCCCGCCCCGCCGCCAGCATCGGTTCAAGTGCTGCGCGGCAGCAATAAAGCGTCGGGAACAACGAGCGCTGCACCTCTGCGTCAATCTCGTGCGGGGCGTAATGCTCAAAGGGTTTTGCCCAGATCGTGCCACCGACGTTGTTGACCAGAACATCAATCTTGCCGAATTTCGCAATCGCATGGTCTATGGCAGCCTTGCAGCCCGTCCACGTTTCAAGATCGACGTTGAGCTCTTCCGCCCGACCGCCTGCGTCTCGAATACCCTGCGCGACGGCAATGCGCATGTCGGATCGGTCCACGATCAGCACCTCGGCACCTTCCGCCGCAGCGCGTTCCGCGACACGCTGGCCGATACCTTGTGCAGCCCCTGTCACGACAAATGTCTTGCTTGCAAACCGTGTCATGCCGCGTCTGCCTTGGTCTCTGTCGGATTGAATTTCTCGAAGTGAAAGCTGGCAGGTTTGACGCCAGCGGCATCCAGATGCTGGCGCACGGCCTCGACCATCGGGGGCGGGCCGCACAGATAAACGTCAACGTCGCCGCCGTTCAGGTCCGCTGTGCTCAAGTGATCTGTCACGAACCCCTTGCGGGCGTGCTCTTCTTCAGCGGCCGCCAGAATGGTAATGACGGTGACATTGCCGATCTTTCCCGCAAGGGCCGACACGCGGTCCAGCTCGACCAGATCGGCGGCACGTGTGACCGCATAGTAAAGCGTGATCGGCTGGTCCGTGCCCTCTGTTGCAACAAGTTCCAGCATCGACAGAAACGGAGCAAGGCCAGTGCCACCAGCCAACCAAAGCTGCGGACGCGCCATCGGGCGAAGATAGAAGGCACCCATCGGTCCCGTCAGATCCACCGCATCGCCGGGTTTGGCCGTTTCGGCAAGCCAGGTGCTCATCAACCCGCCGGGGATATTGCGGATTAGAAACGAGCCATCCTCGCCCGCAGGTCCGGACGAGAAGGAATAGGAGCGGTGCTGCCCCGATCCGGGGATGGAAATATTAACATACTGGCCCGGCAAAAACGCGATCTGCTTTGCTGGTTTCACGCGCAACCCAAAAGAGGTGTCCGACAACCTGTCCACCGCGACCACTTCGGCGCTGACAGTCTCGGCACCGGTTTTGCAGGCCAGCGACGAGGTCGGCACGCGGATCACACAATCACTTTGTGGCATCATCTGGCACGTCAGGACATAGCCCTCTGCGGCCTCGTCCTCGGTCATCGCCTCGTCGAGGTAAAATTCCAGTTCGTACTCGCCTTTTTCGGCAAAGCACTTGCAGGTGCCGCAGACGCCATCACGGCAATCCATCGGGATGTTGATCTTTTGGCGGAAGGCCGCATCGGTGACCTTTTCGTCGTCATCGCAGTCGATGATCCGCGTAACACCGTCCTCGAAGTTTAGCGCGATCTTGTAAGTCATGTCAGATACTCCTCCCCTGTCCGCGCCCCCCCTTCCTCCAGGGTGGCGCGTCGGTCTGTGACTGGGATCCGTCAACCCGGATCAGATGTGATAGACGTCGATAACGTGGTGGATCGTATCGTTTTTCAGGACCACCTTCTTGAAGGTGATCAATGGCTTGTCGCCTGTCGTGTCGATCGTGTAGAACGAAGTGCCCCAGTGCTGGTCCGTCTTGTTGTAACGATAGTTCAACGTGAACCAGTTGAACCGCAGCGTGATTTCACCTTCATTCTGCGACAGCACTTCGATGTTGGATATGTTGTGCGACGTGCGCGGCTCTGGCAACGAGGTGGCCGATGATCGGTCGGTCTTGATCCGAAAAACCCGATCTTCGATCCCCGCCTTGGTCGGATAGTAGATCAGCGACATCTCGTTCAGCGGATCCTCGGTCAGGGTATCGAAATCATCCCAGGCGGGCATCCAGAAGACGCAATCATCGTGGTAAAACGCGAGCCAGTTGTCCCAGTCCCGGTCATCAAGACAACGTGCCTCTCGGAACAGGAATGTCTGGATATCATGATAGCTCAGGACATTTCCTGTGGTGCGTTCCAGCGTTGTTGTGGTCATATCCGTTACTCCGCAGCGATTGGGTTGATTTCGACTTCGGTCCGTTCTTTGGCAACGGCCGCAGTCATACGATCAACCCACTGTTTGTGCTGAACCACGAAAAGCCCCTCGTCCTCGGTTCGTGCGCCCGACAGGATCGGATTCAACCCGATGGCTTTGGCGTCTTCGTCAGGGCCAGTGATCCATTGCGTGGCACCACGGGTCAGATCATTCCATTTGGCAAACCGTGCACCGGCATAGCCGCGCTGGGTTGCACGGAACTCTTCCGTATCGTCGGGTGTTGCCATGCCAGAGGCGTTGAAGAAATCCTCGTACTGGCGGATCCGCAAGGTCCGAGCAGTCTGATCTTCGCCCTTCGGTGCGATGCAGTAGATCGTGACTTCGGTTTTATCGACGCTGATAGGACGGAACACGCGCAACTGGCTGGAAAACTGGTCCATCAGAAACAGGTTGGGATAAAGGCACAGATTGCGGAGATACCCGATCATCCAGTCGGCCTTGGCCTGACCGTATTTCTCGACCAGCTCCTCGCGGCGCGGTGCCAACGGGCGGTTAGTCGGATCGGCCCAGACGGTCCAAAGCAAGAGGTGACCATTCTCGAAGCTGTAAAAGCCACCCTTTTGCTTGTTCCACTTCGAGGCATCGACAGCCTTGATCTTGTCTTCTTTCTCTTCGCCGCGATGCGATGTCGTGGCGACATAATTCCAGTGGACAGCGCTGACGTGATAACCGTCGGCCCCGTTTTCAGCCTGAAGTTTCCAGTTGCCATCGTAGGTATACGTGGACGAGCCGCGCAGAACCTCGAGCCCCTCGTCGGACTGGTCGGCAACCATGTCGATCATGGTCTTGGCTTCACCCAGATAGTCGGACAGCGATGACACGTCTTTGTTCAGCGATCCGAACAGGAAGCCACGGTAGCTTTCAAACCTGGCGACCTTGGTCAGGTCATGGCTGCCGTCGCAGTCAAACTGCTCGGGGTAGCCTGCACCCTTGGGGTCTTTGACTTTCAGCAGCTTGCCGGTATTCGCGAAGGTCCAGCCGTGAAACGGGCAGGTGAACGTTGCCTTGTTCTGCCGCTTGAACCGGCACAGCATCGCGCCTCGATGCGAACAAGAATTGACCAGAGCATGCAGCTCGCCTGTCTTGTCACGAGTGATGACGATCGGCGTGCGGCCCATATGGGTGGTGAAATAGTCGTTGTTGTTCGGGATCTGGCTTTCGTGGGCAAGGTAAATCCAGTTGCCCTCGAAGATGTGCTTCATCTCAAGCTCGAACAGTTCTTCATCCGTGAACATATCGCGGCGCGCCCGGAAAATACCGTTTTCCGGGTCGTCCTGCACCATGCCGTCAAGGCGGCGATCCAGTTCATCAAGAGCGGTGAGTGTAAACATTTGTCTTTCCTCCTCCAATGGTCCGGCGACAGGCGCGCGAACCGAAATTCCTAGATTTTTGCGCCGACAACATGCAGGCTTTTGCTGCGGTCGCGCCGATAGAATTCGACCTTCTCCGGGTCGACTGTCACGCCCAGTCCCGGCCCGTCTGGCAGGTGAACATTGAAATCGTGATATGCGATCGGAGTTGCCAGGATCTCCTCCTTGAACAACAACGGCCCGAACAGCTCTGTCCCCCATTCGAGCGTCGGGATCGTCGAGAACAGTTGCAGCGCGGCTGCAGTGCCGACGCCGGCCTCCAACATAGTGCCCGCGTACAGTCCGATATTGGCCGCCTGTGCGATGGCGATCACCTCGCTCGCCCGCTTCAGTCCGCCCGATTGTGCGATTTTCACGGCAAACACATCGGCGGAACGATCGGCTGCAACATGCATCGCATCCTCCGGCCCCTGCAGCGCCTCGTCCGCCATCACGGCGATTTCGTAGCTGTCTGTCAGAGATTTGAGCGCCTGGGTATAACGGGCACGGATCGGCTGCTCGACCAGATCGACGCCGATCTCCTGCAAACCCGCCAGACCCCAGCGGGCATCAGCCACGTTCCACGCCTGATTGACATCGACGCGAATGCTGCCCTTGTCGCCCACAGCCTGCTTGATCGCGGCGACATGTGCAATGTCGTCCTTGACCGCACGCTTACCGATCTTGAGCTTGAAGATGTTGTGACGCCGCGCCGCGATCATCTCCAGCGCCTCGGTGATATCGGTCTGCGAATTGCCGCTGGCCAGCGTCCAGGCGACAGGCATCTCGGTGCGAACCGACCCGCCGAACAACTGCGCAACCGAAACGTTCAACCGCCGCGCCAGACCGTCCCAAAGGGCTGTTTCAACGGCGCAACGGGCAATCGGGTTGCCCCGCACCATCTTTTGAACGAGGTCGATAACCGCATTGATATTGTTGCCCTCCAACCCTTCGATGGCAGGAGCAATATAGGCGTCGATGGCAAGTTTGATGCTTTCCGGGCTTTCAGCTCCATAGCTCAATCCGCCGATGGATGTCCCTTCGCCCAAACCCTCGGAGCCGTCGGCAAACTTTACCCGCACCAGAACGATCGACTGCATCATCATCGTCGTCATCGACAGGACATGACCCCGAATGGTCGGAATGTCGATAATGCTCGTTTCAATCCGCTCGATCTTGGCCATTGGTTCTACCATTTCCACAAGTAATCCGATGACTTGTTTATGCAGAACCGGGGCCACAACTGTCGATAACTGCCACGGTCTTGGTTGATACCCTTTTGCGATGCGATTGCGACCAAAGCCACCGCTGCTCGGCGAGAGAAATCCTCGCTGCAGGACCGACTTGGCGGCCGACGGTTCCGAGGAAGGACACTAAATCAATCCGAGTGAGGGTCACACCACAGCCAGGTGCCCCGCAGCACCAGTAACGATGATGACGCCTTCGGCGAGGATATTTTTACCAAGAAGAACTGGCAGGTCAGTCGGCAAGACGCGCCTGAACCTGCTGCATAAAGTCCTCGCCGCGTTTTTCGAAGTTCGGATATTGGTCGAAACTTGCTGCGGCCGGGGCCAGCAACACCGTCTCGCCCGCCTGCGCGTCAGAGGCGGCAAGATCGACGGCCCGGGCCATTGTCTCGCAGATCTCATAGGGGGTGTCGCCCAGTTGCAGCGCGAAATCACGTGCGGAATGGCCAATGAGATAGGCTTTCACCACCGATCCCAAATGCGGCTTCAGCGCCTCGATGCCGCCATCCTTGCCCAGCCCCCCCGCAATCCAGCGGATGCCGGTGAAGGCTTGCAGCGCCTTTGCCGCACTGTCGACGTTTGTTGCCTTGCTGTCGTTCACATAGCTGACGCCGGCTTTTTCCGCGACGCGCTGGCTACGGTGCGGCAGACCTTCAAAGCTGTGGAATGCGGTCTCGATCGTGCGCGGTGCGATCCCCAGAGCGCGACAGGCGGCATAGGCGGAACAGGCGTTCTGGTGGTTGTGGGTTCCAGGCAGGCCGCGCACCTCTCGCAGGTCGATGCTGCCGGTTTGTCGGCCCTTGCGATATTCGGACAGGAAGCCCTTGCGGGCAAAGACGGTCCAGCCCGCATCGGTCAGCTTCCGCTCGACCGAAACGCGGATCACGCGGTCATCTTCGGGGACTTCGGCCAGTTGGTTGGCCAGATAGCGCCCTTCGTTTTCATCCACGCCGATCACGGCGCGGTCGGGCCCGCCCTCGGCGAACAGGCGGCGTTTGGCCGCGAAATAGCCGCCCATGCCACCGTGGCGGTCCAAATGGTCCGGGGATAGATTGGTGAACACTGCCACATCGGGCGTCAATGCCCGGGCAAGGTCGGTCTGATATGACGACAGTTCCAGCACGATCACCTCGCCATCGCGGGCGGGGTCCATATCCAACACACCGCGCCCGATATTGCCCGCAAGCTGGGTGGGGCGACCGGCGACGGTCAGAATGTGATGGATCAGGGCGCTGGTGGTGGATTTTCCGTTGGAGCCGGTCACGCAGATCACGCGGGGTGCGGTTTCGAAATCCTCGAATTCATATGTCGCAAAGGACCGGAAAAACAGGCCGATGTCATTGTCCACCGGCACGCCTGCATCCCATGCGGCCGCGATCACCTTGTTCGGTTCTGGATAAAGATGCGGAATACCGGGAGAGACAATCAGGGCGGCAACGCCATCCCACGCGCCGGCGCGCATCGGGTCGTGCGGCACAAAGCCTTCGGCCTCGGCCTTGTCGCGGGCCTCGATGCTGTCATCCCAGACCAGCGGCTCTGCCCCGCCGTCACGTAACGCGCGGGCGGTGGCAAGGCCAGAGCGGCCAAGGCCCAGAACAGCAACCTTGCAGTCTTCGAAACCAAGAACGGGGATCATTTAGCGGACCTTCAATGTGGCAAGACCGATCAGAGCAAGGATCAGCGAGATGATCCAGAACCGGATCACGATCTGCGGCTCTTTCCAGCCCTTCTTTTCATAGTGGTGGTGGATTGGCGCCATCAGGAACACCCGCTTGCCGGTGCGCTTGAAATAGCCGACCTGAATGATCACGCTCAGGGCCTCGACCACGAACAGGCCACCGACAATCGCCAGCACGATCTCGTGCTTTGTACTGACCGCGATTGCGCCCAATGCGCCGCCAAGCGCCAGAGACCCCGTATCGCCCATGAACACCGCGGCGGGCGGCGCGTTATACCACAAAAAGCCCAAGCCCCCCCCGATCAGCCCGGCGCTGAACACAAGGATCTCGCCGGTGCCGGGCACATAGTGGATGTCCAGATATTCGGAAAAATTCACGTTGCCGACGAAATAGGCGATGATGCCCAGCGTCCCCGAAGCGATCATCACCGGCATGATCGCAAGCCCGTCCAGACCGTCCGTCAGGTTCACCGCATTGGCGGCGCCCACGATCACGACCATCGCGAAGGGAATAAACAAAAACCCGAGGTTCAAGAGCGCCGTCTTGAAGACCGGAAAGGCCAGTTGGTGGGTCAGATCCGCCGGATGATAGACTGAGGCCCAATAGGCCGCGATGGCGGCAATCAACAGCCCGAGGCCAAAGCGGATCTTGCCCGACACGCCTTTGGTATTATTTTTCGTCACCTTGGCGTAGTCATCCGCAAAGCCGATCGCGCCAAACCCCATGGTCACAAACAGGATCAGCCAGACAAAGGGGCTGTCCAGACGCGCCCAGAGCAGCGTGGAGACCAGAATGGCGGCAAGGATCAACACACCGCCCATCGTCGGCGTGCCCGCCTTGGCAAAATGCCCCTCGGGGCCGTCATCGCGGATTGGCTGACCATGGGTCTGGCGGCGGCGCAACAAATTGATCAGTGGAAGGCCAAAGACAAAGCCGAAGACGAGCGCGGTAAAGAATGCGCCGCCCGCGCGGAATGTGATGTAGCGGAACAGGTTGAAAAAATCGCCCCCATCCGAAAAGGTCGTCAACCAGTAAAGCATTTACTCTGTCCCTCTTTGATCACTTTGCGCGGGATGGCCCAATTTGCGGATCGCGTCAACGACAAGGCTGACTTTGCTGCCCTTGGAGCCTTTGACAAGGATCACATCGCCCGCATCGACGATGGAATGGGCGCGCGCCGCCAATTTGGGGGCGCTGTCGAACCACAAGCCGCGCTTGGTGTCCGGCAGCGCCTCATAAAGGGCGCGCATCAGGGGGCCTGCACAATGCACCAACTGGATATTCTTCATCGCGGGCAAGGCCGCGATATCGGCGTGCAATTCCACCTCGTTCGTTCCAAGTTCCAGCATATCCCCCAGAATGGCGATCCGCCGGCCGCTATCATACCGGCCAAGCCCGTCGGTTGTTCTGGCAGCGGCCAGAACCTCGAGGCTGGCGGCCATCGAGGCGGGGTTGGCGTTGAACGCGTCGTCGATCAGGTCGAAGGTCATGTGGTCATCGACAATATCCATCGCCAGCCGTTCGCGGGTGCCGCGCCCTGCCGGCGGCGACCATTGCCCCAAAGCGCACAGCGCGCGGGCGCGATCCGCCCCAAGGGCGGTGGCTGCGGCGATCACGCCAAGCCCGTTGACCGCGAAATGCCTGCCGGGGGTCGAGACCTTCAGCAACATCGGCGTGCGCCAGGCGCGGGCGCGGGCGACGGTGCTCGACTCGCCCTGCGTCAGTTCAAGAATGCGGTGGTGGTTGCTGGCGCCCATCCCGAAGGTAACGATCCTGGCCCCTGCCTTTTTTGCCGCAGCAACCAGCAGCGGCGTGGTGTCCAGATCGCCGTTGATGATGGCGATGCCCTTCGGCTCCAGTCCCTCGAAAATCGCGGCTTTTTCACGGGCGATGCCCTCGACGTTCTCGAACGCCTCCAGATGGGCGGCGGCGACGGTGGTGATCATCGCCACATGGGGGCGGCACATGCGGACCAGCGGCGCGATCTCTCCGGGGTGGTTCATGCCGATCTCGAGCACGGCGAAATCGGCGTCTGCCGGCATCCGCGCAAGGGTAAGGGGCACACCCCAGTGGTTGTTAAAGCTTTTCTCGGCGGCATGCACCTTGCCCTGACGCCCCAAAACCGCGCGCAGCATTTCCTTGGTCGAGGTCTTGCCGACCGATCCGGTCACGGCAATCACTTTGGCGCGGGTGCGGGCGCGGGAATGGATGCCCATCCGCTCCAGCGCCGGCAGAACATCGTCGACCAGCAACAGCGGCGCATCGGCAGGAACCCCGTCGGGTATGCGGCTGACCAGCGCGGCAGACGCCCCGGCAGCCAGCGCCTGTGCGACAAAATCATGCCCGTCGCGAATGTCCTTCAGTGCCACGAACAGATCACCCGGCGCAATTTCGCGCGTGTCGATCGAAACGCCGTTTGCAACCCAGGCCGCCGTTGCGCGCCCCCCCGCGGCCCGCGCCGCGTCATCCGATGTCCAAAGAGCCGTCATGCCAGATGTCCGTCCAGTGCAGCCACCGCAACGCTGGCCTGTTCCACATCGTCAAAGGGGAAAACGTCATCGCCGACGACCTGCCCGGTTTCGTGCCCCTTGCCCGCGATCAGCAGGGCGTCGCCCGGCTGCAACGCGTCCACGCCGCGCAGGATCGCCTCGGCGCGGTCGCCGACCTCTGTGGCGTCGGGGCACCCCTCTATCACCATGGCGCGGATATCGGCGGGGCGCTCGGACCGGGGGTTGTCGTCGGTGACGATGACCACATCGGCATGGGCGTCAGCGGCAGCACCCATCAGCCTGCGTTTGCTTGTGTCGCGGTCACCGCCTGCGCCGAACACCACAATCAGGCGTCCCATCACATGCGGGCGCAACGCGGTCAGCGCGGTTTCCAGCGCGTCGGGCGTATGGGCGTAATCGACAAAGACTGCCGCGCCGTTTTCGCGTGTCGCCGCGTGCTGCATCCGGCCCCGCACGGTTGTCAGTTGCGGCAGAATCTGGAACACCCGCATGGGATCGGCGCCGCAGGCAATGGCCAGCCCGACGGCAATCATGATGTTTTCCGCCTGAAAACCGCCGATCAGCTTCAGGCGCACCTGATGGATGTTCCCGGCCCATCCGAACCGAAGATCCTGCCCTGTGGCGTCAAACCGCTGGCCGTGAATGCGCAAATCGCATTCGGGGCCGGACCCGACGGTCAACAGGTCCTGTCCCCGCTCCAGCGCGATTTCGGCCATGTCCAGCCCGCGCGGGTCGTCCATGTTGATGACGGCGGTGCCCTCTTCCGGCAACACCCTCTCGAACAGGCCGGCCTTGGCGTTGAAGTAATCCTCGAAGGTGGCGTGATAGTCGAGATGGTCTTGCGTGAAATTCGTGAACGCCGCGGCCATCAGGCGCACACCGTCAAGACGGCGCTGTTCCAGCCCGTGACTTGAAGCCTCCATCGCGGCATGGGTCACACCGGCACCCGCGATCTGCGCCAGAACTCTGTGCAGGGTGATCGGTTCGGGGGTGGTGTGGTTCAGCGGGGCCTCGAATGCGCCCTCGACCCCGGTGGTGCCCAGATTGACGGCGGAAATATCCAGAAGCATCCATATCTGGCGGGTAAAGGTCGCCACAGAGGTCTTGCCGTTTGTGCCGGTGACGGCCACCATGACATCGGGCTGCGCGCCGAACCAAAGCGCCGCGGCATAGGCCAGCGCCTGACGCGGATCTTCGGCGATTACGACGGGGATATTCGCCTTGTCCAGATCATTGCGCGCCAGGATCGCACCCTCCCTGTCGGTTAGGACAGATCCGGCCCCCATGCGAATGGCGTATTTGATGAATTCGGCACCGTGAACCCGCGATCCGGGAAGCGCCGCAAACAGATGCCCCGGCTTTGTCAGGCGGCTGTCAACGGACAGCCCCGTAACCTGCGCCTCGCGTCCGCCGCTTGCGGTCAGGCCAAGTGCTGCCAATGATGTCCCTAGTGCCGCGCTTGCCATGATATTCCCGTCCGAGTCCTAGTTGCTGGTAAGTGTTACCTCAACTGGGACCAAAGGTTCAATCTGTGGTCTCAAGCCAAGAAGCGGTGCCATGCGGCGGATCATCTCTGCCGCGACGGGAACCGCTGTCCAACCGGCAGTGCGCCGCGGCTCTTTGCCGGAATTCTCGGATGGCTCGTCCAGCGTCACGATCAGCACGTATTTAGGATCGTTGGCCGGAAAGACCGAGGCAAAGGTGGCGATCACCTTGTCTTTGTAATAGCCGCCGCCGTTTTCCTTCGGCTTGTCGGCGGTGCCGGTCTTGCCGCCCACCATATAGCCCTTGACCTCGCCGAAGCTGGCAGTGCCGCGCGTAACCACAGCCCGCAGCATGTCCCGCGCCACGGCCGACGTGTTCTCTGACACCACACGGTCGCCGTTCTGGCGCGCGTTCTGCTTCAGCAGCGTCGGTTTGATCCGCGTGCCGCCGTTCAGAATTGTCGCATAGGCGCTGGCCAGATGCAGCGGGCTGGCAGACAGGCCATGCCCGTAAGAGATGGTCATCGTCGACAGTTCTGACCATTGACGGGGGGTCAGCGGTTTACTGCCTGCCGCCTCGACCAGTTCGACCTGCGTCGGCTCCAGCAGGCCCAGCTTACCCAGGAATTGCTGCTGCCGCTCTGCGCCGATCTGCATTGCAATCCGGGCGGTGCCGATGTTCGAGGATTCAACGATGACATCCGTCACCGAAAGTTCCGGCCCGTAGTTATGAAAGTCACGGATGCGGAATTTGCCCCAGGTCAACGGCCCTTTGGTGTTGATCATTGTCGTCGGGCTGACCAGCTTCTCCTCGAGCGCCTGTGACACCGCGAAAATCTTGAAGGTAGAGCCAAGTTCGTACAGGCCCTGCACCGCACGGTTGAACAGCGGGCTGTCCGACGCATCACCCTTGGTCGCAATGGGCGGGCGGGTGTTGGGGTCGAAATCGGGAAGCGAGATCATAGTGACAATCTCGCCCGTATGCACATCCATCAAAACTGCGGCGGCGCCTTTGGCGTTCATCAGTTTCATGCCGGAATAAAGGACGCTGCGCGCGGCGGACTGCACGGTCAGGTCGATAGACAGTTGCAGCGGGCGCCCCTCTTCGGCGGGGTCGCGCAGAAAACCGTCAAAGGCTTTCTCGACCCCTGCGGTCCCGATCACCTCTGCCGAATGAACCCCTTCGCGCCCGAAGGACGCGCCGCCCAGAATATGCGCAGCCAGCTTGCCGTTGGGGTAAAGGCGCATCTCGCGCGGGCCGAACATCAAGCCGGGATCGCCGATATCATGGACCAGTTGCTTTTGCTCGGGGCTAAGCTTTTTCTTGATCCACAGGAACTTGCGCGGACTTTCGAACTGCTTCAGCAGCGTTTCTTCTTTCAGGTCCGGGAAAATCAGCGCCAGTTCCCTGGCCACTTTTGCCTTGTCGATCATGATCGGCGGCTGCGCATACAGGGAATGCGTGGTCAGGTTCGTGGCAAGGATACGACCGTTTCTGTCAACGATATCAGACCGCTGCGCAAGAATTGCGGCACCGCTGGCGGCGGCCTGCGGTTCTTCTGGTTCTGATGCGGACAACAGGCTCATGCGGGCGCCGACAACCGTGAAGGCGCAGAAAAAGAACACGCCCAGCACAAGAAGACGCCCCTCGGCACGAAGCCGCGAGCGGTCGCGCATGTCCTCGTGGCGCAAGCGGATATTCTCGCGTTCGATGGCGTCGGGGTTCTCGCCCTTGCTTCGGGCGGCCAGAATGCGGGCCAGAGGGCGAAGCGGTGTGCGGATCATAGCGGTTCCTCCAGCGTTCCCATCACATCCACAGGATCGGTGACCGGCAACATCGGCGGCGCCGGAAACGAGACCTGATCAATATTGCCGAACTGCTCTGGCATCAGGGGCAACAGGCCCAGCCGGTCAAAGTTGATCTCGGCCAGTTCGCGCAGGCGCTCCGGTCTGTTCAGATAGGCCCATTCGGCACGCAAAACGGCCGCCAATTCATGCTGTTCGCCGATCTGGCGTTGCAGGGCACCGACGTCCTTCAGGGCCTGCTGTGTCTTGTAGTTTTCCTGATAGGCCCAAAAAGCCAACCCCATGACGGCAAGTGCTGACAGGACGTAAAACAGGCTACGCATGGGACCGATGTCCTTTGTCCGGAATGCTGGGCATGCCAATCGCATCGCGATCAACGGGGGTCGCGGGGGCATCCGTGCGGACACCCACGCGCAGCTTGGCAGAGCGTGATCTGGGGTTTTCCGCCAGTTCTTCGTCATCGGCAACAATGGCGCGGCGGGTCAACAGCCTGAACGGGGCCGCCGCCTCGACGGTTTCGGGTGCATAGCGGTTGGCCCGCCCCGCCCCGCCGGATGTCACCGCGAAAAACCGTTTCGCAATGCGGTCCTCGATCGAATGAAAGGTCACGACAGCCAGCTTGCCACCCGGTTTCAGCGCGCGCATCGCGGCCTCCAGCCCGCGGGCAAGTTCGGCGTATTCATCGTTCACCGCGATGCGGATCGCCTGGAAACTGCGCGTCGCAGGATGGCTTTGGCCCGGCTTGGGGCGCGGCAGGCACCGCTCTACAATCCCCGCCAGACGCGCGGTTGTTTCAATCGGCGCATCGCCGCGCGCCGCAATGATCGTGCGGGCGATGCGGCGCGAGGCGCGCTCTTCGCCGTAATGATACAGGATGTCGGCCAGCGTCGCCTCGTCTGCGGTGTTTACCAGATCGGCGGCACTTGGGCCATCCTGGCTCATTCGCATGTCCAGCGGCCCGTCGCGCATGAAAGAAAAGCCGCGGTCGGGCTGGTCCAGCTGCATGGACGACACCCCAAGATCCAGCACCACACCATCAAGCGGCGCGTCGGTATATTCGTCCAGCTTTCCGAACGTGCCCTGTACCAGTGTCAGCCGGTCGCCGTATTCGTCGGCCCAGTCTTTGGCCATCTCGAACACCGCCGGATCGCGGTCAACACCGATAACACGGTCGGCGCCCGCCGCCAGCAGCCCACGCGTATAGCCACCGGCCCCGAACGTCCCGTCCAGCCACAGGCCGGTGATGGGGGCGCAGGTCGCCAGAATGGGGCGCAGCAATACGGGAATATGGGGGGCTGCGTCGGGCGTTTCGCGGGCTGGTCCAGCCATTGATCAGGCCCCTTTTGCAGTTTCCAGAAGAGAGAGAACATCGAAGTCCTCCGGCAGCTGGTCCAGCCACTCTTCGGTTTTATGGGTTTCGACCTCGGCGTATGTTTCCGGCTTCCAGATCTGGAAGGTGTCGCCCGAGGCAATGAAATAGGCTTCGTCGTCCAGCCCGATTTTCTCTCGCAGGGCCTTTGGCAGAACGAAACGTCCGGTGTTATCCAGCTGCGTCGGCAGCGACTGACCGTTGAACATGCGTTCCAGCATCCGGCGCTCGATAGAGCCGCGCGCAAGACCGGCGATGCGTTCGTCAACCTCTTGGATGGCTTCGATGGTATAGCATTCCAGGAATTTGCGGCGGTGATCGCCATAGACAATCACCATGTTCGGCAGAAGGCCTTCTTTCCAGTCGGGATCCGCAGATTCAAGCACACGGCGAAACGGGGCCGGAATGGAAACCCGACCCTTCGCATCTACCTTGTGGTGGCCTTCGCCTCTGAACCTCTGGCCCACTGTCCCGCGGCCCTTTCTGTTACAAAACCAAACCCGACCCCTGAAATGGAAAACGGCGGTTTGAGCTGCTGCCACTGCTCAAACCGCCGCCCTCGTCCCATTTCTGGGTGTGTCCAACTACGCGCGCCACCTGGGGGGATGTCTGCTCGCTCGCGCGTCGGATCTCTTCGTAGATGAAAGCAGGTGCCTGTATGAAACCTGACTTGGTGCCGTTTTCGGGATCTTGATTGTCCCTATTTTTTGTCTGCTCGCATCTTGTGTAATTGGTATCCCATGGGAATTCATGGAAATCAACAACTTTTAACGGGAAATACCTATCACATCGGCGTCCAAAGGCAGGTTCGGATCAAAGTTTGGGGCTTGCACGGCAGCACCAAAACCTCTTGTGGTGGCAACAATTCGCCTACGCACTACATTTAGTATCGCTAAGGCGCAGGATGTCAATTCCCATAAATTCCAAGATTTTTTGAACTTTTCGGGGGAACATGGCAGTGACGTGGCGGATTTTCAGAAATCTACGCCAATCAACGTCTGGATTCGATGCAATTTGCCGTGATTCCAGCGTGATTCACCCAAGTGATTCGCGATAGACCGGCCGTGGGGGCGCAGGCGTCCCACGTTTTCCCACGACCGGTCCCGTTATTTCCCCCGGATCAGGCCATGCCACCCAGAATCAACCCTTTTGCAAGGTTGGCATAGGCGTCGGCCAATGGCCCCTCGCCCGCAGCGATCGGTGTGCCCGAGTCTCCGGCCAGCCGAACCTCCAGATCCAGCGGCAGCTCTCCAAGAAAGGGGATGCCCAGCTTTTCGGCCTCGGCCTTGACGCCGCCATGGCCGAAAATATGCGCCTCGTGCCCGCATTTCGGACAGATATAGGCAGACATGTTTTCGATCAGACCAAGAACTGGCGTCTTGAGCGTTTTGAACATGTTCAAAGCGCGACGCGCATCAATCAGGGCAACATCCTGGGGCGTAGAGACCACGATTGCGCCGGTCAGTTCGGTCTTTTGGCACAGGGTCAACTGGACGTCGCCGGTGCCCGGAGGCAGATCGACAAGCAGCACGTCCAACTCTCCCCATTGAACCTGCCCCAGCATTTGCTGCAACGCCCCCATCAGCATCGGGCCACGCCAGACAACCGCCTGATCGGGGTCGACCATCAGCCCGATCGACATCATGGTGACGCCATGCGCCTGAAGCGGGATAATCGTTTTGCCGTCGGGCGAGGCCGGTCGTTTCGATACGCCCATCATGCGGGGCTGACTGGGACCGTAGATATCCGCATCCAGCAGGCCGACGCGCCGCCCCTGCCGCGCAAGCGCCACCGCAAGATTGGACGAGACGGTGGATTTCCCCACGCCCCCCTTACCCGACCCGATGGCCAGAATCCGGTCGATCCCTGCAACGCGCTGGCTGTTCTCTTGCGGTTTGGCATGTCCGCCGAATGTCATCTTGGGCGGGGCCGCGTTCGGGTTCGGTGCCTTCGACGCGGGGCCATGGGCCGTCAAAACAACGCTGGCCGAGGTGACGCCGGGCAATTTGCGCACCACTTGTTCGGCAGCAAGGCGCACAGGCTCCATCGCGCGGGCCAGTTCCGCGCTTTCCGCCTCGATCACGAATCGCACATCGCCGTCCTTGACCTGAAGCGCGCGAACGAGATCCCGTTCCACAATACTGCTGCCGTTGGGCAGGGTCAGCCTGGCAAGCGCTGTCATGATATCGTCACGCGTTACGGTCATAGTAATTGTCCTTCAATGTTCTCGGGCGGTGTTCCCGTGGAATGCCCCGGGGCCGCCTGTCAAATCCACCCCGCGGCAGCGCATTAGTTTAGCGCTTTGCCTTCAAGGACAAGCCCTGAACTGAATTGGCGTTCCCAATGCGCCCGAAAATCAGGCGCGATGCCTTACTTTAGGTCAACAATACGTATGCATTTTCTGCATAGCAGCATTGAAGCCAAAAGGGATTGTGCATCCGCAGCATTGGCCTATCTTCAATTGCAAGGACGAACGATGTTTCCTCCGAACCCGAAAGAAAGAGGCCCTGATATGGCAACCACAGCAAACATCCGCAGCATCGAAGCTGGCATCGTAGAGCGTACCGTCGCGCTGTTCAAGTTCGCCGCCGATCGCTACGCCCGCTACACCGTATACCGCAATACGATCAACGAACTGAGCGCGCTGTCTGACCGCGACCTGTCCGATCTGGGCTTGGGCCGTTCGATGATCAAAAGCGTCGCTTACGAGGCCGCTTACCTGGCCTAAGAGTTTTCTACAAACGGCCCTCTCCTCCTCCCTGGGCTGTTTGATCTAGCGGCGACATTGCCTCCTCCCTGATGTCGTCGCCCTTTTATTCGAAGCAATTGCTTCAAAAGAATACGGCCTTCTTTCTCCTCCCAGAGAACGGTCGTTGTAAAGACCGGCGGCGCTTTCTCCTCCCTGGCGCCGCCGATCTAAAATCCGGGGCTTCGGCCCCACACCAGATACGGTCCTCTTTCTCCTCCCAGAGAACGACCGTTGTAAAGACCGGCGGCGCTTTCTCCTCCCTGGCGCCGCCGATCCCAAAATTCGGGGCTTCGGTCCCACACCAGATACGGTCTTCTTTCTCCTCCCAGAGAACGGCCGTTGTAAAGACCGGCTGCGCTTTCTCCTCCCTGGCGCCGCCGATCGGAAATAAGGGGTTTCGACCCTGTGCAGATACGGTCCTCTTTCTCCTCCCAGAGAACGGCCGTTGCAAAGAGCGGCGATGCGGTCCTCCCCCGCATCGCCGTTTCTGTTTCAAAATCCCGATATGTCAGGCGCGGTCGTCCTTGGGCGAATCCATGACCACATAGGTCGTAATCGCGTTGACGAAGGGAATGGTGCCCAGCACCTCTGTGTGGAAAACCTTGTAGGCCACAAGATCCGCAGCCTCGACCCGCAACAGATATTCATAGGCGCCAGCCACATTGTGGCACTCGCGCACCTCGGCGGATCGCGCAATACAGCGTTCAAAGGTTTCCTGTGATTTTTTGGTGTGGTCCGACAGGCCAACCGTCACATAGGCGGTGAACCCAGACCCGGTTTTTGCCCGATCAATGACGGCGCGGTAGCCTTTGATCACACCGCTTCGTTCCAGTTCCTGCACGCGGCGCAGGCAGGCGGAGGCGGACAGATTGACCCGTTCGGCCAATTCGATATTGCTGATCCGACCCTCTCGGGACAGCTCGTGCAATATATTCTCGTTTATTGAATCCAGTTTGCTCATTAATTGCGAAAATATACGGAATTCAGCGCATTTGGCAATTCAATTGCGCTCGTAACCGCATAACCTTGCAAAATGTTTACGTTTAACCAGATAGCGGCACTGACCGCATTCGCCTTTGTCAGCTCGATCACACCGGGCCCGAACAACCTGATGTTGATGGCATCCGGCGCCAACTTCGGTTTGCGCAGAACCCTGCCCCATATGATGGGCGTGGGGCTCGGTTTTGTCCTGATGATCGTTCTGGTCGGGGCAGGATTGATGCAGGTGTTCGATCTGTATCCCGTCGCCCATGTCATTTTGAAAACCGCAAGCGTCATCTATCTTGTCTATCTTGCCTACCGGATCGCCACCGCCGGACCGCCGCGCGTAAAAGACGCCGGGGCAGAGGGAAAACCCCTGAGCTTCTTACAGGCCGCTGCGTTCCAGTGGGTCAATCCGAAGGCATGGACAATGGCGTTGACGGCCATCAGCGTCTACACAGCCGCACCGCATCATTTGATGGATATCGTCGGTGTCGCCCTGATTTTCGGCATCGTGAACCTGCCGTCGGTCGGATGCTGGGCCTATCTGGGCCAGCAGATGAGCCGGTTCCTGACAAGCCCCGCGCGCCTGCGTGCGTTCAATGTAACCGCAGCGGTTCTGCTGGTCGCATCGCTTTATCCGATCTTGTTTCCGCAGGGCTAGAAACAGATTTTTGCCTCCGGCGGGGCATATAGAGAAGTAAGAAAGACACGGATCTAGAACGGCACATCGTCGGCGCGGTCAGCTGGCACAACAAACCGGGACACCACTTTTTTCGCACCGGCCTTGTCGAATTCGATGTCGAGCTTGTCGCCCTCGACCCCCATGACCGTTCCGTAGCCGAACTTCACATGGAACACGCGGTCGCCTTGCGTGAAGCTGCTGACGACCGCCATGTCGATGGTGATGTTGCGCGCCTCGGAGGGTTGCGACATGTCCCGCGCCTGACTGCGGCCCTGACTGCGCGATTGCAACCGGCGCCAGCCCGGAGAGTTGTAGACATTCGCCTCGGCCGCGGCCTCGTGCAGGGTGCTTTTGACCTCTGTCATACCGGCAGCCCCAAAGCCACCGCCGTAAAGGCCGGGGGGGGTCAGGACATCCACATGGTCCTCTGGCAATTCGTCGATAAACCGCGAGGGCAGCGCCGATTGCCATTGACCATAAACGCGGCGGTTCGCGGCAAAGGAGATCGTGCAAAGCTGTTCGGCGCGGGTGATACCGACGTAGGCCAGCCTGCGCTCCTCCTCCAGCCCCTTTACTCCGCTTTCATCCATCGAACGCTGGCTGGGGAACAATCCATCCTCCCATCCGGGCAGGAAAACGACGGGGAATTCAAGCCCTTTGGCCGCATGCAGGGTCATGACGCTGATCTTTGCGCCTTCGGCCTCTTGCTCGTTGTCCATGATCAGGGAAACATGTTCCAGAAAGCCTTGCAGGTTTTCGAACTGTTCCAGCGCCTTGACCAGTTCCTTCAGGTTTTCCAGACGCCCCGGTGCCTCTGGTGTTTTGTCGTTCTGCCACATTCCGGTGTAGCCCGACTCCTCCAGGATTGTCTCTGCCAGTTCGATATGGCTGATCGCGCCCGCGCGCAGGTCCCGCGCCCAGCGGTCGAGGCCGTCGACCAACTGGCTCAGTTCCGCCCCCCCCTTGCCGCCAAGGCCCTTGGCCTCGACCAGAAGTTGCGCTCCTTCGACCAGCGACACACCGTTTGCGCGCGCCATCGCCTGAATTTTCTTCTGTGCGACATCGCCAAGCCCCCGTTTGGGGGTGTTCACGATCCGCTCGAATGCCAGATCATCCTCGGGGCTGACGGCAAGCCGGAAATAGGCCATCGCATCGCGGATTTCCAAGCGTTCATAGAATCGCGGCCCGCCGATCACGCGGTAGGGCAGACCGATGGTCAGAAAACGGTCCTCAAAGGCGCGCATCTGGTGGCTGGCGCGGACAAGAATCGCCATATCGTCCAGCGAATGCGGACCCATTCCGCGTGTGCCACGTTGCAGCGCCTCGGCCTCTTCGCCGATCCAGCGGGCCTCTTCCTCGCCGTCCCAATGGCCAATCAGGCGCAGCTTTTCGCCCTCTTGTTCCTCAGTCCAAAGCGTCTTTCCCAAGCGCCCCGCATTGCCCGCGATCACGCTGCTTGCGGCGGCCAGAATATGCGGGGTAGAGCGGTAGTTCTGTTCAAGGCGCACGACATGGGCCCCCGGAAAATCCTTTTCGAACCGCAGGATATTGCCAACTTCGGCACCACGCCAGCCATAGATAGACTGATCGTCGTCGCCGACGCAGCAGATGTTCTTGTGCCAGCTGGCCAGCAGCCGCAGCCACAGGTATTGCGCGACGTTGGTATCCTGATATTCGTCCACGAGGATGTATTTGAACCGGCGCTGATACTGCGACAGGATATCGTCGCGGGTCTGGAAAATCGTCACCACATGCAACAGCAGATCACCGAAATCGGCGGCATTGAGGGACTTCAGGCGTTCCTGATAGGCGGTGTAGAGGGCGACGCCCTTTTGGTCATAGGCGCCCGCCTCTGCCACGGGCACCTTGTCGGGTGTCCATGCGCGGTTTTTCCAGTTGTCGATGATCCCCGCCAGCATCCGCGCGGGCCAGCGTTTGTCGTCGATCCCGGCGGCTGTGATCAGCTGTTTCATCAGCCGGATCTGGTCGTCGGTGTCGAGAATGGTAAAGTTCGATTTCAGCCCGACAAGTTCGGCGTGACGGCGCAACAGCTTGACACAGATCGAGTGGAAGGTGCCAAGCCACGGCATGCCCTCGACCGTTTGGCCCATCAGGGCGGCCACGCGGTTCTTCATCTCGCGCGCGGCCTTGTTGGTAAAGGTCACCGCAAGAATTTCGTTCGGACGCGCGCGGCCTGTGTTCATCAGATGCACGACACGGGTGGTCAGCGCCTTGGTCTTGCCGGTGCCCGCCCCCGCCAGCATCAGCACGGGGCCGTCCATTGCCTCGACTGCGGCACGCTGTTCGGGGTTCAACCCGTCCAGATAGGGCATGGGCCGCGCGGCCATGGCGCGTTGCGTCAGGGAGGGCTTTACCGCCGCATCGAAGGCGTCATTCTCGTCAAAACTGCTCATGGCGGTCAATCTAGCCGGATCGGGATCGGAGGGAAAGAGGTGTTCACAGTCTGTTCCACCTGAATTGCTTGCGTGGCATGCCGTTTCGCGTAGAAATTCACCATGACCATGGATCAGACCTTTCCCGCCATCGCCGATCTGAAGGCGCGCGCACGTCGCCGCATCCCGCATTTTGTATGGGAATATCTGGACAGCGCCACCGGCACCGAAGCCACGCCGCGCCGCAATCGGGCCGCGCTGGACGCCGTCCTGTTCCGCCCTTCGGTGTTGCACGGCGAATTCACGCCGGACCTGGGCACAACCATGATGGGGCGCAAATATCCGCTGCCTTTCGGGATCGCGCCGCTTGGCATGTCGGGGCTGATCTGGCCGGGGGCCGAACAGATGTTGGCGCGGCTGGGGGCAGAACGGGGCATTCCCTACACCCTGTCCACCGTTGCCACGCAGCTGCCAGAGGACGTCGGGCCGCATGCGGGCGATCAGGGCTGGTTCCAGTTGTATCCGCCGCGCGATCCGGTGATCCGCGCCGATATGCTGGCCCGCGCCAAGGCCAGCGGATTTCACACGCTGGTCCTGACCGTCGATGTTCCCGTCGCCAGCCGCAGGGAACGGCAAACGCGCGGCGGGTTGAAACAACCGCCAAGGCTGACGCCGCGCCTGATGTGGCAGGCCGCGCAATGCCCCGCATGGCTGATGGGCATCCGCAGGACCGGCATGCCGCGCCTGCGCCTGATGGAAGGGTATTCGACCCACACCGGCACAACCGCCTCGAACGAGCATGTCGGTTACATGCTGCGCACCTCGCCCGACTGGACCTATCTGGACGAGCTGCGCGCCGCGTGGGACGGCAAGCTGGTGGTCAAGGGCGTGCTTGACCCCGCCGATGTGCCGCGCCTTGAAACGGCGGGTGCCGATGCGATCTGGGTGTCGAACCATGCGGGCCGCCAGTTCGACGGCGCCCCCGCCTCTGTCACCGTTCTGCCCGCCATCCGCGCGGCCACCGCGCTGCCGGTCCTGTTCGACAGCGGGATCGAAGGCGGGCTGGACGTGATGCGCGCCCTTGCCCTCGGGGCTGATTTTGTCATGCTCGGGCGGGCGTTTCATTACGGGCTTGGGGCTGCGGGCGCAAAAGGTGCGGGGCATGTCGTGGATATATTGCGCGCCGACATGGTGTCGAACATGGGGCAGATCGGGGCACGGCGGCTGTCGGACCTGAAAGACCGGCTTTTATAGGGCAAACCCCGGCGTTAGCGCTAACGCAAATGTAACAGAAACCTGAACTAACTGTTTACGGTTCGGCTTTTTGTTCCTACAAATTGCTGCAACTGCAAAATGGGGATGTTTTGACGTGGCCGACTTCAAGAAAATTCTAATCGCGAACCGTGGCGAAATCGCGATCCGCATCATGCGTGCGGCGAACGAGCTTGGGAAAAAGACCGTTGCCGTCTACGCCGAAGAGGACAAGATGTCGCTTCACCGGTTCAAGTCGGACGAGGCCTACCGCATCGGCGAGGGCCTTGGACCCGTTGCCGCCTACCTGTCCATTCCCGAAATCATCCGCGTGGCCAGGATGGCCGGCGCCGATGCGATCCATCCGGGCTATGGCCTGTTGTCGGAAAATCCAGATTTTGTGGATGCCTGCACCGATGCCGGCATCGCCTTTATCGGCCCAAAGGCCGAAACCATGCGCCAGTTGGGCGACAAGGCCAGCGCCCGGGGCGTGGCCGTCGAGGCGGGCGTGCCGGTCATTCCCGCGACGCCGGTTCTTGGCGACGACATGGATCTGATCAAGAAACAGGCGGCAGAGGTCGGCTATCCCCTGATGCTGAAGGCGTCATGGGGCGGCGGCGGGCGCGGCATGCGCCCGATCTACAAGGAATCAGAGCTTGAGGAGAAAATCCGCGAGGGCCGCCGTGAGGCAGAAGCCGCCTTTGGCAACTCCGAGGGCTATCTGGAAAAGATGATCCTAAAGGCGCGGCATGTCGAGGTCCAGATCCTTGGCGACAGCCATGGCCACATCTACCACCTTTTCGAGCGGGACTGTTCGGTCCAGCGCCGCAACCAGAAGGTCGTGGAACGCGCCCCGGCGCCCTATCTGTCGGACACCCAGCGAGAGCACATCTGCAATCTTGGCAAGAAGATCGCCGAACATGTGGGCTATGAATGTGCCGGAACCATCGAGTTCCTGATGGATATGGCCAGCGGAGAGTTCTACTTCATCGAGGTGAACCCCCGCGTTCAGGTGGAACACACCGTCACCGAAGAGGTCACCGGCATCGACATCGTGCGCGCCCAGATCCTGATCGCCGAGGGCAAAAGCCTGATGGAGGCGACAGGTACGGCGTCGCAATACGATGTCACCCTGTCGGGCCACGCGATCCAGTGCCGCGTGACCACCGAAGACCCGATGAACAACTTCATCCCCGACTATGGCCGCATCACCGCCTATCGCGGGGCCACGGGCATGGGCATTCGTCTGGACGGCGGCACCGCCTATTCCGGCGCGGTCATCACCCGGTTCTACGACTCGTTGCTGGAAAAGGTCACCGCATGGGCCCCGACCCCCGAGGCCGCGATTGCCCGCATGGACCGTGCCCTGCGCGAGTTCCGGATCAGGGGCGTCAGCACGAACATCGCCTTCGTCGAGAACCTGCTGAAACACCCGACCTTCCTGAACTATGAATACCACACAAAGTTCATCGACGAGACACCGGAACTGTTCCAGTTCAAGAAACGCCGCGACCGCGCGACAAAAATCCTGACCTATATCGCGGACATCAGCGTGAACGGCCACCCCGAGACCGAAGGCCGCCCCCTGCCCCGCGCCGAAGCCCGCGAGCTGCGCGCACCGGCACCAATGGGCGAGCCTGCCGCCGGCACCCGCACCCTGCTGGAGGCGAAAGGCCCACAGGCCGTGGCCGACTGGATGGCGGCGCAAAAACAGCTGTTGCTGACCGACACCACCATGCGCGACGGGCACCAGTCTTTGCTGGCAACGCGGATGCGGTCGATCGACATGATCCGCGTGGCGCCGGCCTATGCCGCCAACCTGCCGCAACTGTTCAGCGTAGAATGCTGGGGCGGTGCGACGTTCGACGTGGCCTACCGGTTCTTGCAGGAATGCCCATGGCAACGCCTGCGCGACCTGCGCGCCAAGATTCCAAACGTGATGACGCAGATGCTGCTACGCGCCTCGAACGGGGTCGGCTACACCAACTACCCCGACAACGTCGTGCAGTCCTTTGTCAAACAGGCGGCGGAAACCGGCGTCGATGTGTTCCGCGTGTTCGACAGCCTGAACTGGGTGGAAAACATGCGCGTGGCGATGGATGCGGTGATAGAATCCGGCAAGGTCTGCGAAGGCTCTATTTGCTACACCGGCGATATCCTGAACCCCGACCGCGCGAAATACGACCTGAAGTATTACGTCGAGATGGGCAAAGACCTGAAGGCCGCAGGCGCCCATATCCTTGGCCTGAAAGACATGGCGGGCCTGTTGAAACCCGCCGCCGCCACCGCCCTGATCACCGCCCTGAAACAAGAGGTCGGCCTGCCGATCCACTTTCACACCCATGACACCAGCGGCATCTCGGCTGCGACCATCCTTGCGGCCTCGGCTGCGGGGGTCGACGCGGTCGATGCGGCGATGGATGCGTTTTCCGGCGGCACCTCGCAGCCCTGCCTTGGCTCCATCGTCGAGGCCCTGGCCCACACGGACCGCGACACCGGCATCGACCCGTTGGTGATCCGCCAGATCAGCGACTATTGGGAAGCCGTGCGCGGCCAGTATGCCGCGTTCGAATCCGGCATCCCCGCCCCCGCCTCCGAGGTTTATCTGCACGAAATGCCCGGTGGCCAGTTCACCAACCTCAAGGCGCAGGCGCGGTCTTTGGGGCTGGAGGAGCGCTGGCACGAGGTCGCCCGCACCTATGCGGATGTGAACCGGATGTTCGGCGATATCGTCAAGGTCACGCCCTCGTCGAAAGTGGTTGGCGACATGGCGCTGTTGATGGTCAGTCAGGGCCTGACCCGTGCGCAGGTCGAAGACCCGGCAACCGACGTCTCCTTTCCCGAATCCGTGATCGACATGATGCGCGGCAGTCTGGGCCAGCCTCCGGGCGGGTTCCCCGCAGCCATTCAAAAGAAGATCCTGAAAGGCGAAAAACCCAGCACCGACCGGCCCGGCAAACACCTGCCGCCCGTTGACATCGAAGCCACCCGCGCCGACCTGTCGCAACAGCTGGACGGATACACCGTCGATAACGAGGACCTGAACGGCTACCTGATGTATCCCAAGGTGTTCCTGGATTACATGGGCCGTCATCGGCTTTATGGCCCCGTGCGCGCCCTGCCGACACAGACGTTCTTTTACGGTATGGAACCGGGCGACCAGATCGAGGCGGAAATCGACCCCGGCAAAACGCTGGAAATCCGGCTTCAGGCGGTAGGGGAAACCAACGCTGACGGCGAGGCCAAGGTGTTCTTCGAACTGAACGGCCAACCCCGTGTGATCCGCGTGCCGAACCGCAAGATCAAGGCGACCACCGCCAAGCGCCCCAAGGCGGAACTGGGCAACCCGAACCACATCGGTGCGCCGATGCCCGGCGTGGTGGCCAGCGTGGCGGCGGTTGCCGGCAAGACGGTCAAGCAGGGCGACCTGTTGCTGACCATCGAAGCGATGAAGATGGAAACCGGCATCCACGCCGAACGCGACGGCACCCTAAAGGCGGTGCACGTCCAGCCCGGTGCGCAGATCGACGCAAAAGACCTTTTGATCGAGATGGACTAGGCGCACTTGACGCAGCCTCTGGCCCCCGCCCGTCCGCACATGCGCACCGGGGGCCAGCCCCCCCCCGACCCGGCCCGAAATTCACGCCAAAAAATCCCTTGCCCGATGCGTTTTTCCCCTTGCAGCCGCGCGCGGGACTTTATATATCACTCCTCACAAGGATGCGGGCGTAGCTCAGGGGTAGAGCATAACCTTGCCAAGGTTAGGGTCGAGAGTTCGAATCTCTTCGCCCGCTCCATGTATAAAAACACCGGCCATGACAGTTGTCAGGCCGGTTTTTTTATGTCCGAAAATCCCGCCATGCCTTTGACGCAAAACCGAAATTTTCCCCTTGCAGCCGCCCTCGGGACTTAATACATCAATCTTACACGGACGCGGGCGTAGCTCAGGGGTAGAGCATAACCTTGCCAAGGTTAGGGTCGAGAGTTCGAATCTCTTCGCCCGCTCCAGTTTGGTCAGTGTTAACAGACACTTAGACAAGGCCGCCTTCGGGCGGCCTTTCTGTTGTTGCCATTTGTTGCCAAATTCATTTCGCATCCGCTGTCAGAACATCGAGGTCCAGCACCGCGCCCCGCACCGAATCCGCCGGAATGAACAGGTAGTTTTTCTCGGTCACACGCGAGTTCGGGGAGTGCCCGACCATCTTCCGGATCAGTTCCAACGGTGTGCCGCGCACCCACTGGTAGGAGGTGAACGCCTTGCGACCGAATTTCGGGGTGAACCTGATCGGTTGTCCATATCGCTGAACCCCCGATTTTTCGACAGCCGTCTTGAGCGCCTTGCGGTAGTTGTCCATCGGCTTGTCGGGATCACGGAAAGGGAAGCACGGAATTCACCATATAGGCCATCACCACGGGACGCTTCCATCATCGACGAAATGCATGAGCGCACTTTTGCCAGATCGGACGGGAACAGCGCCTTATAACCGAAGAAACCGAAGGCAAAGAGCCCAGCGATGACGAGGATGGATGCCACTGGCGATGGCTGGTCGGGTTCATCAGTCATCGGTCCCTCCCTTTGCATCGTCAATCTCTGCACCGATCCGCACCAGATCATTGGGGCTCACTCGCCCACCCGTGGCAGCATAGATGCGCAGCATCAGCGCCCGTCGTGGCACCACCAGACCATCGGCCACACGGCTGATCGTGCCCGCCGTGGACTTCACCTCGGTGGCGAACTGCGAGATGGAAAGATGGTTCTGTTTCAGGAACGCATGCAGATTCATATTTACGATTTACGTATTTCGTAAGATTAATGCAAGAAGATACATGATCGAGGGGTTTTATGGTCTTACGTTTTATGCAAAAATCACACATCCTCATCGCGGTCGTAACATCATGCGCATCCATCAAACCCTACGAGAAGCCCGTGAGTGGGCTCGCATGTCCCAGGAAGATGCTGCCGGTTTCCTTGGCATCTCGGGCGCATCGTTCAGCCGCATGGAAGCTGGTTTGTCGGCTGTCACCACAACGCGGTTGTTTCGGCTGGCCCAGCTTTACCAGGTGTCCGCCTCGTCGCTGCTCGAAGGGGTGGTTGTGATGCAGCCCTCAACCATCGACATGGAATGGCTTCGGCAGACGGTGATCGCGGTGGAAACCGTGGTGGCCAAGATGGCAACGCGCCCATCCCCCGAGAAAATCGCAGGGGTCGTGGCCGAAACATATCGGCGTGAGATCGATCACATCCTAAACAAGCCGAAGGAAAGGTTCACACCCGACCGCCACACCGCGTTTGTCGAACTGATGTTTACGGATTGAACAGCCGAGTGCAGACCGGAAGCGGCTCATCTCCGGTGGGACCTTTGACAGACAGCCAATTGAAAGAACATCGTTCCGCATGAAGAAACTCGCCATCATCGGTCTGTTCATCGGCGCTTCGGCAATGGCCCTGTCCTTATATGCTTGGACGCAATCCTCCGATGTCCGGCACTACACCGTCGATGAACTTGTGGGATTGACCTGCGAAGACCTTGGTCAGGCACATGAGGAAGTGATCGTATCATATCACGATGCAGCACTGGCCCGAGGGGGCCAAACAGGTTCCGTTGGAATCGATCTGGGTCTGCCTCAGGACGACGTTTTGCCATTCGTTATCCTGATGCGAAAGGTCATCGAGGACAACGATCTGGCCGGGTTCGATCCGGCCAAGCCGTTTTTCCATTCAACAACCGCCACCGCGCCAAGGCTGCACACCGATTTCTATGCAGAAGCCTCCAGCGTTTGTGCCACCAGCCCTACGATGGATGCGGTCGAGGCAATGGTGCAGGCGGCACGGAACTTGGGATTGATCGCTGCTCCTGCGAACCCATAGACGCATTGCCGCAGCGGATCATCCAATCACGGCTCTGACCCTCGTCACCGGCACCGCGATCAACGCTGCGGTGGACTTTGATGTCGAAGCTGATCACCATGGATGGGAGATCGAAAAAACTTGAACAAAAGGGATGGGTCGTTGGGGAATAATCTGGGTATCGGCCTGTTTTGTTTTGTGGCTCTCTTGGCCACCAATGCGGCAGCGGATTGCCCGCTGGATCAAGAAGTATTCACCTCCTGCCAGATCGAGGGTCGGGGCACCGAGGTATTTATATGCTTTGACAACCGGGTCACGACTTACAGCTATGGACCCATTGGCGGCGCACCGGACCTGTTCCTTTCGGAAACCATTGAACGGGTGGATTTCGAACCATGGTCCGGCGTGGGGACCGCGATCAGTGAAAGCGTCACATTCTACAACGGTGCATATGCCTATGACGTGGGCGGCGGTTTTGATCGACCGTTTTCCGTTGAGGAGATGCAGCAACCCATCAGGCGCTTCGGCTGGATCGAGGTGTCCGAGAACGGTGCCGTGGTTGCCAATCTTGAATGCACCCCGGAAACGGTGAGCGACGGTTTTGGAGACGGTATACATGACGCCAAGCTGGCTGCCGGTCAGACCTGGGACCCGGATTCCCTTACATGGATATCCGATCTGGTTCAACCGACGGTCCCCTCGCTTCTGATGGAAAGCCACCTCTATGAAACCGTCGAGGACTGTCTGCCCGCGACAGAGTTCAACCTGAACGACGTCAGCATGGGTGATCCATTGGACACGCTCGGCAAGCTGGGATCGCCGGAAACGGTCACAGACCCCTTCGGCAGCGGTGAATTGATCGACAGGATGTTCCTTGTTGGCGCGTCCATCGATATTTTTCAGGACCGGGTGTATGGTATGTCCGCCACTTCGCCAGATTGGCGCACACCCTCGGGCCTCAAGGTCGGCTTGACCCGTGGCGAAGTGATCCGCATTCTGGGGCGGGTTCCCAGCGGGTATGATGCCACCTCGGACGGGTTCTATACGCAGGTCTGTTCCGATACTCCCGATGCTGTCGATGCATGGTCGATCCTGATCGAGTTTGGCCAGAACAAGCGCGTGGAAACCATCAGCTTTGTGAGCCCTTCGTATTGATGGGTAACACCAGCATCTCGGGTGGGTTCAGGACTTCGGATATCCTACCATCGCGTATCATACCCGTGTGAATGCAGGCGGGATGTCAGGAGACAGGTATCCCGAGTGCAAGCGTTACATGATGGAAGGCAGCCCGACGCGGTCATCGTGCGGAACGACTATGTTGGCCAAAACAGACAGTGGCACAATACTGTGCGATGGGCTGATATGCGGACTTTCTTGCCGTTCACCGCGCCTGTGCCGATGTCTGCTTACGGACATCACGCTTGAATTGTGAATCGAATCCGCAGCAATATTGGATAGTATCCAATGGGGGTGAAACAACTAAGTCTTACGCACCATCGGCATTATCTATTGCTCTGGTTTTCTGGGCGGCTCAATTCTTGGTGGTTCAGGGTATGGGCTTTGAGTCCCAATGGAATGGGTAATGGGTATTGCTATTTTTCCAGACAAGAGTTGACCGAGCATCTCGGCATTTTTACGTTGCGTGGTTTGGTCACTATCCCATCCTTGCGGGACATAGCTGAGGCGTTCCAAGTCGCGTTTATCGAAGGCTAAACCAACAGAAGACCCCACTTCGAAAAGCAAATTCATAAATAAGTCAGAGCGTTGTTCGAAAAATCTGTCTTGTTCCTTCACTTCTGGCATTGGCGAGCTGAGATGTTGAATGTACGACTGAAATGCTTGGCGGACTTTCCCATCCTTGTAGAATTCAATCTCAACAACATTGAGCGCAGCAACGTGAACAGGGTCAAGCCGGACACCACGCGTCTGCATTAGGTTGCGGAATACATCTAACCTACGCCGCCGCTTTTCACGGGTGCCGTCAAGTAATCGCGTCACAAGCACGGCAATGATTGGACCAAGAGCTATTGCCGCGAGAGTTGCCAATACATACCAAGTTTCAGTCTGCAACATTTTCTCCAAACGAGACGTTTTTCACGAACTTGGCGTTTAATGGGCCAATCGGAGTAACAAAGAGATAAGTTTCGTTGGGGTCAATTTTCTCGGGAAGTGAAAGAGGAACCATGATGTTGCCGGAACCTTGTTCAAACGAAGCTCCTGTTATTGACTGCGATCCTGCGGGCATCCGAAAGCTTACTTCACCTATTAGTTGCGAATCTTTAACCTCGTAATTCCCTGAGAAAGTCAGCCCTGCAATATCAGCTCCTGCAATTTTTCCGTCTCTGAATACGAACATTGTCATTCCTTGTCCTGCCGCACCGGTCAAGTATGCAGTGTAAATTCCCTCAACTTCGCTCATTCTTAGACCTCACATTCACCCACTAAGTATCTACTGGCAATTGGCGAAAACATATGATGGCATTGTTGGGATTGAAAGACATTAAGCGGATTAGCCCTTTTTGGTCGTTTTGATCACCCTCGCAAAAGCTGACATTCCTGCTTCGCGCAGAATAAGTCGAAGTTGGGCTCGATCCGGACATTCGCTGCACGCCACACGAAAGACCGCTGTCGGGGAACGGCCCAAATTTTGCGAGCCCTGCATGCGGGTTTCGGTAAGTCCCGGACAGCGATTTCAGTAAGTCCCGGACAGTTCCGGGCGGTTTGACGGTTGGTCATTGCCAGCGATGTCGCGGCACTCTGTCGGTCTTGGAAGAGACCGGAGGGAAGCATGCCACGACGCAAGCAAGCGAGGCGAATGACCGTGCAAGACATACGAACGATTTTACGGCTGACGCATGAACAGGGTCTCTCGGTGCGAGAGATCGGGCTTCGGCTCAAACTGAGCAAGACGACGGTGGCGACCTACCTTTTACGGGCGCGAGAGGCCGGGCTGAACTGCTGGCCCCTGCTGGCTGGGCGCGACGATGATGCCACACTTGAGCGTGCCCTTTTCCAGCGGATGGGCCGTCCACCACAGGATATTCATGAACCCGACTGGGCCAAGGTTGCGACGGAACTGAAGCGCAAGGGCGTGACTTTGGTGCTGTTGTGGCAGGAATATCGGGCGACGCATCCTGATGGCTATGGGTATACGTGGTTTTGCGAACAATTCCGGGCTTTCGAGAGCCGCACCAGCCCGAGTTTCCGCAACCGGCATGAAGCAGGCGCGGTGATGCAGACCGATTATGCCGGCCACACGATCCCGGTCACCGATCCGGCCACAGGCGCTGTGCGGCAAGCACAGATCTTCGTCGCTGTGCTAGGCGCATCCAGCTATACCTTCGCCTGGGCCAGCCTGACCCAGACGCTGCCTGACTGGATCGAGGCGCAAGTCCGCGCGCTGAAGTTCTTTCGGGGTGTGCCAAAGGCGATTGTCTGCGACAATCTGAAAGCGGCAGTGGTCAAGCCACTCTGGTTTGAACCCGCGATTACCAAGACCTTCGCCGATATGGCGGCGCATTATGATACGACCGTGCTGCCCACGCGGCCGCGCAAGCCAAGAGATAAAGGCAAGGTCGAAGGCGCCGTGCTGATTGTCGAGCGCTGGATACTGGCCCGGCTGCGCAACATGCAGTTCTTCTCGGTCGAGGCGCTCAACATCGCCGTTGCAGAGTTGCTGGCCGAGCTGAACGACCGCCCGATGCGGCGGATTGGCCGGTCACGGCGGGAGTTATTCGAAGATATCGAACGCCCCGCCCTGCGCGATCTGCCCCCGGAGCCGTTTGAATATGCCGAATGGAAACAGGCCAAGGTGCATGCCGATTACCATGTCGATGTGCTGCACAGTTTCTATTCCGTGCCTCATCGCCTGATTGGCAAGAAGGTCGATATCCGGCTGACGCACCGCATGATCGAGATATTCCACAATCACGAGCGCGTCGCTGTCCATACGCGCCGTGGCACGCGGGGCGGCCATTCGACCGTGAAGGAACACATGCCTAAGGCGCATCAGCGGCATGGCGGCATGACCCCGCAATACCTGATCATGCGCGCGGGCCGCGTGGGCTACCACGTCGCTGTCCTTGTCGAGCGCCTGATGCGAGATCGACCTCACCCTGAACAAGGCTACCGATCATCCCTGGAGGTTCTGAGCCTTGAGCGCAGATTTGGCCGCGAAAGGCTGGAGGCCGCCTGCGACCGGGCGCTGACCCACAACACTGTCAGCTATGTCTCGGTAAAATCGATCCTGGTCACAGGCCTCGACAAAGCCGCCATGGAACCGGCCACGGTCATGCCCACCCCACGTCACGACAACATTCGTGGCGCCGCCTACTACCAGTAACAGCAGAAAGGATAAAACGATGCTGACACATCCCACCCTTGATCAAATGGCCAGTCTTGGCCTGAACGGCATGGCCGCCGCCTGGCGCGCCCTTGCCGAACAGGACCCTGCAGAGGCGCTTGATCGCAACGAATGGCTAGGCATGATGCTTGATCGCGAAGTTGCACATCGCGCCGACAAGCGATTTGCCAACAGGC
>NZ_JBGQOJ010000023.1:0-46628 GCF_052119585.1 Pseudogemmobacter sp. W21_MBD1_M6 | reverse complement strand
GCGGGATGGAGCAGCCCGGTAGCTCGTCAGGCTCATAACCTGAAGGTCGTCAGTTCAAATCTGACTCCCGCAACCAAAATATACCACAAAACCAAAAGCTTAGATGTTGAGCGTTTCGCTTGTGTATTGGTAAGCGCAAAACGAGTCAACACCACGTCAACGTTTGACGAGTCCCCCCCGAAAGGCGTAAGCGGCGGCCACGCCCCATTGATTTTGCACTTGCGCGGCGTCGCAATGGGATCACGCGGAGGGCGGCCGGTAGCTCGTCAGGGACTACGAGACGAGGTCCCTATGCATCCCGGCCCTGTTGGGCGTAGGCCCACGGCATCAGATCGTCGATGTCACGGGCGAGATGGCCGTGGGCCAGCTTCGTGAACAGATCGCGCATATACACGTAGGGTTCCACGCCGTTCATCTTGCATGTGCCGATCAAGCTGGCAAAGCGGGCCCAGTTGCGGCCACCTTCGTCGTGGCCGGCGAAGAGCGCGTTGCGGCGGTTCATGGCCGGGCTGCGGATGGCGTTCTCCACGAGGTTGGAGTCAATGTCGACGCACCCGTCCTCGAGGAAGAGCCGGAAGCCGTCCTGGCGGCGCAGCATATAGGCCATTGCCTCACCGAGGTCGGATTTGCGCGACACGCGTGCAGCCTGGGCGGCCAACCAGGTAAAGAGTTCATCGACCAGCGGGCGCGACAGGTCCTGCCGGACGGCCAGACGATGATCCGGGTCCGAGCCACGGATGGCATCTTCGATCTTGTAGAGGGCCGCGATGCGCAACAGCGCCTCCTCGACGATGGGAGATCCCTTCTTGGGCTTGGCCGCGATCAGCTTGCGCCGGCCATGCGCCCAGCAGAAGGCCAGCCGCAGCGGATCACCGCTCGTGCGTTTCGGCGTGGCCAGATGGCTATAGCCGCCATAGGCATCGACCTGGATCGTGCCGTTGAAGCCATCAAGGATTTCGGCGGCGTATTCGCCCTTTCGCCCAGGCCGGTAATGGAACACCACGCCGGGTGGCGCAGGACCGTTCCAGCCGCGATCATCGCGCAACACCGCCCAGAGATAGCCAGTTTTCGTCTTGCCGCGCCCCGGATCCAGAACTGGGGCGGTGGTTTCGTCAACGTAAAGTCGAGTGCTGCCAGCCAGAAGCTGCTTGGCCATGTGATCGACCACGGGGGCGATCAGGGCTCCGGTTCTGCCCATCCAGTCGGCCAGCACCGAGCGGTCGATCGGCACCCCATGCCGGGCCATGACCACGGCCTGCCGGTTCAGCGGCATGTGCTCGGAATGCTTGGACACCGCAATCTGGGCCGGCAACGCCTCGGTCGGCCAGCTTCCCTCCAGCAGATGCGCGGGGGCTTTGGCCTGCACCACGCCGGTGCGCCCCTTGGGGCAGGCATATCGGGGGCGCACGGTGACAATGACCTGATAGCGCGCAGGGATGTAATCCAACCGCTCGCTCCGGTCCTCGCCGATCCGCACCATGTCGCCGCAGCCGCAGGGGCACAGGATGCTGTCGGGCTCGACCACGCGCTCGACACGCGGCAGGCTTTTGGGCAATGCCCGGGCCTTGCGGGGCGCGCGCGGCTTGCGCTTCTCTGGGTCTGGTTCGCTGGCCGCGATCCTGTCCTCGACGGCGGCGATTTGCGCCTGCGTCTCGGCGATGGCGGTTTCCAGATCTTCCAGCGCCAGCTCCAACTGCGCAGGGTCCAGCTTCTCGGATTTCGGCCCGAACTTGGTGCGTCGATACTCTTGAACTTGACCTTCCAGCTTCTCGATCAGCGCCTTGAGCTCGGTGATGAAGGTCTCTTTCTGGGCGACCACGGCCTGTTCGTGCTGGCGTGCGGCGCGCTCGACCGAGAGCTCGAACTGAACCGCTGCAAAGGCTTTCACCACCTCGGGCGGCAGGTCTGGAAACTGGCTGAGATCAAGGGGCTGTGACATGCGCATTTATACCTGATCCAAGGTGGAAAGCCCAATAAAACAAACCCCAAACCAACCTGGTGAGTCATCCTGCCGCAGCCGGCGGCACCACCCTCTGGGCAACCACCCGCCGCCAATCGAGACCTTCGAACAGCGCCTCGAATTGTGCGCGCGACAGCCGCATGACCCCATCCTGAACCTTCGGCCAGGCAAAGCTACCCTGTTCCAGGACCTTGTAGATCAGCACCATCCCGGTGCCGTCCCACACCAGGATCTTTAACCTGTCCCCGCGCTTCGAGCGGAACACCACCGTCACCCCGGAATGTGGATCGAGCTTCAGCTCGGTCTGCACGATCAGCGCCAGAGCGTTATGCCCGCACCTGAAGTCGACCGGCTTCGTCGCGATCAGGATCGGCAGCCGTTGGCCGGCGACAATCATGCCGCCCCACGCAATGCGCGCACCAGCGCCGCCGCGCGTTCCACCGCGACATCGCTGGGAATGCGCAGCAGCAGATCGGGTCCCACCTCAATCGTTATCACGCCGCTGCCGTTCTGAGACACCTCGACCATAGCCGATCCTTGCGGATCCACAGGGTCGGGCAGAATGGACAGCGGCACAAAGGCAGGTTCCGTGACCGCCGAACTTGGCGATGTGGTCAGCGCGTCCATCAGGTCGCTCGACAAAACAAGCCGACCCTGTCGGGCATGCCGACGCCAATCTGACAGGTGATGGGGCAGGATGTCATAGCGCGCTGCCACATCGCAGACCCGCACACCCGGCTGAAGGCTTTCGGCAACGATCCGAGCCTTGAGCTCAGCAGGCCACCGCCGCTTGCCTCGCCGCCGCGGTTCGACAACCTCACACCGCCCCATAAAACCACCGCCACCGTCCGCCATGCGCAACCTCCATCTGCTCAAGCAGACCTTCTCGCAGGCGCGGCGGGCGTCAGGAACTCATCAATCCAATGGGGCGTGGCCGCCGCTTACCGAAAGGCGGGGACATTTGCGTTTTTTTGGGGACTGTGGATGGTGAGGCCAATCGGAAAACGGCGATCGCCATGCTCGCGCAATCTAAGCAGAGTCTTCGGGAACAATAGGTGAACATTGAAATTCGGGCTTGCTCTCGTTTCTGATCAATCAGTCTGCGGCTCGCTGGAAATTGCGAACGGATAACTCCTGTACCCCCAAAGGCCCGATATTGGTTGCTTGTCAGGAAGCGAGACTCAGGAAATCGTTGGTCGATCATAACGTCCAGTGATCTGCCACGAAAGAGCCCGATGACACGGATCGCCCGTCTCGAGACATTCCATAACGAGTTTGTCTGCTTTGTCCGTGCGACGGCAGAGGACGGGGCTTTCGGATGGGGTCAGACGTCAACCTACAATGCCGACATAACCGCGCAGGTGTTTCATCGGCAAGTCGTGCCATGGGCTTTGGGTGCCGACAGTGCCGATATCGCAGGCCTGGTGCATCTGATCGAACAGCGCGAGCACAAGTATCCCGGAAGCTACCGTGCCCGGGCGCTGGCGGGGCTGGACACCGCCCTTTGGGATATGGCTGGACGAAGGGCAGGCAAGCCGGTTGCCAGTCTGATGGGCGGCGGGCCGGGGCGCATTCGTGCCTACGCCAGTTCGATGAAGCGCGACATTACCCCAAAGGACGAGGCGGACAGGTTGCTGCGCCTTTGTTCGGAGCAGGGGTTCACTGCCGCGAAATGGCGGATCGGCGCCGAGTGTGGCGAGGACCAGGACGAATGGCCGGGGCGGACCGAAGAGATCATCTCGAGACTGTCCCGCGCCTTGAGCGACGGCATCGACAAGCTGGTCGATGCCAATTCCGGTTTCTCGGTTCCGCGCGCCATCGAGGTGGGACGGCTGCTGACCAATCACGGCATCGGGCACTACGAAGAACCCGTGCCCTATTGGGATCTGGAAGCGACCCGCGCCGTAACCGAGGCGCTGGAGATCGACGTGACCGGGGGTGAACAGGACTGGGACATGGGCACATGGTCCCGGATGATTGCCATGAAGGCCGTCGATGTCGTGCAGCCGGATGTGATGTACATGGGCGGCATGGCCCGGACTTTGCAGGTGGCGCAGATGGCCCAAGCAGCGGGCCTGTCCTGCACGCCGCATTCGGCAAACCTGTCTTTGGTGACGATGTGTTCGATGCACCTGCTGGCGGCGATCCCCAATGCCGGGAAATACCTAGAACTGTCGATCGAGGGCGATGACTACTACCCATGGCAGCGCAACCTGTTTCTGGGTCAGCCCTTCGCCGTGACGGATGGCCACGTCACCGTGTCTGACGCCCCGGGTTGGGGGGTGGAGATCAGTCCGGCCTGGCTTGACCGGGCGACCTATACCGAAGCCGCAGTCGAGAGCTTCAGGCCAAGCGCCTATGGCGCACTTTATCACAAGGGAGGAAAAGCATGACAAACTCAATGTTTCCGCGCGGAATGACCCGTCGCGGCCTGCTGAAGAGCGGGATGGCCATGACTGCGGCGGGGCTGATCCTGCCTGCAGGCATGGCAATGGCCCAGGCGGAACCAAAGAAGGGGGGCGTGTTCCGTATTGGCATTGGCCACGGTTCGTCGACCGACGGCTATGATCCCGGCCTGTGGGACCAGCTTTACGTCCAGACCTTCGCGGCAGCCCGCCACAACTATCTGATTGAAATTGCGCCGGATGGCAATCTTGTGCCGGAAATCGCGGAAAGCTGGGAATCTGCAGATGGCATGACTTGGGTCTTCAAGATCCGTCAGGGCGTCAGCTTCCATTCCGGTAAGCCGGTGACGGCAGAGGATGCTTTGGCATCGTTGAACCACCATCGCGGCGAAGCTTCGACCTCGGCTGCGAAGCCGTTCTTCGACGCTGTGACCGATATCAAGGTCGACGGCACGAATCTGGTTGTTACGCTGAACGCCGCCAATGCGGACTTCCCTTATCTGATGTCCGACTACCACCTGCCCGTTATGGCCAGCGCAGACGGCAAGATTGACCCGACTTCGACCGATGGCTGCGGCGGCTACATTGTCGAAAGCTATGAGCCGGGCGTTCAAGCCACGTTGAACCGCAACCCGAACTACTGGAAATCGGACAAGGCACACTTCGACCAGATCGTCCTTTTGTCGATCCTTGACCCTGCGGCTCGCCTGAACGCGCTGATGACCGGCGAGGTTGATACCATCGATCAGGTCGACCCGGCCTCGATCGCGCTTCTGGAAAGCCGGGGCGTGGCCAAGATCCTGTCGATCTCTGGTAACGCGCACTATGTCTTCCCGATGGACGCCCGTGTGGCTCCCTTCACGGACAACAACGTGCGTCTGGCGCTGAAGTACGCTTTCGACCGGCAGGAACTGGTGGACAAGATTCTTGCTGGCCATGGCTCGGTGGCAAACGACAACCCGATTGGTCCGGCAAACCGCTATTTCCATGCCGAAATGGAAGCAAAGACTTATGATCCGGACAAGGCGAAGTTCCACCTCAAAGAGGCTGGAATGGATAAGCTGGAGGTCACTCTCTCGGCCGCCAATGCTGCCTTCAACGGTGCGGTCGATGCGGCCGTTCTGATGAGCGAGAAGGCCGCTGCCGCGGGCATCACGATCACCGTCGACCGGGTGCCGGATGATGGTTATTGGGACAACGTCTGGATGAAAAAGCCATTCTGCGCGTCCTATTGGGGCGGCCGTCCGGTCGAAGACCAGATGTTCACGACAGCCTACAAAGCAGGCGCTGAGTGGAACGAGAGCTTCTGGTCGAACGAGAAGTTCGACGCCTTGTTGGTCGCGGCTCGCTCGGAACTGGACGAGGCCAAACGCCGGGAAATGTACCAAGAGATGCAGACGATCGTTTCTTTCGAAGGATCGACGATCATCCCGATGTACAACAACTATGTAATGGCCTTGTCGAACGCAGTAGCGACCCCCGAGAAGGTTTCCAACAACTGGAACCTCGACGGCTTCCGTTGCGTGGAGCGCTGGTGGTTCGCCTAATCCTAGGCGATTGAAAACATGGCCCTGACGGGTATTGCCTGTCGGGGCCTTTCGGTCATCGCGGCGCCAAGACCGCAGGGCTCAGGTCGAAACAGGGGGAAAAGATGAACGATATCTGGCGGATGATCGGGCAGCGGCTGCTCTTGGGCGTGCTGACCCTCTTCATCATTTCCGTTGTGATCTTCGGGGCGACCGAGCTTCTGCCGGGCGACCTCGCCCGCGAGCTTTTGGGCCAGTCGGCAACAAAGGAAACCTTGGCCGCGTTGCGCGAACAGCTTGGCTTGAATGATCCCGCGCCGCTTCGCTATTGGAACTGGTTGACCGGTGTTCTGCAGGGTGACTTCGGTGTGTCGATGGCGACGAAAAAGCCGATCTCGGAACTGGTGGGCGTGCGGCTTGGCAACACGCTGTTCTTGGCACTTTATGCTGCCGCCCTGTCTGTTCCCCTGTCGCTGCTTCTGGGAATTCTGGCAGCCCTTTGGCGCAATTCGATTTTCGATCGGGCCTCGAACGCCCTGGCCCTGACGGCGATTTCCTTCCCTGAATTCTTCGTGGCCTACATCCTTGTCCTTTGGCTGGCGCAGACTGGCCTGTTTCCGTCGATGGTGCGCATCACGGGCACGACGACGACGGGCGATCTTTTGTACATGGCATTTCTGCCCGCATTGACGCTGACCCTTGTCGTCACCGCCCACATGATGCGCATGACACGGGCGGCGATCATCAACGTGCTGGCCTCGCCATATATCGAGATGTCGCGGTTGAAGGGCATGTCGCCGATGCGCGTCGTGCTTCGCCATGCGGTGCCGAATGCACTAGCACCAATCATCAACGTGGTGGCACTGAACCTTGCCTACCTGATCACCGGCGTGGTGGTGGTCGAGGTAGTCTTCGTCTACCCGGGCCTGGGGCAATTGATGATCGACGCGGTGACAAACCGTGACATTGCGGTGGTGCAGGCCATCGCGCTGATCTTTGCCTCGGCCTACGTGCTGCTCAACCTCATCGCGGATGTGCTCTCAACGATCACCAACCCGCGCCTGATGCACAGGAAGTAGGGCCATGACCATTGTTCTTTCCATTATTGTCGGTCTGGGCCTGTTTTTCACCGTAGGGTTTGCCACCCGCGCCGGGTTGCAGGCAGCCGCGCCCCTTCATCACAAGCCCATGTTCCGCGACATGCCGCTGACGGCCTCGTTCGGGCTTGCGGTGATCGTGATCTATGTCGTCGTGGCCAGTCTTGCCCCCGCAATCGCCCCTTACGGCGAAGGCGAGGTTCTGGGCGCGCAATACCTGCCCTGGGCAGCACCCCATTACCTCGGTACCGACAAGCTGGGCCGCGACACGCTGACCCGGTTAATCTATGGCGCGCGCAACACCGTGGGCATTGCCTTTGCCACGACGGCGCTGGCCTTTGTCGTGGGGGCGGTGCTTGGCATTTGGGCGGCATTGGTCGGCGGACGACTTGACCAGTGGGTATCGCGCTTTGTCGATGCGTTGATGGCCATCCCGGCGCTGATATTTTCGCTTCTTCTGCTGACGATCTTCGGCACTTCGGTTCTGACGCTGATTCTTGTCATTGCAGCTGTCGATTCTACCCGCGTCTATCGTCTGGCACGGTCGGTCGCCCAAGGCATCGTGGTGATGGACTATATCGAGGCCGCCCGCTTGCGCGGCGAAGGTATGTGGCGGCTGATCCGGCGCGAGATCCTGCCCAATGCGATGGCACCATTGGTGGCCGAGTTTGGCCTGCGCTTTTGCTTTGTGTTTCTGTCGATCTCGGCGCTCTCGTTTCTTGGTCTTGGGATCAAGCCGCCCACCGCCGACTGGGGCAGCATGGTGCGCGAGAATGCCACGCTGATCACCTTTGGCGACATCACCCCCCTGCTGCCCGCCGGAGCGATCGCCCTTCTGACGGTGGCGGTGAACTTCGTGGTGGACTGGCAATTGCACCGCGCGAGCGGGCTGAAGGAGTAAGCCCATGGAAAAACAGGTGCTTCTGACCATCAAGGGTCTGCAGATCGAGGGACGGTCGGGCGATGCCTGGCACCCGATCGTTAAGGGCGTAGACCTGACCCTGCACAAGGGCGAGGTTCTGGGCCTGATCGGAGAATCCGGGGCGGGGAAATCCACTCTGGGTCTGGCCGCGATGGGATTTGCTCGCGACGGCTGCCGTATCTCTGGCGGGACCATCGACTTTGACGGGATGGACCTGCGCACGGCCCCCGAAGCCCAGCGCCGGGGCCTGCGCGGCAAGCGCATTGCCTATGTGGCGCAGTCGGCAGCGGCCAGCTTCAACCCGGCACACAAGCTGATCGACCAGTATTGCGAGGGTCCAGTTGTTCACGGCGTGATGTCGCGTGAAAAGGCCGAGGCCGATGCGGTGGAGCTTTACCGCCGCATGCGTCTGCCGAACCCCGAAGAAATCGGCTTTCGCTATCCGCATCAGGTTTCGGGCGGGCAATTGCAGCGCGCGATGACCGCCATGGCCATGTCCTGTCGTCCCGATCTGATCATCTTTGACGAGCCGACGACTGCGCTGGACGTGACCACGCAAATTGAGGTTCTGGCCGCGATTCGCGACATCGTGCGCCAGTTCGGGACTGCGGCAATCTACATCACGCATGACCTTGCGGTGGTGGCCCAGATGGCCGACCGGATCAAGGTTCTGTTGCGCGGGGACGAGGTGGAAGAATCCGATACCCGCAGCATGCTGACCGACCCAAAGGAGGAGTATACGCGCAGCCTTTGGGCAGTTCGCAGTTTTGCCCGCGCCGAACAGCCGCCCGCGACAGGAAGGCCGGTTGTATCTGTGCGCAACGTCACAGCAGGCTACGGTGCGGTCGATGTACTGAAGGATGTCAGCTTTGACATCTACGCCCGCCGCACCGTGGCCGTCGTGGGCGAAAGCGGGTCGGGCAAGTCCACGACGGCGCGGGTGATCACCGGGCTTCTGGTGCCGCGCAAAGGTGAGGTGCTGTTCAACGGCAAGGCGCTGCCCCCCAACTTCAAGGCCCGGAGCCGCGAAGAACTGCGCCAGTGCCAGATGATCTACCAGATGGCCGATACCGCCTTGAACCCCAAGTTGCGCCTGCGCGAACTGATCGGGCGCCCGGCGGAGATGTACCTTGGCCTGAAGGGCGAGGCACTGGAAGCCCGCATCCGAGACCTTTTGGCGTTGATCGAATTGGAGCCGGACAAGTACATCGACCGATTGCCATCCGAGCTTTCGGGCGGGCAAAAGCAGCGCATCGGCATCGCCCGCGCCTTGGCCGCCGAGCCACAACTGATCATCTGCGACGAGGTAACCTCTGCGCTGGATCAGATCGTGCAGGAGGGCATTCTCAAGCTTCTTGACCAGCTGCAATCGGAACTGAACCTTGCCTATATGTTCATCACGCATGACCTCGCCACGGTAAAATCCATCGCCGACGAGGTGGTCGTCATGCAGCACGGGGCGGTGGTCGAGCGCGGGCCGAAAGCCGTGCTTTTTGCCAATCCGAAGCAGGATTACACCAACCTTCTCCTCTCTTCGGTTCCGGAAATGGACCCCGACTGGCTGAACCGGCTGCTCACTGCGCGAGGTGCCAATGCGTGATCTTTCTGGGATATCCGCACTGGTGACAGGCGGGGCATCGGGTCTTGGTCTTGCAACCGCGCGTGCGCTTGCCGAGGCGGGCGCAAGGGTTGCCGCCCTGGATTTGAACGTTGGCACGTCGGAGCCGGGCATCCTGCAACTGGCCTGCGATGTCGCCGATGACGCATCGGTCATCGCAGCACTTGATGCGGCGGAGCGCGCGCATGGGTCGGCAAGGATCGTCGTCAACTGTGCAGGGATTGCCGGCTCGATGCGGCTGGTGGGTCGAGACGGACCGGTGGAAATGGCGCGGTTTGAACGGGTGATCCGGGTGAACCTGTTGGGCACGGTTTCTGTTATGACCAAGGCCGCCGCCCGAATGATGACGCTTGACCCCATCGGACCAGATGGCGAGCGCGGCGTCATCGTCAACACCGCCTCGATCACCGCCTATGAGGGTCAGATCGGGCAGGGGGCCTACGTCGCCTCGAAAGGGGCCATCGCCGCGATGACCATTCAGGCGGCGCGCGAATTCGCGGCCCGCGGGGTGCGGGTTCTGGCCATCGCGCCGGGTCTGTTCCATACGCCGATGGCTGCTGAAGTTCCGCCCGAGGTGGTCGACGCCATCACCTCGGATGCGATCTTTCCACGCCGATTTGGCGAGCCAGAAGATTTCGCTGACCTTTGTTTGTCGATGATCCGCAACCCTATGCTGAACGGTGAGGTGATACGGCTGGACGCCGGAGTAAGGCTGCGGGCTCGCTAGGACAAGTCCTGCCTGTCCTCTTCGGCTTTGGCGATCAGCCAATCTCTGAACAGGGCAGCATCAGGTTGGCTGAGGCCTTCCTCCGGTGTCAGAATGTAAAATGCCTCCTGAACCGGAACCGATAGTGCAAAGGGGCGGACCAGCCGCCCTGATCTCAGCTCTTTCGTGGACATGGAGGTGCGCCCCAACGCGACACCTCCGCCATTTGCGGCCACCTCATAGGCCATCAGCGAGGAGTCGAACTGCGCACCCGCGCCCGAATTCACCTTGGTGGCACCTGCGGCTGCCAGCCAAGTGGACCAACCTTCTTTGTAGCCCATGACATGCAGAAGACGCTCTTTTGCCAGATCTTCGGGCGATCCCAACCGCGCGGCAACCTCTGGCGTGCATAGCGGATCAAGCCGCTCCCATGTTACGCGCTGAGCAACGATCCCGCGCCACTTGCCGCTGCCATAGCGGATGTCCAGATCATATCGTTCGGTTTCGGCTTCCTCGGACCAAACCGATGAAATGATCCGGACTGGCACCTTGGGATAATCATCAAAGAAACTGGGCAGGCGCTCAGCGATCCAGTTTACTGCCCAACCAAGTGGTGCGCGCACCGTCAGTATCGCGTTGCGTCGATTTCCAAAGACTTCCTGGGTGCCAGCAGCCAGCCGTTCGAAGGCGTCATTCACCTTAGGCAAGTATGCGGCCCCGGCTTTGGTCAGTGCCAGGCTGCGCGGCAGGCGTTCGAACAGACGTTCGTGCAGGTGGTGCTCCAGAAGCTTCACCTGCTTGGAAATGGCCGCTTGCGTCAGATTCAACTCGGCCGCAGCATTGGTAAAGCTAAGGTGCCGCGCCGACGCTTCGAACGCACGCAGCCACGGAAGCGGCGGCAACTGATGTCCCATTTTCCGAACCCCCTCACACAGCCGCCAGACAAACTGTTGGCGCTCGATTCGCGGCCTGCAAACGAAGCAGGGCTATCCGCAAGCGAAGCTTAGCCCCTTTTTTCGTCATGTGTAAGTTGGTCAATTCCGGGTTAGGCTTTCGCTGTTCCAGACGGATGATCCCATGACAGCCCTCACGCATACCCAACTTCTCATCGGCCAGATGCTCAGGGCACCTGCCGGTCGAAACCCCGACCAGACAATTCATGACGGTGAAGGCAAGGCCCAGAGCTACCGTCAGTTCCACGCCCGGATTGGCCAACTGGCGGCGGCTCTGAACCGGCTAGGTCTGGGGCGCGGAGCCACCATTGCGGTGATGGATTGGGACACGTCACGGTATCTGGAGTGTTTTTTCGCCATACCGATGATCGGGGCGACGTTGCACACAGTGAACATCCGCCTGTCGCCCGAGCAAGTGCTGTTCTCGATAAACCATGCCGAGGATGATGCCATCCTGTGTCACTCGGATTTTCTGCCGCTGCTGCTGCCGCTGTTGGCGCGGATCATCCGCCCGGCGAGGTTGATTTTTCTGACTGATGTCCCGGCAGCACTGCCTGATGGGTTTAGCGGCGAGTACGAGACGCTGTTGGCCATAGAGGATGCGAACTTTGTCTTTCCCGATCTGGCCGAAGACACCCGTGCGACGCTGTTTTACACCACCGGCACCACGGGAGAGCCAAAGGGGGTCAGCTATAGCCACCGCCAGTTGGTGCTGCATACGCTGGCCGTTGCCGCGGGGTTGGGTACGGTGCCGGGCAAGGGCGGCATCAAACGCGACGATGTCTATATGCCGATCACGCCGCTGTTTCACGTTCACGGCTGGGGCTTTCCTTACATTGCGACCTTCCTTGGCCTGAAGCAAATCTATCCGGGTCGCTATGAGTCCGCGCGCCTTTTGTCGCTGATTGCCGAACATGGTGTGACCTTTTCGCATTGCGTGCCGACGATCCTGTCAATGGTGCTTTCAGCGCCAGAGGCGGCGACAAAAGATCTGTCGCAGTGGAAAGTGCTGATCGGAGGCTCTGCCCTGCCGGAAGGCTTGGCCCGTCAGGCCCGGACCCATGGCATCGATATCCATGCCGCCTATGGCATGTCGGAAACCTGCCCCTTCGTGACCGTCGCCGACATGGTGGCCAGCCAGAGCAGCGACGACATTTCCATCCGTACCGCCACCGGGCGCGCGGCGCCTTTGGTCGAGGTGCGGGTGGTGGACCGCGACATGCGCGAGGTGCCGTCGGATGCACGAACGACGGGCGAGGTCGTCGCCCGCGCGCCGTGGCTGACGGCGGGGTATCTGAAAAACCCCGAGGGCAGCACCGATCTGTGGCGCGATGGTTGGCTGCATACTGGCGACGTCGGCCATGTGGCCCCGGACGGTACGCTGCGCATCACCGATCGGTTGAAGGACGTAATCAAGTCCGGCGGCGAGTGGGTGTCGTCGCTGACGCTGGAGAATCTGGCCTCCGTCGTGCCTGGAGTGCATGAGGTGGCGGCGGTGGGCGTGCCCGATGACCACTGGGGAGAGCGACCCGTGCTGGTGGCTGTGTTCGACGGGGCAGAGACCACCCGGCAAGCCATTCTAGCCCGCATCGCGGCGGCGATTGCCGCAGGTGACTTGCCGAAATGGGCAGCGCCTGACCACATTTTCGCGGTGGTGCAACTGCCGCGCACTTCTGTTGGAAAGATCGACAAGAAGGTGATCCGTCAGATGCTGACAAAGGGAGAAATTGCATGAGGCGCGAAGCCGTTATTGTTGCTGTCGCCCGCACGCCGATCGGAGTGGCGTTCAAGGGCAGCCTTAACAACATCAAGTCACCAACATTGGCTGCGCACGCCATTTCCGCAGCAGTTATGCGTGCCGAAATAGATCCGGGCGAGGTCGAGGATCTGGTGATGGGTACGGTTCTTGGCGCGGGTACCGCCGGCATGAACCTTGGCAGGCTTTCAGCGCTCGCTGCGGGATTGCCCCTTACGGTGTCGGGCCAGACAGTGGACCGGCAGTGCGCGTCGGGCCTGATGGCAATTTCGATCGCGGCACATCAGATCGTGCAAGAGGGCATGGATGTGGCAATTGCTGCGGGGCAAGAGAACGTCTCGGCTGTTCAGGCCCGTTACTTCGACTGGGTGACTGCCGAAAATGACCCGACAGTGACCGACCATGCGGCCTATGCCTACATGTCGATGATCGACACGGCCGAAGTCGTTGCCCGGCAATTCGGGATCTCGCGCGAGACGCAGGATGCTTTCGCGCTGCAATCACAAATGCGGGTGGCGGCGGCGCAGGCGGCGGGGCGGTTTGACGCAGAAATCGTACCCATCACGGCGACGCGCCTGATCCGCAACCGGGATACTGGCGAAACCCGGACCGAAATGGTGACGTTAAGCCGCGATGAGGGCAACCGCGCCCAGACAACGCTGGACAGCCTTGCAAGGCTGAAACCGGTGCGCGACGGCGGCACGGTTTCGGCGGGCAATGCCAGCCAGCTTTCCGATGGCGCGGCGGCACTGGTGCTGATGGAAAGGCGCGCGGCGGAACGACGTGGCTTGCCTGTTCTTGGGGTCTTTCGCGGCATGGCTGTCGCGGGCTGTGCGCCCGAAACCATGGGTATTGGCCCGATCCATGCAGTGCCGCGGCTGTTACAACGTGCGGGCCTGACAGTTGGTGACATCGACCTTTGGGAGTTGAACGAAGCTTTCGCCGCACAGGCGCTGCCCTGCATCCAGCAGCTTGGCCTTGATCCCGAACGGGTCAACGTGAACGGTGGTGCGATTTCCGTCGGCCATCCCTACGGCATGTCCGGCGCCCGTCTTGCTTGCCACGCATTGCTGGAGGGACGGCGGCGCCGCGCACGGCTGGCGGTTGTGACAATGTGCGTGGGGGGCGGAATGGGGGCTGCTGGCCTCTTCGAGATCGCTTGACATGGCTATAACCAAATCAGGCCCTCAGCGTGAAAACTGGTTGTTTGCACCCTTGGCCGAAGTTGCCTCACCTTAGGGTCACGCGGATCGAAGTCGATCAGCGCTCCCTGTCAGTTGATCTGACACACCTTCCTGCCGATTGGGTGCAAACGCCCGTCGGCAGGGGCTTTCTTTCATGGATGGAGGGTTTCGAATGTCAACTTTCACCAAGGTCTACGCCGGTTTTGCGACAGCAGCATCGCTTCTGGTGTCGGGAGCAGCGCATGCAGAAGCACCGGGATGGACGGCGACCACTTCATTCAGCGCCCCCAAGGGTGCCGCACCGGGGATGCCTTTCGCCGCGCGTCTGGATTTGACCACAACGGCCATGATGATTGAGGCTGACCCCGCCGACAAGATGATCCGGTACCCGTTCGAATGGTGGGGGATTTTCGATTTTCTCGCCAAGCAGGACCCGGCGTGCGCCTTGCCGCTGATGCAGCTTGATGCGGGCCTCTTTCCGGGCCTGACGCTGAACCTGGTCGCCACTGACACAGGCGATCTGATCCCCGCCAACCGCGGCATCATTCGCCGACCGGTGGCCGAGCGCACCGCCTCATTCTGGGAATTCATTGCTGGACCGGGCAAGACCTGGAGGCTGACCGAGGGCGAACATGCGGGCTGGTCGAAGGCGGCCTTCCCGATCTCGCTGGTGCAAAGCCAGGAGGGCGAAGCTTGGCTGGGCCTGGCGAGTTTTGAATACAAGGACGGGCAGGTGACACCACTGCAAGTTCAGTTCTCATCGGATTCTGCGGGTGGGTTCCTGTTCTGGGACCCTGATTTCGACGTGACGGCCTGGGCCGAAGTGCCCGCAACGCTGGAATTCGCCACCAAGATTGACGCGGCGGCTGTGACGGCGGATTTCAACGCCGAGCGCGAAACACGGCTTCCTGTGAAACCGCTGGACGACCTTGGCGATGCGTTGAAGGTGGCGGCAGGGGGGCTCGACCCGGTGCGCACGCTTGCCGTGGCGGTGCTGCACAGGGGTACGCTTTACATGAACCCGGTTACCACGCCCTTCGGCACTCATCCCTACCAGCAAGAGATGCGCGTCGGGGTCTGGTCCGTGTCAAAATCTCTGATCCCCGGCATGGCGGCAATGCGGCTAGCGCAGAAATACGGGCCGGAGTTCCTCGACACGCTCATCGTCAGCTATTTCAAGGAGGGCGAGGAGTTTACCTATCCGTCTTCCGCCGCAAAGGAGCGGATGGACACGGTGACGATCCGCAACGCGCTCAACATGCAATCGGGCATGGGGCCGGATGGCTATGATGCCAACTGGGACGCGAAATCGACCAACACCTACCAATGGTCCTACTCCTACGCGCTGGCCGATCAGATCCGCCACTACTTCAACCAGGAACTCAACCCCAACGTCGCCGGGCCGGGGCAGAAGATGGTCTACATGGATCAGGACATGTGGATTGCCGCGCTGGCAATGCAACGCTTTCTGCAATCGAAAGAAGGCCCGGACGCCACCATCCTGACCATGCTGGAAACCGAGGTTTACGCCCCGATCGGCGCGCCGCATTTCATCTCGGGCACCAACTACACCCCTGACGGTTCTATCGGCTTCCCGTTCTCCGCTTGGGGGGCTTTGCCCACTATCGACACATTGGCACGCGCCGGACAGTTGATCGCCAACGGCGGCATAGGCCCAGTTGGCGGCCAGATTCTTGATCCAACTCTGGTCGCAAGCCTCTCTGCCAGCCCCGACTATGGCCTTGCCTTCTGGCGCACTGTCGCCAAGCGCGACGACACTGTGCTGAACGTGCCCGGCATGCGTGGCTCTGGTGGCAACATCGTGCTGTCCCTGCCAAATGGCGACGCCATCGTGGTTCTGGGGCGCGACGACTACAACCATTCGGTCAGCGACGAGCAACTTGTCGCCCTGATCCAAGCCACTCTACATCTTTCCTCCAACTGACCGGAGCCTGAATTGTTCGGAATTACCCCCTCTGCCCGACTGCGTCCCTCGCCGTTCTACGAGGCCACGGTTAAGGAAGGCGTCACCAACTTCACCACCTACAACCACATGCTGATGCCGACGGCCTTTGGCAAACCCGAGGAAGAATACTGGCGGCTGATCAATGGGGTCAGCCAATGGGATGTGGCGGTCGAACGGCAGGTTCAGTTGAAAGGGCCGGATGCCGGGCGGCTGGCGCAGATCCTGTCGCCACGCGATCTGTCGAAGCAAAAGGTTGGGCAGGGCAAATATGTGCCGCTGTGCAACCATCAGGGCATCCTGATTAACGATCCTATCTGCCTGAAGCTGGCTGATGATCTTTATTGGCTGTCGATTGCTGACAGCAATATCTGGTTCTGGGCCGCCGCTATCGCCGCCGAGAGAGGGCTGAATGTCGAAGTAAGCGAACCCGATGTCTCGCCCATGGCCATTCAAGGCCCAAAGGCAGAGGACGTGGTCGCGCATGTCTGCGGTGATTGGGTGCGCGAGCTGAAGTACTTCTGGTTCCGCGAGACAGAGATTCAGGGCATCCCGGTGGTTGTCCAGCGCTCGGGCTGGTCCAAGCAGGGCGGGTTCGAAATCTATCTGCGCGACGCGACCAAAGGCACGGCGCTGTGGAACATCTTCCGCGAGGCGGGTGCGTCTTGGGGCATCGGGCCGGGCGGCCCAAACTGGTGCGAGCGGGTGGAATCTGGTCTGATCTCTTATGGAGGGGATACTGACAGCACCACCAACCCCTATGAAGTACGGATGGGCAAATATGTCGATCTGCAGGTGCCTGACGATACCGTGGGCATCTACGCCCTGCGACGAATCGCAGCCGAAGGGCCAAAGCGGCACTCTCTGGGGATCATTCTGGATGCGGGAGAGCCGGTGAAGCCCGGTTTCCTGTGGAACCCGATCTTCAAGGAGGGTCGCAAAGTGGGCGACCTGACCAACTGCGTCTTCTCTTACCGTCTGCAAAAAAACATCGGCTTTGCGCTCATCGACAGCGCCTGCGTCATCGGGGATGCGGTTCAGGCGCAAGTGGCGGGTGTGATGCAGCCCGGAAAATTGACCGATCTTCCTTTCCTGTGAGTCTGACATGAGCCTTGATTTTATAACCGAACCGACTCGCCATGTGCCGGTCATTCACCACACCGATGTGCTGGTCGTGGGGTCCGGCCCCGGTGGACTGGCCGCCGCGTTGGCTGCTGCCCGCGCGGGCGTGCAGGTCTGCATGGTTGAACGCTTTGGTTGCTACGGCGGGAACATCACCGTGGTGGGGGTCGAGGGTCTGGCCTGGTATCGTCATGAGGCGACCATTGAGGCCAATGGCATCGGACGCGAATTTGAGGATCGCGCCAAGGCGATGGGCGCCGCCGTGCCAGAAAGCCAATCGCTGAGCTATGAGTTGGACAGCGAAGGCTTCAAGCTGGTCGCCGACCGGCTGGTCGAAGATGCAGGCATTCATGGCATGATGCACCGCACTTTCGTTGCCCCGGTCATGGAAGGTGACCGCATCGCAGGCATCATCGTGGAATCGAAGGCGGGACGTGAGGCGATCCTTGCGAAAGTGGTGATCGACGCGACGGGGGACGCTGATGTTGCCGTCCGCTGCGGTGCTCCTGCGCCGAAAACTCCGTCCGAGCATATGCAGGCGGCCTCCGTGATGTTCCACCTTGCAGGCGTCAACAAGGCCGAATTCATGGCCGAGGTGAAGGCCGATCCGCAGACTTACAAGGACTGGTCCACCGGCGAATGGACCGTGGAAACCGACGGGAAAGAGGACGACATGTTCTCGCCCTTCCTCAAGAAACCCTTCGCCAAGGCGATTGAGGAAGGCATCATCCCCAAGCATCTGACGACCATTGCGGGTACCTGGGGTGCGATGCATGACACGGGCGAGTTGACCTACATGAACCTCGTGCATCTGGCCGGGATCGATGGCACCGACCCCGATAGCATGACGCGGGGAGAGGTCGAGGGCCGCAAACAGGCGATGCTTGCCATCGAGGCGCTGCGGCATTTCATGCCAGGCTGCAAAGGGGTGAGGCTGCGCAACTTCGGCATGACCATCGGCATCCGCGACACCCGCAAGATTGATGCCATTTACAACATGACCGAAGCGGATGTGCGCCACCAAGGCAGGTTCGAGGATACCATCGGCATCTACCCCGAATTCATCGACGGCTACGGTATCCTGATCATCCCGACCACGGGTCGCTACATGCATATCCCCTACCGCTCGATGCTGCCGAAAGGGATCAAGGGCCTTCTGGTCGCAGGCCGGGCGATTGGCGGCGACATGGTGGCCCATGCGGCAACGCGCAACATGGCCTGCTGTGCCGTGGCCGGTCAGGGCGCGGGCGTTGCCGCAGCGCAGGCGGTGAAGTCCAACTGTGACGTGGATATGGTCGACATGGATGCTGTCCAGCGCGAGTTGATCCGGCAGGGGGTTCGCATTCAATGACCATTGTTGCACGGACATTCGCGACCTTCGCCGAAGGCTTTGCCCTTTCCTATGCGGATGAGGTTTCGGGCGAAACCTACTTCGCAACCTTCGCCACGGCCGAACCCGACCCGCGACGCGCCGCGATCTGGGAAAAGATCGCCCTAATCGAAAACTGCATGGAAGCGGCCCTGCGTCCCTTGGCAAAGGCCCTTGGCGTGATCCCGCCCGACCTTGCCGCCCTTCGCGAGTCCGGGCGAGAGGAAGCCCTCGCCAATCCCATTCAGTCCTGGGAGGCGGCCATGGAGGAGATGGTCCGCGAGTATCCGGCTTATCTGGACGAATTCGCCGGCCTGAAAGTCATTGCGCCACAAGAGGTGTTCGACGGCATGGACCTGATTTATGCACACGAAGTCGCGATGATCGACTTTGCCAAGTTGGACCTTGCGGGCAATCGTGACCCCGGCGCACCCCTTGATGCCTTTTTGACCCGGTTGGGGAAGTGGTCGGCGACATGAGGGTGATCCGGGCAATCAATCCAGAGCGCGCGCTGCGGTTGCCCGCAGACGAGTGGCAGGCACCTGCGTTGAATGATCCTTCGGGCACCTCAGGGCGACCCAAGACGGCAATCTATCGCCACCGCCACACTTATCTTCGGGCGATCGAGACGGTTGCGGGTCGGGCCTTGCCGCCACCCGATCTGTCGGAGATGGCCGCCCACCGCGTCACTCAGGCCGAGGTCATCGCCTTTTGCCGCAACATCATCGCGCATTTCAATGCACCGAAAACCTGGGCGCTCCGCACCTTTCCCAAAACCGCTCCCGGCAAAATCCAGAAGTTCATTCTGTGGGCAAAAGCGCACGAGATGGGGTTCCAGCCATGACATTCGAAGCGCCGGTCAAAGACCTGCTGTTCAACATCGCGAATATCGCGCCGTGGTCTGGCGAACCGGCGCATGACCTTGAGATCGCGGCGGCAGTTCTAGAGGAATTCAGCCGCTTTTGTGTCGAGGAAATTGCGCCCCTGAACGCGCCGGGTGATAGGGCAGGATCGCGCTGCGAGGGGGGGCAGGTTCACACGCCGTCCGGTTTCCCTCAGGCTTATGCCAAGTTCATGGCGATGGGCTGGCAGGGCTTGGTGCATCCGTCCGAGTATGGCGGGCAGGATTTGCCCCGTGCGGTTGGAGCTGCTGCTGGTGAAATCATCAACGCCGCCAATATGAGTTTCGCGCTATGTCCCTTGTTGACCGACGGCGCGATCGAAGCCCTGCGCCACTTTGGGTCGCCGCAGATGCAGCAGAGCTATCTGCCCAAGCTGGTGTCGGGCACATGGACCGGCACGATGAACCTGACCGAACCGCAGGCGGGCAGTGATCTGGCGTTGCTGAGAACCCGCGCCGAGTGTCAAGCCGATGGCAGCTATCAGATTACCGGCACCAAGATTTTCATTACTTATGGTGAGCATGATCTGACAGAGAACATCATCCATCTTGTGCTGGCCCGCACACCGGATGCGCCTAAGGGCATCAAGGGTATAAGCCTGTTTCTGGTACCCAAAAGGTTGGTGGAGGATGGCACACCGAACGCTGTCTGCTGCCAAAGCATCGAACACAAACTGGGCGTCCGGGCCAGCCCGACATGCGTGCTGGCGTTCGAAGGTGCGACCGGGTTTTTGATCGGGCGCGAAAACGCCGGATTGGAATACATGTTCACCATGATGAACGCCGCCCGCTTTGCTGTGGGCGTTCAGGGCGTGGCCATTGGCGAGCGCGCCTATCAGTTGGCGTTGTCTTACGCCAAGACCCGCCATCAGGGCCGCCCCGTTGATGGCAGCGCGCCCGAGGCGGTCGCCATTATTCATCACCCCGATGTGCGCCGCATGCTGGCCCAGATGCGCGCCATGACCGAAGGGTGCCGCGCACTGGCCACCTTTGCTGCCGGATGCCAAGATCGGGCCGAGACCGCAGGCACGCCCGAACAGCGCGCTGAAGCCTTGGCTTTGGCCGAGTTCCTTGTGCCGCTGGTCAAGGGGTTTTGCACCGAAAAAGGGGTGGAGACCGCCTCGCTGGGCGTGCAAATCCATGGCGGCATGGGCTTCATCGAGGACACCGGGGCGGCACAGCACTACCGCGATGCACGCATCCTGCCGATCTATGAAGGCACAACTTCCATTCAGGCCAACGATTTTCTTGGCCGCAAAACGCTACGCGACGGCGGCGCGGTCGCGAGACGCATCGCCGCGATGATCGCCGTGACGGAACAACAACTGCAGACCGGCTCATCCGTGGCGCAAGAGATTGGCGCGCGGCTTGCCGATGCCCGCAGCGCCTTTGAGGCCACCATCGCCCATTTGATTGCGGTCGCGCCCGCCGATGCAAACGCTGCCTATGCCGGGGCGGTGCCCTTTCTGATGTTGGCTGGCAATCTTGTGGCTGGGTGGCAAATGGCACGGTCTGTACTCGTGGCCGAAGCGGCGCTGGCGCGCGGCGAAGACGGCGCGTTCATGGCGACCAAAATCGCCACAGCGCAGTTCTACGCCCACCACATCCTGCCAGAGGTTGACCTTCAGCGGTCCCGCGTCACGCAGGGCGCGGCAAGTCTTCTTGGCGTAACATTCTGACCCGGCAGAGTGCATCTGCCCCCTCCTTCACTTTTTGAATAGGACCGCATCCATGGCCATCCAGATCGACCCATCGCACTACACGAACCTTGCTATCGAAGCCCACGATGATGGGGTTCATGTCGTGACCATCAACCGCCCGCACAAACGCAACGCATTGGATTCGGATACGATCGAAGAGCTGGTCACGTTTTTCTCCACCGCTCCGCGCGCAGACGTCCGCGCCATCGTGCTGGCCGGATCGGGGGATCATTTCTGCGCCGGGCTGGACCTGATCGAGCATCACACGGCAGACCGTAGTCCGGCCGCGTTTTGGCATCTTTGCCTGCGCTGGCACGAGGCTTTCAACAAAATGGAGTATGGCGGGGTTCCTGTCATCGCCGCGCTGAAAGGCGCGGTCGTGGGCGGCGGGCTGGAACTGGCGAGTTCGGCACATATCCGCGTGGCCGACAAGACCACCTATTTCGCATTGCCCGAGGGGCAGCGCGGCCTCTTTACTGGGGGCGGGGCGACAATCAGGGTGGCCGGTCTGGTTGGCAAGGCGCGGATGATTGACATGATGCTGACAGGCCGGGTTTATCAGGGCCAAGAGGCCGTGGATCTTGGCCTTGCGCAATATCTCGTAGAAGGGTCCAGCTTAGACCACGCACTGAATCTGGCCCACAAGGCGGCACAAAACCTGCCTTTGACCAATTTCGCCATTTGCTCTGCCATCAGCCACATGCAGAACATGTCGCCACTGGATGCCGCCTATGCTGAAGCCTGCGTGGCTGGCGTGGTCAACACGCAGCCAGAGGCGCGAGCCAGGTTGGAGGCTTTTGCCAACAAGACCGCAGCGAGGGTGCGGCCAAATGAATGATGCGCGGGCCGGTTCGACAGTACTGATCACTGCCGGAGGTTCGGGCATAGGGCGGGCCATGGCCGAAGCCTTCGCGGCAACCGGTGCGAGAGTTTGGATCACTGATATCTCACAAAGTGCTTTGGATAGCTGTCCGACGGAATGGCAGCGCGATTGCCTCAATGTGGCCGACCCAGTTGCCATGTCAGAGCTATTCCAGCGCGTTCAAAAGACCTGGGGCGGTCTTGACACTTTGTGCCCCAATGCAGGAACGCCCGGGACGACCGCACTCGTCGAGGATCAGGACTTTGCCGCATTTCAGCGGTGCCTTGCCGTCAACCTGGGTGGCGCTCTGCTTGCAGCGCAGGGCGCTTTGCCGATGATGAAAGCGGCAGGAAATGGCAGCATCATCTTTACCGGTTCGACTGCGGGGCAGTTTGGATCCCCTTACCGAGCGCCCTATGTCGCGGCGAAATGGGCTATCAATGGCCTGATGAAGACGGTTGCAATGGAGGCAGGGCCTTACGGCATCCGCGCTAATGTCATCGCCCCCGGCTGCGTCGAAGGCCCTCGGATCGACGGCGTGATTGAACGCGAAGCAGTGGTAAAAGGGACCACAGCTGACATCATTCGCAAGGCCTACGAGGCTGGTACTTCGCTTCGGGTCTTTGCACGCCCGCAGGATGTGGCCGCGATGGCGGTGTTTCTGGCATCAGATGCGGGTGCGCGGATCTCGGGGCAGATCCTTGCCATTGATGGTCACACCGAGAATCCCGACCCAAAACCTTGACTGAACAGAAAGGCGAGAGAATAGCAGTGAATGGCTTATACGTGAAATTTCAGTTGCGATCCGCAGCCGATTGGAGACTGGCACAGTTTTTTCAGGGAGCCTAAGTCCTATACCAGATCAACGCACGACTGGGTTTCAGCAGAGCTGCTCTCCGGATCCAAGCTGCGGCACAGGCGTACTTAGGCGCGCTGGAATTTCAAGAACGAGATCAGCCGGTTCGGCTGGTCTGAATTCCTAGAAAAGGCAGGGTTCGATACGTCCCAGTGTCTCGATCATCTTTTTTCTGCGCCGGTTGTACGGCAACAAATGAAGTTAACCGCGCCGCGTGAACAGCAAGACACGATGCATTTGCAGGTCAGAAACTCCGCGCCAACCGGTGAGCCGCATATATGGCGTGTGCAATCAGGCCCGGTGCGACGCAGTCGCCCACAGGATCAACCGATTTGATCCCGGCCTCGGCCAGGTTGGCGGGGTCTGATAGCAACTGTTGCGAAAGCCTATCCGCAGGCACCCGATCGGCCACCACCACCAGATGATCCACAGCGCAGTCCAGCGGATCACCTCCAAGGACCGATACCAGCTGTACCCGACCGTTCAGGCCCACTGACAATTCGCGCCCCGCCATCAGCGCGACGCCAAGACCTGTCAGGCGGCGCAGCACGCGGTCTTGTTCCAGCGTCAGGCTGAGGAACCCCGAATGGGTTAGCGCCGGGGTGGAAAAGGTCACGCTTGCCCCGGACAGTTGCAGCTTTTCCGCGATCAGGCCGCCGATATAGCCGCCTTCGGTGTCATGCACCAAAATCCGCCCCTGCGGGCACAGGCCGTCCATGATGTCATCCGGTGTCAGAACGGGGATGTCCAAGTCCGCACCGCGCCGCCCGTCGCGGGCCATGACCGCAGGCCGCCATGTTGCCCCGGTGGCGATTACGACGCGTTTGGCCCCAAAGCCCAGAATATCGGCAACCTCCATCCGGCTGCCGGGGTAGAGTTCGACATTGGGCAGCTTGACCAACTGGCCCAGACGGTAGTCGCGCACCCGCCCCCACGCCGCGATGCCCGGCAAGGCCGCTTCGCGCGACACCCGACCGCCAAAGCCGTCGCGGGCTTCGGCCAGAGTGACGTGATGGCCGCGCCGGGCCAATGACAGCGCACATTCGAGCCCCGCGGGCCCGCCGCCTACAATCAATACCCGATCGTCAGAGCGGCGGGCGGGCATGATTTCAGGATGCCAACCGGCGCGGCCTTCCTCCATCATCGTGGGGTTCTGCGTACAACGGATTGGCACAAAGCTGTTTTCGCACGACAGGCAGATATTGCAGCCAATACATTCGCGAATATCGTCGATGCGGCCTTCGGCAATCTTTAGCGGCAGGAACGGGTCGGCAATCGAAGGCCGCGCGGCCCCGATGAAATCCAGTAAGCCCCGCCTGATCTGGCTGACCATGGTATCGGGTGAGGTAAAGCGCCCCACGCCTACAACCGGCTTGCCGGTGATCTGTTTAACAAATCGCACGAACGGCTCTTGATAGCCTTCTTGCGAAAACCGCGCGGTTTGGCTGTCGTTTGACCAATCAGAAAGGTTGACGTCCCAAAGATCGGGCAGGTCTTTCAGCAGTTCAACCACCTCTGCCCCTTCGCCATCGTGGGTCAACCCATCCGGGCCAAGGAACTCTTCCACGGCGAAACGCAGCGCCACGGCACAGCGATCCCCGACCGCCTCCTTGGTATCCTCCAGCAGTTCGCGCAACAGCCGGGCGCGGTTTTCCAGACTGCCGCCATATTCGTCGCTGCGGTCGTTGAAGCGCCGGGCCAGAAAATGCGAGGCGATGGACAAATTGTGGCTGGCATAGACATAGATGATATCGAACCCTGCCGCCTTGGCGCGCAAGGCAGCGGCGCGGTGATCTTGGCGCAGGGTGCGGATGTCAGATTTGTCCATCGCGCGGGCCTGAACCGGCTCGATTGCCTCGATCAGCAAACGCGATGACGGGCCGATGCTGGGCCGCCGTGACGTGCGATTGGCTGAATAAAGCCCCATATGCGCCAGTTCTGCCCCTGCAAGCGCGCCATGCTTGTGCACCAGATCTGCCATGCGAGCCTGGCGCGCAATGTCTGCGTCACTGGAAAACCGCAGGGCGGGATAGGGCGAGATATCTGCATCCTGCGAAATTTCGATATTCTCGGTGCAAACCACGCCCCAGCCTCCCATCGCCTTCATCTCGCGCATGGCGGCCACGTCGGCAGGGGCGCGATCTGCGATGCCGGTGCAGTGCGGGACCTGATAAAACCGGTTTGGCGCAGTGACAGGGCCGATGCGCACAGGTTCAAACAGCACGCCATAGCGGGGATCCATACGGGGCATATCTACGCCTTTCATCGGGTGGTTTTGCGCAATTGGCGGACATACCAAACCATGATCAGGCTAAGGCAGGCAAAGACCGACAGGCTAAGCACCACCGACGCGACCGCAATTTGCGGGGTGGCTGCGGATCGCAGGCCAAGCCACATCAACACCGGCAGTGTTTGCGTGTCGCGGTCGGTCAAAAACAACGCCATGACGAATTCGTTCAACGAGATGACAAAGGCGAACAACAGCGACGATATCAGGCCGGTGGATATCATCGGCACTTCGATCTCGAAGAACGTGCGCAGCGGCGGGCAGCCAAGATCCTGCGCGGCCTCGATCACCCTGCGGTCTGTCATCCGAAACACCGCCTCCATCAGCAGGAACACCAGCGGCATCGCCCAAAGCGAATGCGCGATCATCACCAGCAGATGCGATCCGAACAGGCTGTAGCCGCCAATGCTGAACCGACTGAAGGTCAAAGCAACACCCAATCCCAGAACAATACCCGGCATGAACAGTGGAAACATCAACAGCACATAAAGCAAAGTGCTGAACCGCAAAGTATAGCGCGTGTAGGCATAGGCCGCAGCCACCCCGGCGAGCGTGGACATCATTGCCGTGCCAGTGGCAATGATCAGGCTGTTGATCAGCGCCCCGGTCCATTGCGGGCTTGCGGCAAACTCGGCGTACCAACCCAAAGACCATGACCGGATGGGAAACCGCAGTTGCGCCGCGCCACTGAACGACATGGCCAGTGTCACCAGAACCGGGATCAGGATATAGGCCACCAGGCTGAGGGTGAAAACCGCCGCAATCGCCCGCAGCAAGCGCGGTCCGATCCGGGGTGTGCGCAGTGCGTCAGACATGGAACGACCTTTGCTGCGGTTGCAGCCACCGCGTCAGCAGAACCACCAGCGCCACGCCGACCACCAGCACCATCGACAGGGCGGCGGCCATCGGCCAATGGTGTTTGCCAAGCATCTGGTCCTGAATGAGAAATCCCAGCGTCCACAGCGTATCTGGCCCCAACGCCATCGGCGTGGCGTAGGTACCCATGGTCCAGATGAACGATTGCGCGAAAGCCGCAAGCAACCCGGCCCGCGTCTGCGGCAACAAAATTTCGTAAAAGGTGGTCAGTGGCGGTGCGCCCAAATCTGACGCAGCCTCAAGAACCCGCCGATCCAGTCCATCGAACACGGAAAGCAGGATGAAAAAGCAATAGGGCAGGGTGATGTAGACCAGCCCGACCAACGCCGCACCCTCGGTGTACATCAGGCTGATCTTATCGGTGATCAGGCCCGAAGACATCAGGGCGACGCTGAGCAGCCCATTCCTTGGGAACACCATCCACCAGCCGAAAATGATTGCGATTTCGGAAATCAGCAGCGGCAGCAAGGCCAGCCCGATGAACCAAAGCCGCCAACGCGCGGGTTTCAGCCAGACAATCAACGCAAAGCCGCAAGCCAGAACAATCGTCACAGCCGAGCCGATCAGGGCCAGCCAGACCGTGTTCCAGATCGCCCCCGCAATCACCGGATCGTGGGTCAGGCGGACATAGTTTTCGAAGGTGAAGCCGGGGGTGAAATAACTTTGCGGTTCGTGGGCGTTGACGCTCATGCGCGCCATGTAAAGGGCAGGCACGCCAAAAAATACCACCGCAAGGATCAGCGCCGGGGTCAGTAACAGCCAAGGCGTCAGGCGGCTACGTTTTGGGCCGGTCATTGGAATATCCGCATCGCGCTGGATTCCCAACCGATCAGAACGTCTGCGCCCGGCTCTGCCGCCATAGCACCCGGCTGATCAACCACGATCTCGCAGGGGCCTGCCATCAAATGGTGGCGGTATTTTTCCCCCAGAAACTCGACAAAGCCAAGCCGTGCGGTCACGCGGTTTGGCAAGGCCTGCGCCGCCTGTCCAAGGCTGGGCTGCGAGGGGCGCAGATAAAGCCTGTAGGTGCCATCCGGCAAAGGTTGCGCCAGATGCAGGTCCAAAGTGGACGTTGCAGGATCAACCGCCCGCCCGCCGTCCATCCGGAACGTCAGACAGCAGGTTTCCCCGACAAAGGTGTGAATGAACTCGTTGGCCGCCGCGTTGAACACGATTTCTGGGCGGTCGATCTGTTCGATCTTGCCGCTCTGCATTACCGCTACCCGGTCCGACATTGCCATGGCCTCACCCTGGTCATGGGTGACGTAGATCGCGCTGAAGCCGATTTCATCATGCAGACGTTTGATTTCAGAGCGCAATTGCAGACGCAACGACAGGTCAAGCGCCGACAGGGGCTCGTCGAACAACAATATCGCGGGCCGCACGGCCATGGACCGCGCCAGCGCCACCCGCTGCTTTTGCCCTCCCGAAAGCTGGTCAGGATAGCGGTCTTCCAACCCTTGCAGCCGCACCACGGCCAAGGCTTCGGCGACACGAGCGCGGATATCCGCCTTGGAAACCCGCCGCATCCGCAAGCCGAACGCCACGTTCTCGGCCACGGTCTTGTGCGGAAACAGCGCCCCCGACTGGAAAATCGTCGCGGTGTCGCGCAGATAGGGCGGCAGATGATCAACCCGCGCGCCGTTGATGCGGATCGCACCGGCGTCGATGTTTTCAAAGCCACCAATAAGCCGCAAAGTCGAGGTTTTACCCGACCCCGACGGCCCCAGCAGTGTCACGAATTCGCCCTTGGCCACGGTCAGCGACACATCATCCACGGCCACAACGGGGCCGTAATTTCGGAAAATATGTTCCAGATCAAGGGCTGCTTGCGGCACGGGGCGTCCTTTTCCATTGCAAAAGCGAACGGCGGCACCTGCGGATGCCGCCGTTTCGGTTCAGCCCGCCGAGCGGGTGATGGTTTGCTTCATCCGATCATCGAATGCCTGATAATTGGCATTGATCTTGGCCCAGCCATCGATGGTGATCAGTTGGAACATCTTGTGGAAATCGGCGTTTGATTGCGGATAGCCAGTCCAATGCGGCGGCACCATCACGTCTTTGCGCGACATGAACACCATGGATTTGGCCAGGAACCGGTCCTGCGTTTCTTTTTCAAGCAGATAGTTCAAAAAGAAATCAGCCAGATCGTTGTGCCGGGTGCCGCGCACCTTGATGAACCAGTCGGTCCAAGCCGAAGTGCCCTCTTTCGGCACGCCAGCGACATATTCATCGGGGCTATCGGTCAGAAAACCAAGCGCATCCGAGGAATAAGTCAGCGCCGCATCCGCCTCTTCTTGGTTCAGCAGGTTGGCCTGTTCGGCGCCGGTCATATACCAGCGCGCGACTTTCAGCTGATCCATCTTGGCAAACAACGGCTCGGCAGTGGCGAGTTCGTACATTTCATCTAGGCCCGGATGTGCCGTGCTCATCGCGGCCGGAACCGAAAGCGACCACCACCACGACGATCCATCCGCCGTGACCTTGCCTGCAAGCCGGTCATCCCACAGCACGCCCCAGGTATCAGGCGCAATTTCCAGCCGCTTGCGCACAATCAGCATCGACGTGCCCCCGGCGAATGGCACGCCCCAGCTTTCATAGCCCGGCCGGGTTTCGGCGAAATACGGGTAGACCGCGTCAAGGTTGGGAATGGTTGCGCGATCGGCCTTGGCCCACAGCCCTTCGGACTGGCCCTGACCTGCGATGAATTCCTCGGTCACGGTGATATCGAATGGGGGATTGTCGGCCGGGGCTGCAATGATCTGCGGCACCATTTGATCCCAGCCGCCAACGCTTTCAACCTTAGTGCCGTATTGCGCGTTGAACGGGTCAATCACAGTTTCCTTGAACACCAGTTCATAATTGCCCGACCACGGTACAACGATCAGGCTTTCACCGGCAAAGCTGGTTTGTGCGGTGGCGAGCGAGGCTCTGCCGATGATTGCGGGCATCGCCAACAGGCTGACGCCTGCCGCGGTGGATTGCAGAAAACGACGACGGTTCAAGCTTTGGTCCTGGCGGATACGGGTCATCTTTGTCTCCTTGCTGTGGGTTGCGATTGCCGGCGCGTGTCAGGTGGGCAGCGCCTTGCCCCGTGCGTTGGCCAGCAGCATGTCGCGCAAGGCTGCACGGTCGCTGGAATAATCCCGCAAGATGTGCGGCGTGCGTTGGGCTGTGGCCCAGTCTTGCGCGGCCAAAAGCGGGGCATCGGTGGCCGCAGGCAGATGGCGGCCCCGGATCAGATCGGCCATCCGTTCGGCCAGTGCCAAGGTTGGTGCGTTCAGATCGCCCGCCGTGGCCTGTGGCATAACCGAGGCATCAACCACCCGCAGCGCCTGCAGCCCATGCACCCGGCCGTCGGGGTGGGTGACCGCCGCCGCGTCGGTGCCCATCCGGCAGGTACCACTGGGATGATAGGCGCTTTCGAGTTTCCGCTTGAGGAAGGCGTCCAGCGCGTCGTCGCTGGTCACATCCGCCCCCGGAGCCAGCTCTGCCCCGCGATAGGGGGCCATAGCGGTCTGTGCGAAAATCTCACGCGTCAGCCGGATGCAGGCGCGGTACTCCGGCCAGTCGTCCGGATGCGTCATGTAGTTGAACTGCACCCGTGGCAGGCTTTGCGGCCTTGCATCGCGCAGCCGCACCCAACCCCGGCTTTTTGAGCGTTTGGTGCCGACATGCACTTGATAGCCATGGCCCCGCACCGCCGATTTGCCATCATAAGAAATCGCCAGCGGCAAAAAGTGATACTGGATATCTGGGTAAACAATTCCGGCACGACTGCGAATATGGCCACCGCTTTCAAAATGGTTGGTGGCCCCCAAACCGCGATGGGTCAGCAGCCATTCCAGACCGATCCGCGCTTTGCCCAGCAGGCTAAGTGCGGGGTAAAGGCTGATCGGCTGGGTGCATTCTTGTTGGATATACACCTCTAGGTGATCCATCAGGTTTTCGCCAACTCCGGGGCTGTCGTGGCGCACCTCAATGCCATGGTCGCGCAATTCAGACGCCGGCCCCACACCCGAGCGTTTCAGAATCACCGGCGACATGATCGCACCGGCAGACAGGATCACCTCTTGCCCGGCCTGCGCTCGGCACGCCTGACCATTGACCGCAAACAGCACCGCTGTGGCGTGACGGCCTGCAAATTCGATCTTGTCCACCAGCGCCCCGGTGATCACCCGCACATTGCCGCGCGCCATCGCAGGCCGCAGATAAGCGACCGCAGCGCTGCAGCGCGCACCGCCGCCAACGTTCATCTCCATCGGGCCAAAGCCTTCGTGCTGGCGTTGGTTCATGTTCGGGCTTTGCGCATAGCCTGCCTGCACCCCGGCCTGCGCAAATGCATGGTAAAGCGGGTTGGTTTCCCGGCCACGCGTCACTTTGATCGGCCCATCAGTGCCTCGCAACGGCCCACCGCCTTGCACATCTTCCAGCCGTTGAAAATATGGCAGAACGTTGGACCATCGCCAGCCGTCTGCACCCAAAGCCTCCCACAGCTCATAGTCCATCGGATTGCCGCGCACCCAGCACATGCCATTGATCGAGGACGATCCACCAAGGCCCTTGCCGCGCGGCAGGTTTATCACCCGCCCGTCCAGACCCGGCTCTGGCTCGGTCGTCATGCCCCAGTTGAACCGGGCAGTGTTCATCGGCATCGACAGCGCAGAGGGCATGGCCACGATCGTGGCGCGGTCGCTGCCGCCTGCCTCCAGCACCAGAATACGCGTTTTGGGATCTTCCCCCAAACGGTTGGCTAAAACACAGCCCGCCGATCCGGCCCCAATGATGACGTAATCGTAGATACCCTCATCGCGCAACGCAGGTTCAGCCTGACGCAGTGTCATTCGACGATCACATAGAATTTCAACATCGCCACAGGCTGCCGCCAGATGCCCTTGAAGCCTTTCGGAACCAAAAAAGCATCGCCCTTGCGATAGGTTTCGCAGATCTCGTCATTCTCCAGCGTCACTTCACCTTCCAGAACGATCATGAATTCATCGCAAGGATAGTTTTCGTAGTGTTCGGTATAAGCGGTAGATCGCCAGATTCCGGCGCGAAGTTTTGCCTCAGGGCGCTGAAAGTAGCTGAAATCCTGACCCAGCGGCAGGCCAGCCAAAAGCTCTGCGTGATCCAGAGGTATATCGCCTAAGGCATCCCAACCTGTTGGTCCTGATGATGAAAATCGGATCGGGGCCACCATGCGAAATCTCCTGCTCGATTGATAATACCGCCCCATGCTGGTGCAGCGCGATGCCTGCAACCTTGCCTGTCACAGCTTTGACGTGACAAGTGACAAGATTTCAGCCAGCGTAACTTCAGGTTAATCACAGGACGAACGGAATGCGAAAGTGGCGATCCCTTACCGCATTGCGGGCGTGCGATGCCGTGGCGCGCACCGGCAGCGTTTCGGCAGCCGCGACAGAATTGCACGTCACTCGCCCTGCAATCAGCAAGCAGCTCGCCTTGCTGGAGCAGGACCTTGGCTGCGCCCTTTTTGAACGCACCGGCAACAGAATCCGCCTGACAGACGCCGGGCAAGAGCTGTGCGTCGGGTTGAAGCAGGCGTTCGATCTGATCTCTTCCACAACCGAAAGCGTCGTCCGACGGTCGGGTCAGGGTCAGGGTCAGGGTCAGGGTCAGCGTGTGCGGGTTCTGGTCTGCCGCGATTTCGCCTCGGGCTGGCTGGCGGGGCAGGTCGGGTCATTTCTGGTGGCCAATCCAGGCATTTCGGTTGAAATAACCGCTGAAAAGAATGGCAGCTTCCGCCATGACGAGGATTTCGATTTTCGCATCTTTTATGGGATGCATGGCGAACATCCGTCGAGTCTGCTGATGGAAAGCGAATTGTGCCGGTGGATTGACATGCCGGTTTGCACGCAAGGCTTTGCCAACCGATTTTTGCAGCCCGGTCAATGCGTCGCCGAAGCCCCGTATTTCATCGACAACAATTATGACGTCTGGGAAGAATGGTGCCAGTATTCTGGATTTGATCCCGGAGGCGCGCGCCTGCACAAGACCCTGTTCAACGAAACCACCCTGTGCATTTCGGTTGCTACCTCCGGTGGCGGGCTGGCGATGGGGGACAGCTTTCTGACGCTGCCGCTGATCCGTCTGGGCGAATTGATTGTCCCGTTCGATGCGGGTTTGATCAGCACGCAAACATATTCCCTTTTTTCGTCGCCAAATGTTGTCAGCTCAAAGGCTGCAAATCGGTTTGAGTACTGGTTGCGCGCGGCTGTTGCGAGCTATCAGTCGACGGTGCTGGAACAACTGGCACTACGCGGAATTCGCGTGCTGGATCGGTCAGCGACACTGCATAATCGACCTTTGGAATAAGCGCAGAGTCTTCATGCAGGGTCGCTGATCGCCACATCCGGCCAAGCAGACTGTCCTATGGCCAAAAATGGTCGCAAAGCGCACTTGTCGTCTGCGACATAGAAATCTGGATTGTATTTCGCCCCAAATCGCTCTCAGCTTAACGAGACTCGAAGATCAGCAAGAGCCTCCAACTGTTTGCGGACGTGGCTTTCCAGGACGCGTTGCATAGTTCCGGCATCAATCGTCACCGGCGTGTCCGATGATCTTTCCACTTCAGTCGCCACTTGCGCGGCCATCAGCGCCGCGGCGCGTGCCCGGTCAACCAATGTGTCCCTCCTCTTCTGGATCGCCAGTTGGCGCTCCTGCGCTTGATAGACTGTCAGCGCGGTGCGCGCCTTGAGGTACGACGAGATGTCCGCTGGTCCGGCAAACCCGCTGTCGCCGCCGGTGCTGCGGTGCTGCTGATCCGGGTCGGTCATCTCGCCACGCCGGACATCAGAGGCCGCCGCGTTGATCGATCCGTCGCCGTAAACCACCAGCCGTCCGGCTTTTCGTGCCTTCTGGATCGCCCCGCGCGACAGCCCGGAATGGCTGGAGTATTCCCGCTCAGACATACCATTCATGGCGATTGAGTTATCATCAAGTTATTGGAAATAAACAGGAAAAGAAGATCTATTTCTGTTGATTACACTTTGGGTAAGAGCGATTCTCCGATCAGGAAATCACCCCGGATCGGAGATCCAGACCATGACACAAACGACCAAAGCCACACCCACAGCACCCGAGGCGCTGATCCTCGACATCGCGACCAGGCACTTCTTCATTGAGACGCTGGAAACCCAGAACAGCGACCGGCTGGATTTCCACGATGTCGCCGTCTGGGCGATGCGCGCCGCACTGGAAGCGGCCTATGAGGCCGGGCGCGTCGCTGGTGCCAAGGCCATGTTGGCCGCCGCCACCCAACGCTGAAGGAGGGACGAGTTATGACCATGGCCACCACCACCATCCGCATCGACTTCGCCACGCTGCCCGACCACCTTGACCGCAGCCGCCCCAGCGTGGTTGCAAAGGTGATCGAAGCCGCGCTGCGCGAAGGCGGGATCAAGGCCAACTGCTCGGACCTGTTCTCGCACATCAAGATCGACCTGCCGACCGCGCAACTGGCCGCTGCCAGCGTGGTGCTGGTCGATCTGCAGCTGATCTGACGCAACGCCATGAGCACGCGCGCGCAGATCGCCATCCAGATCGGTCCCGATGAGTGGGCGCATGTCTACGTGCACTTCGATGGATACCCAGCCCACATGCTGGCCGCGCTGGCCCAGTGGAAGCCCGAAGATATCCTCGCCGCCAAGGAAATCCGGCAAGTCACGCCCGAGGCGCTGGATTGCTTCAGCCCGCCCCGCGATCCCCGCATCCTGCCCCGCCCGACGCGGGAATTCGCCCACCTCTACATGTGGATCGGATGCCAGTGGGTGAATGTGGTGCCGCACGCCGATGCGCCCGAAGTGTAATCAGAAGGCACTGATATTGCACGGAAATGCCTAAACTCAGCGCCCCACCAGAGTGATGGTGATTACACCAAAACGATGCAACTCACCCCCGGAGACTACGCCATGACCACCCGCCGCGCCAACGCCTCCAACGACAAAGCCCTCAACGCCTTCATAACCACCAAACTCCAGATGGACGAGATGCTGGAGTGCCTGAAGGCTTTGAGCGACGAGCATTTCAACACCAACCCCGACGAGATCAACTGGGGCCATGTTGGCACCCTGAACCATTACGCCAGTCTGTTGCGCCAGATCACCGACGGTGCCTTCAAGGAGGGCGAGCATGCCGCTTGATCCCGCCCAGCGCCAGCAGATCGAACAGGGCGCCATCTCCGCCGCTTGGGAGGCCGAACGCCTCACCGCCTGCGATGATGCCATCGCCCTGCTACGCGAGATCGCCGATCTGGAACGCGACGAAGACGGCGACGTGATCCTTGGGGCCGATGCTTAAGGCTGCAACGATCTGCTGTCGCGCATCATCGTCTTCCTTGTCGACCATGATCAGTAAGAGGAACGCCATGATCAAACTCACCGAAACCCAGACCATCATTCTGACTGCTGGTGCCCAGCGCCCTGACAACATTGCCATGCCATTGCCCAAGGGTCTGGCGGGGGCGGCGGCGAAAATGGCTGTCAACCGGATGATTGAGCGCGGCTGGTTGCAGGAGATCGATGCCTCTTCAAGCCGGGGCGAACCGCTCTGGCGCGAGACCGGCGATGGGAATGGGACCACGCTGGTGGTCACCGACGCTGGATTGCTGGCCATCGGGATCGAGCCGGTGGTGGTGAAAGCCGTGGTTGCCATCCGCAAAAATGCGACCGAGGTGGCGGAGGTAACGAAGCCGAACCCACGAGCGGGCACCAAGCAGGCAATGCTGATCGCGATGCTGCAGGCACTAGAGGGTGCGACGATGGAGGAGATTGTCGCAGCAACTCAATGGCAACCGCACACCGCGAGGGGCGCAATGTCGGGTGCCTTGGGCAAGAAGCAGGGATTGATCGTGACCTCGGCGAAAGAAGGCGACGGCGCGCGGGTCTATCGGATCAACCCCGGGCTGGGGTGATCCCAAGATCGTTCTGCTGCCGGTCAGTCCATCAGCCGATAGTGAACCTCGGTCGGCAGGCACGCCGAACCGTTGATCGGGATCATGTCCTGCGGGCAGGTTGACATGACCACGATGCAATCGATCATGGCGCGCAGCGTCACATAATCCCCGGGCTTGCTCAGCGGCTCTCCCCAGGCGATCTTGCCGTCGGGGCCAATCGGAATGTTCATCCACAGGTTCAGCGGGGCAGGGCAGTCGGGGGCGCGCAGGCCCAGTTGTCCAAGGGCCGCATGCAGATTGTCGGTGCAGTTGTCGTGATAATCGCGGCAGCCCAGCGCTGCATAGCGATGCACGTCGCAGGCCGCGATGATGGTGTCATGGCGTCCGGGAGAGGTATCCTCCTCCAAAATCAGGATCGGCCGCCGCCGGTTTGTCGCAAGACCATCGCCCTGCGCAGGAAAAATCCCCTGCAAGTTGGCGTGCAGATGCTCCATCGACATGAACTCGGACAGGTCGTCGGCATTGAAGCACCAGGTGTCGACGACCTGCTGACCATGGGTGTTGATGATCTGGATCGCCAGTCCTTTGTCCAAACGAACCGCGCGGCCGCACCGTGCCGGTACAACCTGAAGATCTGTCGTCATATCGCAATTCCTTTGCCGCTGGCGCATTGGCGGATCTGCCTTGTTGGTATCAGTGTTGTTGGACAATGCGCAAAGGGTCAAGCTGCGTCGAAGCCGTGGCGCAGGTCGAAACGATCTTCGGCTACGGTAGTCATCCCCGTTTTTACGGGGCGCGGACGAGGCCGCTGGGTCCGGGTGCACGCCACACGCGATGTGTGCAGCTGATGTGGCGTCGCAACCAACGGCCAGTGAAGTCCCGATCCGGCGAGGCGCTAATGCCTCCCCGTCTCGGGTCAAACCGCTGTTTTGAAGGTGTCTGGCAGGTGATGGAGTGGATGCCTCCCTCCCCTACGGCATCGCAATGTGCCAAGCTTTGGACGTTGAAACCAAGCAAATCGAAGGAGGCATCCGTGAAAGAAGTTACCATCATTGGCGTCGATCTGGCAAAGAACGTTTTCCAGCTCCATGGCGCAGCGGCCGATGGTTCGGTCGTGTTCCGCAAGAAGCTGACGCGGGTTCAGTTTCACAAGTTCATGTCGGGCCATCCCGCCTGCATCGTGGCAATGGAGGCCTGTGGCAGTGCGCATTACTGGGCGCGCGAGGTGGCGCAGATGGGCCATGAGCCGCGGTTGATTGCGCCGCGTTACGTCAAGCCCTTCGTCAAACGTCACAAGAACGACACCGCCGATGCCGAGGCCATCGTCGAAGCGGCGTTGCGCCCGACCATGCGCTTTGTGGACCCCAAGACGCCAGAGCAGCAGGGAGGGGCGGTTTTGTTCCGGACCCGCGCGCAGTTTATTCGCCAGCGCACCGAGGCGATAAATGCGCTGCGAGCGCATCTTTATGAGTTCGGCTACATCGCGCCGACCGGCGTCCAGAACGTGAAGCAATTGGCCCTGATCGTCGAAGACGACAGCAGCGACCTGCCTTCGCTGGTGCGCTTTGCTTGTCGTGAGGTGATTGACCAGATCACACGGCTGACCGAGCGGCTTGCGGTGCTCGACAAGGAAATCTCTCGTCTTTCAGGCCAGGGCGAGGTCGCCCGGCGTCTGCGGACCATGCCGGGCGTAGGCCCGATCACGGCGCTGGCCGTCGAAACCTTTGCGCCCGTGATGGAAAGCTTTCGCTGCGGGCGTGACTTTGCGGCATGGCTTGGTCTGGTGCCATTGCAGCGATCGACCGGCGGCAAGCAGATATTGGGCAAGACATCGAAAATGGGTCAGCGCGATATCCGCCGCTTGCTCATCATCGGGGCGATGGCCGTGGTGGGCTGGGCAGGCCGGAGGGGGGCTGCGGAAGGGTCGTGGCTTGCGAAAATGCTGGCCCGAAAGCCACGCATGCTGGTCGCCATCGCTTTGGCTAACAAGATGGCGCGGGGACTTTGGGCGTAAGCGGCGTCTGGCCCCCACCTTCCGGCCGATAGTCTGATCTGCGATGCCGCGCCTGACGGAGATTGGTGCGGGAGTTTCGCGATGGCAACTACGGGTGAGTTTCTCAGGTATTATGGTGTAGAGATGCGGGGAAATGGTCAGCGTCGCTGGCCTGACGAGGTCAAGGCGCTGGTCGTTGCCGAGACGTTGAAGCCGGGTGTGACGGTGAACGCGGTTGCTGCGCGTTATGGGCTTCGCGCGAACCACCTTTCAGAATGGCGCAGGCGGGCACGTGATGGCCGGCTGGTTTTGCCTGCGGTTGAAGATGACAGCTTCTGTTTTGCGCCTGTCATGGTGTCGGATGGCGGCGGTGGGGCGCATGTGCCCGCTGTTGCAGGGCAGCCAGTCAAGCCTGCAGCACCGCCCTCAGCATCGATCGAGATTGCGATAGGCCAAGTCACGATCCGATTGCACGGAGAGACGCGTTCTGACCGGATTGCCGAGATCGTGCGGGCAATCGGGGCGCGGCCATGATGTTCCCGTCAAACCGCGTGCGGGTTTTGGTCTCGACGCAGCCTGTGGACTTCAGGAAAGGTCATGATGGTCTTGCGTCAGTCGTGTCATCGGTGCTGCGCAAGGATCCGTTCACCGGCACGGTGTTTGTCTTCCGATCGCGCCGTGCCGATCGGCTGAAGCTTTTGTATTGGGACGGCACCGGACTGGTGATGGCCTACAAGCGGTTGGAAGATACGACCTTCACCTGGCCAGCGATCAAGGACGGGGTAATGGCGCTGAACCACGCCCAGTTCGAGGCTCTGTTTGCCGGTCTGGACTGGCGCAAGGTCAAGGCATTGGAGACACGGCCCCCTGCTGCGGCAGAATGAATCAACCGCTGTCTTTTGCGTGTTTTTACTGAGATTTTATCATAATATCGGGTCATGATCGCGACACCTGTCATTGACCTTTCCACTATCCCGGCCGCGCAGCGTGCAGTGGTTGCGACCTTGATGGAAACGATCGCAGCACTTCAGGATATTACCCAACGCCAACAGCATCTGATTGCCGAGTTGAACCATGCCCTGCATGGGAAGCGGTCGGAAAAGCTGACCGAGGATGAACGGCAGCTGGCGTTTGAGGATCTGTCCATCGCACTGGCCGAGGTCGAGGTGCAGAAGGAACATCTTGCCGCCAAGGCAGATGACAAGACGGCAACCAAGCACGCGCCAAAGCGGACCATCGGCAATCTCCCGGCCGCATTGCCGCGCATCGAAGAGGTTATCGAACCTGACAGCCTGATCTGCCCTTGTGGCTGCGGTATCATGCACAAGATTGGCGAAGACCGCACGGAGCGGCTGGACATCGTGCCGGCGCATTTGCGTGTGATTGTCACCGTGCGCCCGAAATACGCCTGCCGGACCTGCACAAACGGCGTGACCCAGGCACCGGCGCCCAGCCACCTGATCATGGGCGGATTACCGACAGAAGCGACGCTCGCCCATGTGCTGGTCAGCAAATATGCCGACCATCTGCCGTTGTATCGCCAAAGCCAGATCCTGGCGCGGGCGGGTCTTGATCTGCACCGCGCGGTGCTGGCGGACTGGGTTGGGAAGGCGGCGTTCCACCTCAAGCCCGTCGTCGACCGGCTGGCCGAACACCTGAAACGATCAGACAAGCTGTTCATGGACGAAACCACCGCTCCGGTGCTGGATCCGGGGCGCGGAAAGACCAAAACCGGCTATCTCTGGGCTCTTGCCCGCGATGACCGGCCATGGGGCGGTGAAGATCCGCCCGGTGTGGTCTACTTTTATGCCCCGGGCCGAGCGGGCGAGAATGCCGAAACATTCCTCACCGGCTTTGACGGCATCCTGCAGATCGACGGATACCAGGGCTATAACCGGCTGACTAAACCTACCCGTAAGGGCGGCACCCCCATTCGCGTGGCCCATTGCTGGGCGCACGCGCGCCGCAAGCTGAAGGAAGTCTTCGACCGCGACGGATCACAGATCGCCGCCGAGGGCCTGCGCCGCATCGCCGAGATCTATGCCGTCGAAGCCGATATCCGTGGTGTCTCGCCCGGCCAGCGCCTGTCTGCCCGCCGGACTCTCAGCGCACCGCTGGTCGCAGCATTCGGCGATTGGCTGCAAGAACAACGTCGCAAGATCTCCGCCAAATCCCGATTGGGCGAAAAGCTGACTTACATCCACAATCATTGGGACGGGCTGCAGACCTTCCTGGCCGATGGCCGCGTCGAGATCGACAACAACCGCGTCGAAAACCTAATCCGCCCAATTACGCTCAATCGGAAAAATGCGCTCTTCGCGGGTCACGACGAAGGTGGCATCGCTTGGGGTCGCATCGCCTCACTGATCGAGACCTGCAAGATCAACGACGTCGAGCCCTTCGCCTATCTCAAGGCAACCCTGACATCGATCGCAAACGGTCATCCGCAAAGCCGCCTCGACGACTTGCTGCCGTGGAACCTCACGCCGTCAAGATAAGCTACCCGTGGTCCCCAGCGACCGCTTACCTTTGGGCCATGTTGACGAAAAACGAAGAATACCGGGGGCCGGTGATGGTGGGGTGAAATTGAACCCTGCTGCAACCTGCCGCTCGGAAGTGTGAGGAAGGCAATGACCCGCATGGGCAAATGATCGATCAGATCGGGATCAGGAAAACCAGGGGAAGCCAAAGCGCCGCCTTGAGCGCGTCATGGGTGATTTGGACCTGATCCGCGTATCTCCATACCGGCCCGCGGCATGTGAAAAGCCGCACAGTGAGGCCTGACACATGACCGCACTCGATCACATGCCAAGAAGGTCAAAATTTTCCTTGCACAACGGGAGGCATCCACACATGGCTTCCGCAAAGTGGATTCCCTGGCTTCCACAAAAGAATCCAGCACGCCAAAGTCGTGATTCCGCAACCCATTGATAATGAGTCGCTTTTCCCCAGATCGCGCGCCAAGTGGATTCCGCCTGGATTCCCCGGTGAAAAAGCCAGGCGCTAGCGAAATGCCGCGCTAAGCCCCACCGTATACACATGGGGCCGAGGAGGAACCATGGGTGGGGGGGGCGAGGGCTGTCGCCCGTGCATCACCTCACCACCGGAAGATCGGAGATCCGAGTTGTGTAGCGCGGGCTGCGGTGATTGCCAAACAGGCGCGCAGGGTGTTTTGTGAAGGGGAATGATCGGCAGAAAGGGCCGGTAGTGACAGATGCTGCGCCATGCACATTTCTACATGAAGGGCGGAGAGCGGAAGTTCGCTGCATATGCACTATGACTATTAGCGATCCTTTGAACTGCCAATCGGAAATCAAATGATTTTAGCCGGAACGCTATATACCCATGGGCGTTTCATTGTACAATTGCGGTCATAAAAACAAGGTTGTAGAAGTTGTGCCACAGCGGCTGCGCAATTTGAAATAGGCGTGAGGCGAAGCAGTTGACCAAGATAGAGAAGCCTGGGAAAGGCACAAAGATTACTGAAACAACGAGAGTTGCGGCTGAGACTGGTATGTCTTTGTTGCCCGGTGGAGGTATATTCAATTCTTTCGCACGCTGGTTGTTGCCGTCGAAATTAGACAAACAAAAAGCTGGCTGGCAGGAGAGCGTCACACAGGCGACCAACCAGCAAGGCCAAGACGTCAAGGAACTGAAAAAAGAAACTGCGGGACTCCGATTGGAGCAATTTGAAATAGTTGATAAAATCGAGGACACGAGGGGTCGTGTTGATGCTCTTGCTAGCAAGCTGGATGTTGGAGTTATTGATGCAGACCCGCTTGATGGTGAATTGGAAATTTGCCGTAGCTTTGTGCTAGGCGGCAAATTTCAAACAGCGCTGGATCTTCTCAGTGAACGATTTGAAGACAACAAGCGCTCCAATCAAATCCCCCCAAAACTTATGGCGCGCGTGCGTTCGCTACAAGGGATGTGTCTCAAGTCTCTTGGGAAATATGATGAAGCCGCTGAGCACTTCCTAACTGCCCTGAGAATCGATCCGGACAGCCCTAAGATTCGAGCTAATGCTGTCGTTGGTTATTTGATTGCTGGAGACACAGGCCAAGCTACCAAATTACTAGAGAAACTCATTGATGAAGAGCCCAATACACCGATGCATTGGGCGAACCTGATCTACACGAAAAGCGCGCAGGGAGAGGTTCTTGACCGAGGGGCGCTCCCGGGCGTTATCAGTCAATCCAAAGACGTCTGTCTCGCTTTGGTTGATGCCAAGCGGGCTAATAGTGACGACACATGGCTCAATGATGCCGTCAAATGCGCAGCACTGTACCCGGAATCCACGCGAGCCAAGCGACATGAGGCAGAAGCGGCGATTAATGCCGCCGTGCAAGCTGTTGTTATGGATGTAGGTGACCCGGCCGCGCATACGGCGATAATGGAGAGAGCGGCTACAGCGGCGACTGAATTAGAGCAACAGTGGGAAACCCATCTTGGAACAGAAGCCTCCAAAAGCACACCTGATCTCGTTTTGTTGCAAAATACGCTTGTTGCACATCGTGTCACGGGCAACCGACTGGCAGCAGAAGCCCTAATAGTTACACATACGGACCTGTTGCTAACTGACAAAGGTACGACGCAGGTGCTTGGTGCATTTGCAATCGAAACCAGAAATGATGCTTTGCTCGATCGGGTATTGACCCGAGACTTTGAAGGTGCGGCGGTATTGAAAATTGAGCGCGCTTTGCGCGATGAAGCTTGGGGCGATGCCCTAGAGATATGCGAAACCTATCCAGAAGAAATCGGGCCTAGCGGGCGAATTGATCCTGAGTTTATGAGCGATGTGCTTCGCGTGATGACGGGCCCTGAGGGCGAAAAGGAAGAAGGTTTTAGAGGGATTTACCAACGCAGCGAAGCCACCTCTCCGCAGCGCGATCTTTTCTTGTCTCAGATGATCATGGCGGCGGGATTCGAGGATCTGTCCGCAGAGGTTTTTGATCGAGCGGCGAATGCAGATTTAGTAGGGGATGCAGAAATTAGACGGGCTTTAGCTGGGGAAGCGATGGACCGCGATATCCCAGAAATTGTGATTAAGTTGCTCCGTGACCATGTCGATCCTAGTCAAGACGGCCGTGCGCGAAATTGGTTGGCCATGTCTTATGCAAGGACATCCGTACCGTATGAATCCGGAATTCTATTCTTTGCAGCAGTCAGGAAGGCGGGTGATAACGGTGCCGAGATCAACAGAGCTGGAGGGCATTTCCACCTCAACCGTCGCAAGCCTGACGAAGCGTCTCCTTGGTTGAAACGATCTTTGGTTGCTGAACCGAACAGCGTCCGTACACAGCTAGCGTTCTGGCAGGCATTGTCTCGCGACGGAGCGGCAAAGCGCGCAAAGAAATTTCTAGAAACCGTTGATCTCGCAGTGCTTGAGGGCCCAAAGGGCGACCGAATGGGCATGGCGCAACTTTTATGGCGTAATGGTCGAGCCGATGCCTTGGAATACGCGTATGATTTGACATCGAGAAACCGCAATGATTTCAAAGTTTGTTTGGGATACAGTGGATTGATGTTGGGGGATGCATTTGACAGCGATGCCCCACAGATTCCGTCAACGGATGTTGTCGCTATCGGGTCGATGGTGAAGCTTACGCGTCCACATAATAATGATTGGTCGATTGTCATTACTGAGGCTGAAAGCGATCTTCAAGACCATGTTTCCATTGATAATCCTATCGTTCAGGGCGCGCTGGGTAAGCATCAGGGCGACACTTTTGAGACGTTTGCTGGCCCTAATACCTTTGTATGGACAGTGTCCGAAATTAAATCAAAATACTTACATCTGTTTCACGAGATTACGCGCACGCTACAAGACCAGTTCCCCAATAACGGAAGCTTTTACTCAGTCACGATGGTCGGTGACGATGTCACTCCGCTCCTTAAGAGTTTGCGAGAACGTCGAAGTTCGATTGAGCGTCTGGAAGATCAGTACCGCGACAATCCAATGCCCTTGGGAGCAATGGCGAAGGCGGGCGGCGATAACGTCATAGATTTTGCCATCCACTTGGCGCAGAGTGGCAAACAGGTCTTTAGTGCGACTGGCTATGCCGCTGACACAGAACGAGAATTGTCAATCGCCATTGGTGCATCGGAACGCATTGTAGTGATCGACGCTTATACAGTCTGGTTGATGGCAAAGTTGGAAATGTTGCAACCGGCCAAGGAAGTCTTTCCCAACCTCACGGTTCCCGCTTCAACAATCGATGATTTTTCTGAAATGATAGAAGAGATGGGCGACAGTCCGGACGGACGAAAGTCAATGTCGGCGCAAGGTGACGGATTTACCATTCAAGAATTGTCCGCCGACGAAGTGACGATGCAAGCGACAGGGATGGAGAAGCTTCGCGATCAGGTTGCAGCCGTTTGCAATATCGTTGGTATCGAAGTGCCTTCAGGGATGAGTGTAGACTTGCTGCGCCTTGCGGATTTTTTGGGCGGACAGTTTGATTGCTTAAGCGTTGTAGAGAGGGAGGACGGTATCCTACTTTCGGCCGATCTTCGCCTGCGGCAGGTCGCGACCGACATTTGTAATAAAGAAGCTTTTGGAATGGATGCCTTGCTTCGAACCTTGGTGGCTGAACAAGCTATCAGTGTTGAGGCATATGGCGATGTTTTGTTACGTTTATGCGCTCTTGGACACTCCTATGTTGCTTTCAACGAATTGACGTTGATGCGAATGCTCATGTGTGATGATACGCCCGATCTTCAAAGATTTTCTTATGCAGCAGCTTATCTGGGAACTCCGAATGCAGATGTCGCGAGTCATGTCACGACTGCAGCTGAATTTGCGAGGCGTGCATTTACACTTTATCCAAATGGAACCAAAGCGCGGTGTGCTACCAGTAAGGTGCTGCAAAACTTGATTCGTATGAATGGCTTGAGCCTCGCTCAAATTGTTAGTGCATTTGTCCAGCATGCAGACCATCCAAGGTTGACGCAATATGTTCTCCAATGGCTACGCGGACACTTCTTGTTGGAAACTTACGAACGTCAAATTGAAGCCGAACGAGCGAGTTCAGTTTAAGAAAATTGTATTCGGGGAAACGACCGCCGTCTTTGGCCGCGCTGCAGCATTGGGCATGACGGTCTAAGTCCGCTTTGGGCCGGGATCGACGTTATCACTTGTTTTTCCAAGGTTTCAACTTCGGCATCACTCCCGTGACTTTCACCTCCCTCAGCATCCCGGCTGCCACTATCCCATCGCGCACCCAATCCAACGTCGCCCACCAGTCGTTATAGCCGCGCCGTGCAGATGCTATCTGCTCCGGATGGGGCCGCCAGATGACGGGGCAGTGCAGCACATCAACGCTGCGCCACTTGCCTCGTGAGAGGACGCGCTCTGTCCCGATCACCTCGGTGACGGATCGGACCCCGTGCTGGTTCTCGCGCGTCTCACGGGGCACGCAACGCGGCACCGCACCCGACATGCAGTCAGGTGTCATCCCGGCCCGTGCAAGCTCAGTGACGCGCAGGGCCATGCGGATCCCACCAAGGCTGTCGGGCAGTCCGGCCACCGTGGCCGCGATGACCTCGGCGTCTGGATGGGTGTAGCTGTCCCTCTTGTGCTGACCGCCATCGACCTTGCAGCCCAGTACGGCGCGTTGCATCAGAACATACTCCAACCCGAAGCCGCGGCTTTCCGCATCGGCGTCCTGTCGTGGTGGCAGTTCGAGCTGGGCTTTCTCGACCCGGAAGGCCCATTCCAGCGCCTGCTGCACGCCCAGCGCACGTTTCGGCTTGCCGCCTGCGCTGGGCGGCACCCGCATACGGGGCAATCTGCGATCAAACTTGCTCATAGCACACCCCGCTGACGCAGCTGGTCCGGTGTGACCAGTTGGCGTGCCAGCATCAATCCGCACATGGCGCTGCTGATGGCATTGGCAGGCAGGAAGGCATCGGAATTGACCATCCCGGCGTAGAACGCGGCCAGCTGGTCATCACTGGGACGGGGACCGGCCTCGCGCTTGCGCTGCCCATTGGCTGTTCGACCGCTGCCTGCTGCGGTAGTCCCAGTCTCGGCGTCACGCCGTACCGCCCGTTCCATCGTCCGATCGAGCGCCTTGGGCCCATCTGGCGGGGCAGGGTGCGCTTCGCGGCTCTCGCGGGCTACGGCAAGGATGCGATCCTGCGACATGCCCAGATCATCGATCCAGCGCTGGACGTGCTGCCGTGCTGGCCAGCCCTGCCACCAGGCGGGCAGTGCGCGGTCGGCATTGAAGCCCAGCGCTTGCAGCAGGTCGCCAAAAAAATCATCAAAACCGATTTCGCGCCCGCGCGCATCCTCCTCCTCCTTTACTGGTTCCCTTAAAGGTTCTCTTACAAGGTTAGTGTCCGGATTCCGGACACGGCTTTGGGCATTTTCCGGACACGGGTCAGGGGCAAAATCGGACACGGGTCGCGCTTCAATCCCGTGTCCCGTTTTAGGACACGGGTCCTGCTCATCGGCCAGTTCGGCGCAGAAATTCTGGTCCCCTGACACTGTCCCATCGAATGGCAATGCGCCGTGTCCGGTTTCTGGACACGGGTTCGTATCATGCGGGGTAAAGCCGGGCTCGAACCCCAAGATGTAGCGTGTGGGCATCTGTCGTTTGGTTACAGGGTGAATGCGCGGCACACGGCGCAACAATCCAGCTGCTTCCAGCTGACCAAGATGATCATTCAAGGTCGAGCGACTGATCTCGCAATCATGCGCCAGCCGCGCTTGGGAGGGGAAACAGCCGTAGTCAGGATTAAACCGATCGCACAGATGCCAGAGCACAATCTTGGTGGTGGGCTTGAGCCCACGGCGCTGGATGGCCCAGTTGGTGGCGGCATGGCTCATGATGTGGCCCTCCGCGCTAAGAGTGCGGTACCATCGTGGCGTGCCCCTGCATCGCGCGGGGCCTCCGGTGTACCGACCTGCACGATCCGTGTGGTGAACCCGTGATCGGCCAGCGCGCCCAGCGCATCGTCGAGGCTGCGCACCAGCGCCCAGCCAAAGCCCAGCGCCAGCACCGCGTCGCGGAATGCCTCCTGCGCGGGACTGAGCCGCCCCTTCAGAGACTTCAACTCCAGAAACAGCACGCGCCCGTCACAGAGCACGATGAGATCGGCAAAGCCGGGGTGGACGCCCATGCCAACCAGGATCGCCTGACGTCGCGCACCGCGGGGCCCGGCCTCGGTGACTTCATTGGCGCAGTGATGCACGATCGCCCCCTTGGGCAGGGCAAAGCGTAGGGCGACCACAACAGCGCGCTGCAGATCTGCCTCAGGCGTTCCACGCCGCTTCATCGCTCCACCTCCGGATCCTGGTTGTGATGATTACCGCGCCCCGGGGCCTTGGCCTCCAGCACGACCAGCAAGATCCGCGCATCCTCGCGTTCCTCAGGTGTCTCGCCATGGCGGATCAGCACATTGCAGGCGACGCGCAGCAGATGGTCGGAATGATGGATGACGTCGGCCACGACGATGCGGGCCTCGCGCCGCCGCTCGTCAATCCAGTCCGCGCGCGCCTCATCACGTTCAGCGCGACGGCTCCGTTGCCGGAAGGGCAGGGGGATGCTCATCGGCGTGCCCCCACACGCCGCGGGTTCGGCATCTCCTGCTGCGTCAGCCAGTCTTGAACCGCATCGCGCCGGTAATAAACCTTGCGCCCGGCGCGCAC
>NZ_JBGQOJ010000022.1:0-54405 GCF_052119585.1 Pseudogemmobacter sp. W21_MBD1_M6 | reverse complement strand
CCCCGAAACCGAAATCAGCGCCCCTGAAATCAGAGACGCCGCATGAAATCGGCGGACAACTTGTTTGACAAACACCGATTCCGGCGAGATATATGACGCATCATCCATTACGGTGCGGATCGCAGCCAAAAGATTTCGCCCGCTGACACCCTTCAGGATATACCCCCGTGCGCCCAGCTTCAGCGCCTTCATCGCGATCGCCGCATCGTCGCTTGCCGTGATGATCACACAGCGAATTGCGGGGTGATCTTCGGTGATCGCTTTCAGGGCCTCGATACCACCACCGCCAGGCATCAGCAGGTCAATCAACATGACATCCGGCGCGTCGCGCTCGGCAATCAACAGGGCATCCTGTCTTGAACCACCTTCGGCGACCACGGTAAATCCGGCATCGCCTTCAAAAATATGTCTTAGTCCCCGACGTACAATTTCATGATCGTCAACGAACGCAATTCTAATATCTTTCTCTTCAATATGACCCACGAGTCCCTCCAGCAAATGAACAGGTTCTCATGCGCGCACCAATTGTCTAAACGAGGTCACCGCCAACAAACACAGTCTTGTGCGCACTGGTTCAGCTTACATTAAATTCCGGCAGCCAAAGCTAAAGAATGACATTCTTAAGATGAATTTCATTAAATTCAGAAGGTTAAGCAACCAGTGGTTGAATCATTCTTTCCGAAAGTTATCAAATTTGGGAAAATTTTCACAATTGGTTCTATTTCGACAAGGCCAGTTTAAGGCAACACGTCTGACCAATCACCCGAATCGGTGGGCATCGACTTCGGCTATCAAAGGATATCTGGTCAACCTTATCTTTCGTATGTCCAACCCGTCTGGTCCACACCCGAACCGCCAAAATCATACCGCTGAAATTTCTGCTTGCCCAAAGGCCAAATGCAGATAGATTTCCACTCAGGTCTCACAATAAGCAAAAAATGCAGATATTCGTATATTGAGACTACATATCGCAACCAGGGAGGAACTAGGATGCGTCACTTTTTTACAAGCGCGGCAATCGCCGTGGCTGTCAGCGCGGGGGCGGCAAGCGCCCAGAACGTCGGCATTGCCACCTCGAACCCCGGATCGCTTTACCACAACATCGGCACCGCCATCGCCAACGTGGCAAACGAGGCCGGCCTGAACACCACGATACAGCCCGCCACCAGCCCGAACCAGTTCATCCCATTGTTGAACGCGGGCGGCATAGAATTCGGCATCGCCAACCTGCAAGAGGTCAACTATGCCCAAGAGGGCAAGGCATGGTTCGAAGGCAACGCCAACCCAAACCTGCAAATGGTCGCGACACTTATGCCCCTGCAAGAGGCGATCTTTGTCCGCGCCGACAGCGACATCATGACCATCGCCGATCTCAAAGGCAAACGCATGGTCGATGGCTATACCGCGCAAAACACCATCCTGCCGCAGCTTGACGCGATCTATGCCAGCGCCGGTCTGACCCGCGCCGACATGATCCCCGTCAATGTGCCCAGCGTCGTCGCCGGTGCCGATGCCTTCATGGCCGGAGAGGCGGACGGCTTTATCTTTGCCCATGGTGCGGGCAAAGTCCGCGAGGCGGATGCCGCCGTCGGCGGGTTGCGCGCTTTGGCAATCGCTGACCCATCCGATGAAACCCTGACCCGCATTCGCAAACACTGGCCCACCGGTTTCTTCTCGGTGAAAAAGGCGGGCTCTGCGCCGGGTGTGCTGGAAGACGCGACATACTTCACCTTTCCGCAGGTGATTTTCACCAATGCCGCCGCCTCTGACGATGTAGTCTATGCCATGACCAAAGCCATCCACGACGGAAAAGAGGGGCTTGGCGCGACCTTTCCGCCGTTCAAGGCCTTCAATCCGGACGATATGCATGGAGACGCGGGCGTTACGCCCTATCATGCGGGCGCACTGAAATATTATGCCGAAACGGGCATCAAATAAGACCATGCCGATGACGCCCTCATCACAGGACGGGGCCGCGCGCGGCCTCGCTTTCCGCCACTGGCGGCCAATCGCGAACGGGTTGGCATTCTGCCTGACCGTCACCGCCGCACTTTGGGCGCTGTCCATTCCGCGCTACGTCGGGCTGGGCCTGTATCCCCAGCAGTATTTCGCGACGATGCTGATGCTGGCAATGACGGCCGCCTTTTTGACCCTGCCCGCGCGGCGCGGCACAGATCGCGCCGTTGTGCCCTGGCTTGACGTTGCCCTTGCCGCCCTTGCCTTTGTGGCAACCGGCTATGTCGCTGTGGCCTACCCATGGCTGGTCAACCAGATCTTCATGAAACCGCCAGAGGTCTGGATCCCCGGCCTGATCGTCACGCTGTTGTTGCTAGAGGCGTTGCGCCGCGCAACAGGCTGGGCGCTGGTCATCATCATTTCTGTCTTTCTGGTCTATGCCCTGTTCGGCAACCTCTTTCCCGGTCGCCTTGCCGCCCGCCCCCAGAACTGGCAGCTGTTGTCGGGCTATATGGCCTTCGACACCAACGGCATCTTCGGCATCCCGATCGCCGTCGCCTCGACTGTCGTTGTCACCTTCATCCTGTTCGGCGGACTGTTGGCCGCGACGGGTGGCTCTGCCTTTTTCACAGACGCGGCCATGTTGGGCATGGGGCGCTTTCGCGGCGGCTCGATGAAGATCGCCGTTCTGGCTTCGGCCCTTTTCGGTTCGATCTCGGGGTCGGCGGTGGCCAATGTGGTTGGCACCGGCGTTGTCACCATCCCGATGATAAAGCGCGACGGCTACCCCGCGCACAAGGCCGCCGCAATCGAGGCGGTCGCCTCTACCGGCGGGCAGTTGATGCCGCCCGTCATGGGGGCCTCGGCCTTTCTGATGGCCGAATTCCTGCAAACATCCTATTCCTCGGTGGTCATGGCCGCCCTTGTGCCTGCGGTTCTTTACTATGTTGCGCTGTTCATCCAGGCCGACCTGGAGGCGGCAAAGCTGGGGATCAAGCGGGTCGCGGCAGAGCTGATCCCGACCGGAAAATCCGTCATCAGCGGGCTGCATTTCATCACCGCCTTCGCCTTGCTGATCTACGCCCTGTTCACCCTGAAATGGCAGCCGGAACGGGCGGCGCTGCTGGCTTGTGTCTCTGTCGCGGTCACCGCGCTGATCTTTGGCTACAAGGGCAACCGCCCCACCCTTTCCGCCTTGTTCGGCACGATCTCGGGCACAGGCCACGCGGTGGTCGAGATCATCCTGATCTCTGCCGCCTCGGGTCTTGTCATCGGGGTGTTAAACATCACCGGCCTCAGCTTCAACCTGACCTATGTGCTGGTGCAGGTCGGCGGCGGCAGCGCGGGTTTGCTGCTGTTCCTGTCGGCGCTGGTCTGCATTGTGCTGGGCATGGGCCTGCCAACGCTGGGCGTCTATGTCCTGCTGGCGGCCCTTGTTGCGCCTGCGCTGATCAAGGTCGGGATCGAGCCGATGGCCGCACATCTTTACGTCCTTTACTTTGGCATGATGTCGATGATCACGCCGCCCATCGCGCTTGCCGCCTTTGCGGCGGCGGGCATTGCACGGGCTTCGTCGATGAAAACAGGCATTGCCGCGATGAAATTCGGCTGGTCCGCCTATGTCATTCCGGTTCTCTTTGCCTTCTCTCCGACGCTGATCCTGATCGGCCCCCCGTCAGACATTGCCCTGGCCGTCACCACAGCCGTATTGGGTGTCTGGCTGATCTCGGCTGCCCTTGCCGGCCACTTTTCAACACAACTGTCACCGCTGATGCGCGCCCTGTTCGCAGGCTTCGGCCTTTTGGCGCTGGTGCCCGCCGGAGCCTTTGCAGGGGCGCAGATCACCGACATCGTTGGCTGCGCGGGGGGGCTGACCGTCATGGCGTTGGAACTGTTAAGGGCGAAAAATCCCCGTATGAAAAAGGTCGGTGTGTAATGGCGAGTGAAAGCAGTCTCGAACGGGTTCTCTCGGTTCTCAACGTGTTCAGCGAGGATCGGCTGGAATGGTCCTTTGATGCCCTGATGGCCGAATTGGGCTACAGCCGCCCGACGCTTTACCGCTATATCCGCACCCTGAAAGACGCGGGTTTTCTGATCGCCCTGCCCGGCGCACGCTTTACCCTTGGCCCCAAGGTGGTAGAGCTGGACTACCTGATGCGCAAATCCGACCCGTTGATCCTGCAAGGCACCGCAACCCTGCAACAGCTGTCCCGCACATGGCCCTGCACCGCCCTTCTGGTGCGCTGGTACGGGTCGCGGCTGCTTTGCGTTGCTTCGGAATGCTGTGTCGGCGACCCGATCAGCAGCTATCCCCGTGGCCGCCCGATGCCCCTGGCCCGTGGCGCAATCTCCCGCGCGATCCTGGCGTTTTTGCCAAAGCGCCGACAGATCCCCCTGGTGGCCGACAATCTGGCCGTGCTCAGCTCGCTCGATCAGGGCCAGACTGTGGACGAGGTGCTGGACAGCCTGCGCAAGGTCCGCCGCACCGGATACGCCGTCGCCCATGGCGAGGTGACAAAGGGCGTGATCGGCATTTCGGCCCCTGTGTTTCAGGACGGACCCGACCCCGTCGCCGCCCTGTGCACAACGCTGACCGCCAGCGCGATCCACCCCGAGCAGATCACGGAGATCGGCGAGGCGGTCCGCGCCGCCGCCCATCAATTGTCGCAAAACCTGTCCGGCACCCGCGAACAACCCGATCAAGCCGCCGAATAAAGCAGATGAGTATTTAAACCAGGAGAGACGGAATGAAGCAGATCGACATTTTCAACCATATCTGGCCCAAGCCGTTCTTTGATCGCCTGATCGACCATATCGGAACGATGACCGATATCACCAAGCGATCCGGCGATGTGCCGATGATGACCGACCTCGACCGCCGGTTCGAGGTCATGGATATGTTCGGCGATGACTACCGTCAGGTTTTGTCCCTTGCCTCGCCGCCGCTGGAACTGATGGCAGGGCCGGAAAAGGCGCTGGAACTGTCGCAGATCGGGTCGGATTCCATGGCAGAGCTGTGCCAGAAATACCCTGACCGCTTTCCCGCGTTCATCGGCACCGCCCCGATGAACTCCCCCGATGGACTGGTGACGGAATGCCGCCGCGCGATAGAGGATCTGGGCGCCGCGGGCATGCAGATTTTCACCAACGTGGCGGGCAAGCCGCTGGATCTGGACGAATTCGGGCCATTTTTCGACTATATGGCGAAATCGGGAAAACCCGTCTGGCTGCACCCCGCGCGCGGCGAAAAGTTCAGCGATTACGCGACCGAGGACCGGTCGGAGTATGAAATCTGGTGGACCTTCGGCTGGCCCTACGAGACGTCCGCCGCAATGGCGCGGCTGGTCTTTGGCGGCGTGTTCGACAGATACCCGGGCCTCAAGGTCATCACCCACCACGCGGGCGGTATGGTTCCGTTCTTCGAGGGGCGCGTCGGCCCCGGTTGGGACCAGATGGGCAAGCGAACCTCTGGCCGCGATCTGGCCGCCGTGCGCAATGGGCTGAAGCGCCCGCATCTGGACTACTTCAAGGACTTCTACGCCGATACCGCCTCGTTCGGTTCTAAATCGGCGATCCTGCACGCGATGGAATTCTTTGGCGACGACCATGTGCTGTTCGCCTCGGATGCGCCGTTCGATCCCGAAGGCGGGCCGATGTATATCCGCGAAACCATCCGCTGCATCAACGAGTTGAACATCAGCGACGCGCAAAAGCACAAGATTTTTCAGGGCAACGCCGAAACCCTGCTGGGGATGCGCTTTGACTGATACCGACTTTGATGTGGTGATTGTCGGCGGCGGACCAGTCGGCATGGGGCTGGCGATAGAGCTTGGCCAGCGCGGGGTCAAAACCTGCGTGGTCGAACGCCACACTGAACCGCAACCCGTGCCCAAGGGTCAGAACCTGACCCAGCGCACGATGGAGCATTTCCATTTCTGGGGCGCCGAGGACGAATTGCGCGCCGCCCGCACCGTGCCGCGCGGCTATGATAACGGCGGCATGATGTGCTACGGCTCGCTTTTGTCGGGCTATCACTACGACTGGCTGTCGCGCGGCAAGGTCCGGCAATATTACTTCACCGATGCCGAACGCCTGCCGCAATACGCGACAGAGGCCGTGCTGCGCACCCGCGTCGCACAGATCGGTTGCGTGGACATCCTGTATGGCTGGGATGGCACCGATGTGACCCAGACCGACCAGCAGGTCACCGTCACAATCGCCCGGCACAAAGGCACCGGAACCCGCCGCCTGACCGCGCGCTATGTGGTTGGCTGCGATGGCAGCAAATCGGTGGTCCGGCAGGCCGCGGGCATCACCCAGACGATGGACGACCGAGAGCGACTGATGGCGCTTCTGGTGTTCCGCTCGCCCGAATTGCACGAATTGCTTGCCGCCAATCCCCCGAAGTCGGTCTATTGCGCGCTGCACCCCGACCTTCAGGGATACTGGCAGTTTCTGGGCCGCGTCGACCTTGGCACGACATGGTTTTTCCACGCCCCCGTGCCACTGGGCAGCACCCCGGACACCTACGACTTCACCGCGCTTCTTCACCGCGCCGTGGGGGCGGAATTTCCGGTGGACTTTGAACATATCGGCCTGTGGGAACTGCGCATCGCGGTGGCAGACACCTATGCCAATGGGCGCTGTTTCATCGCGGGCGATGCGGCGCACAGCCACCCGCCTTATGGCGGTTACGGCATCAACACCGGGTTCGAGGATGCCCGCAATCTGGGCTGGAAACTGGCCGCGACGCTGCAAGGCTGGGGCGGGCCCGGCCTGTTGGCCAGCTACGGCGCGGAACGCAGGCCGGTGTTCCTCTCGACCGCCAAGGATTTCATCGAGACCTTCATCGAGGAAGACCGCGCATTCCTGAACACCTACGACCCCGCCAAGGACCGCGCTCTGTTCGAGCAAATGTGGAACGCCAGAAACGCGGCAGCGCACGAGGTGAACGCCTTCGAGCCGAACTACGCCGGATCGCCGCTTGATCCCGACCGAACCGGCGCCACGCCAAGTGCAATGGGGGACCACCGGTTCACGGCGCGCGCGGGGCACCATCTGGCACCGCAACCCCTGTCTGACGGGCGCAATGTGTTCGAGGCTCTGGGCGACGGGTTTACCCTTTTGGCCTTCGGGGCTGACAAGGATGCCTGCCAATCGTTCAAAGATGCGGCACGGGACTTGAACATTCCCCTGACTGTCGTCCAAGATACCGCAACGGAAGGCCGAGAGGCATATGGTCACGCGTTGATCCTTGTGCGTCCTGACCAGTTTGTCGCCTGGGTCGGGCAGGATGCCGCAGACCCGCAGGCCATTTTGACCCATACAACCGGTGCATAGGTTCTGCATCACTTGTGCATACGCCACCACCAAGGGAAAAACCCGATGACACACGCCGCCCCCATCGAGGCCAATATCACCATCGACCAGTTGATCGTCGATCCCTATGCCGTCTACAAACGCCTTCGCGCCGAGGCGCCCGTGGCGCGCGTGCCCGTGGTGAACCGGACCCTGCTGACAAAGGCGACCGACACGAAATACGTCAAGGACAACCCGGTCCTTTTCAGCTCGGACGACCCGCATACCCCGATGGAGCGTGCCTTTCGCGCCCATACGTTGATGCGCAAGGACGGCGAGGAACATATGCGCGAACGGATGGCGATGGCCCCCGCATTTGGCGCAAAGGTGATCCGCGATGTCTGGGCGCCGCTTTATCAGGGCTTTGCCGAAGACTACGTCGGACGCCTGCCGCGCGGCGAAACGGTGGACCTGTTTTCCGATCTGGCCGGCCCCTTTGCCGCCCGCTGTCTGGCGCATCTGTTGGGGTTGCCCGATGCCAGCGACGCAGACATGCAGCGTTGGTCACAGATGTTGATCGACGGTTCGGGAAACTTCGCCTGGAACCCGGATTTGTTTGCCGAAACAGACGAGGCAAACGACGAAATGGATGCGGCGATCACCGCCATGCTGGACCGGCACCGTGCCGAACAAGGGCCAAGCGCACTTGCCGTCATGATCAATTCCGATGATCCGATTCCGATGTCGCAAATCATATCGAACATCAAAATCGCGATCGGCGGCGGCATCAATGAACCCCGCGATGCCGCCTCGACCCTGGTGTTCGGGCTGTTGACCAACCTTGACCAGCGCGACGCGGTCCTGTCCGGCGACATCAGCTGGACAGAGGCCTTTGAAGAGGCGGTGCGCTGGGTCGCGCCGATTCAAGCCAGTTCCCGGCTGGTGACCGAAGACACGGAAATCCGCGGTGTGGCCATTCCCAAGGGGGATGTTGTGATGACCATTCAGGCCAGCGCGAACCATGACGAAGACGTGTATGAAAACGGGCATCTTTTCAACGTGTTCCGCGACAAGGCCCCACATCAGGCCTTTGGCAACGGGCCGCATTTCTGTCAGGGAACCCATGTCGCAAGGCGCATGGTTTCGCAAATCCTGATGCCCGTTCTGTTCGACCGCTTTGCGCAGATGTCGTTGCCCGACCCCGGTCTGGTCACGTTCCGCGGGTTCGGTTTCAGGGGGCCAACCACGCTTCCGGTCACGCTTGTCTAAGGGTCAGCCGTTTCCAGAAAGAAAGCGCAAATGAGACCTAGCCATATGCCGAAACATCGCTACTAATTGACAATGTAAATAATGAGATCTGGGAGGATCCAATGACCAAACTGAAATCGCTTAAGACGATGCTGGTCGCGTCGGCGCTGTCCGTTGCCGCTGCGACGGGGGCATGGGCACAGGAATATACCTTCAAACTGCACCACCTTCTGGCTGCGCAGGCCCCTGCCCAGACCAAGATGCTGGAGCCTTGGGCAAAGCAGGTCGAAGAGAATTCCGGTGGCCGCGTCAAGATCGAGCTTTACCCGGCGATGTCGCTGGGCGGGCGCCCGCCAGAGCTGGTGCAACAGGTCCGCGACGGCGTTGTCGACCTGATCTGGACGGTGAACGGCTATACTCCCGGCCTGTTCCCGCGCACCGAAGTGTTCGAACTGCCGAACGTCTTCATCAACGACCCCAAGGCGACCAACCTTGCGATGTATGACATGATGGACACCCTGAAGGACGACTACAAAGGCATGGAAGTCATGTTCCTTCATGTCCATGCGGGTCAGGCGCTTCATATGGCGAACAAGCTGGTTCGCAGCCCCGCCGATCTGGTCGGAACCAAGCTGCGCGTGCCGACACGCACCGGCGCCTGGGTGATCGAGGCACTGGGTGCGTCACCTGCCGCAATGCCGGTTCCCGAGCTGCCACAGGCCCTGTCCAAAGGCGTGGTTGATGGTGCGATGATCCCGTGGGAAATCATTCCGCCGCTGAAGATCCAGGAACAGACACAGTACCAGATCGAAGGCGCCGACATGACCCGCTTTGGCACCACAACGTTCCAGGTATCGATGAACCAGGCCCGTTGGGATGGTCTGCCCGATGACATCAAGGCGGCGTTCAAAGACGCATCCGGCCCCGAATGGTGGGCGCAGGTTGGCGACATCTGGCGTGCCTCGGATGACTTCGGGATCAAGGTCGCGACCGATGCCGGCAACGAGCATATCACCCTGACGCCCGAAGAAACCGCAGCCTTTGCCGACGCCATGGCCCCCGTTGTCGACCGCTGGGTTGCGGATGTGACTGCGCAGGGCATCGACGGCGCAGGTCTGGTCGCCGCAGCCCGTAACGGCATCGCAAAGCACGGCAGCAAATAGTGCCAGACGCACATCCAGAACTGCGGGCGGGGCGTGACAGCCTCGCCCGCACCCTGATCACCGGTTGGGCCATTCTGGGCGGGGTGATCCTGCTTTGCGTGGTTCTGATCAACGTGATCTCCGTTGTGGGCAGCACGTTCTGGGCCCCCTTTCCCGGTGATTTCGAAATGACTGAGGTCGGCGTTGCCGTCGCCGCCTTCATGTTCCTGCCCTATTGCCAGCTGACCGATGCGAATGTCACCGCTGACATCTTCACCGCCAATGCCTCGCGCCGCTGGGTCGCCATTTTCGCCTTGGTTGGCTCGACTGCGGCGCTTGGGTTCAGCCTGCTGCTGCTGTGGCGGATGTATGCGGGTCTGCTGGACCAAAAGGCCTATGGCTATACCACCACGATCCTTCAGTTTCCGCACTGGGTCGCTTTCATTCCAATTCTGATGTCGCTTGCGCTGTTGGCGCTGGCCGCCGCGCTGACCCTTCGGGACAGCCTGATAAAATTCTCGGGGACGTGACCTAATGGCAGACGCACTGATGACGGGGTTTGCGGGGCTGATCGTCCTTATCCTTCTGATCGCGATCCGGATGCCGATTGCCCTGGCGATGATCATCGTCGGCGGTGTCGGGGTGACCCTGTTGAACGGCACCGCCATCTTTATGGCCCAGCTGAAAACACTGGCCTACGGGCAGTTCTCTATCTACGACCTGTCGGTGGTGCCGATGTTCGTGCTGATGGGCGCATTGGCCACGCAGGCCGGACTAAGCAAGGACATGTTCCGCGCCGCGAACGCATGGCTTGGCTGGCTGCGGGGCGGCACCGCCATGGCAGCCATCGCCGCCTGCGCCATTTTCGGCGCGGTCTGCGGATCATCGCTGGCCACCGCATCGACCATGGGCAAGGTCGCCCTGCCGGAACTGGCGCGCTACCGCTACTCGGGCGCGCTGGCCACGGGAACGCTGGCGGCGGGCGGGGTGCTGGGTATCCTGATTCCGCCCTCGGTCGTGCTGATCATCTACTCGATCATCGTCGAGGCGAACATCGTGACAATGTTCATGGCGGCCCTGATTCCGGGCATCATGGCGGTGCTTTTGTTCCTGCTGACCATCGCGATCTATGTCATGATCTGGCCAGAGTCCGGCCCCCGCGGCGACCCCAACACACGCGCCGAATTTCTCAGCGCGACGCTGGGCGTTATTCCGGTTCTGGTGATCTTTCTTCTGGTCATCGGCGGGATTTACGCGGGGTTCTACAACCCGACGCCCGCTGCCGCCGTCGGCGTGTTCCTTGTCTGGCTTTACGGCACGTTCCGTGGCCAGATGGGGCTGAAGGCGATGCGCATATCGCTACTGGAAACCGCCTCGACGACGGGCATGATCTATCTGATCCTGCTGGGCGCGGAGATGCTGAAAATCTTCATGTCGCGGGCAGGTGTGCCGCAGGCCACCGCCGAATGGATGGCGAACTCGGGCCTTGCACCTATGACCGTGCTTTTGTTGTTGCTGGTGGCGCTGATCGCTTTGGGTTGCCTGATGGACAGCCTGTCGATGATCCTGCTGGCAATCCCGTTCTTCTGGCCGGTGCTGGTGGAACTGAACGGCGGCCTTTACCAGATGGCAGACGGATCGGGCTTTGGGATGAGCACGGAGGACCTGAAGATCTGGTTCGGCATCCTTGCCCTGATTGTCGTGGAACTGGGGCTGATCACGCCCCCCGTGGGGATGAATGTCTTTGTGATCTCGGCCTTGGCAAAGGATGTGCCGATGTCCGAAACCTTCAAGGGGGTTCTGCCGTTCTTTCTGGCCGAGCTGCTTCGCGTGGCGGTGCTGCTGGCCTTTCCGGTCATCGTGCTATGGCTACCGCGAGTCCTGAGTTGACGAAAGGCATTATGCAATGACCGACGATCCAGACACATCCGACCTGACCGCTGGCGGCGCGATCTTCACACAGCTCAAGGCGCTTGGGGTCGATTATGTCTTTGCCAACTCGGGCACGGATTTCCCACCGATCATCGAAGGTCTGGCAGAGGCCGCCGCGAAAAACATCGCCCTGCCCCGCGCCATGGTCATTCCGCACGAACATGCCGCGATGGGCATGGCGCATGGGGCCTATCTGATGACGGACCGCGCGCAGGCAGTGATGCTGCACACCAATGTCGGGCTGTCGAACGGGGCGACGGGGGCGATCAACGCCGCCTGCGAGAACGTGCCGATGATCCTGATGTCGGGCCGCACACCCGTGACCGAGCAGGGCCGCTTTGGCGCGCGCACCGTGCCGATCGGTTGGGGTCAGGAAATGCGCGACCAGACCGCGCTGGTCCGCGAAGCCTGCAAGTGGGACTACGAGATGAAGTTCCCCGAGCAGATCGCGCCCTTGCTGAACCGTGGCTATGCCATTGCCAATTCAACGCCAAAGGGGCCGGTCTATCTGTCGCTGCCCCGCGAAATCCTGTGCGATCCGGTCAGCCGGGCCGACCTGTCGAAAAGCCCGCCCCTGGCCCCGGTCACCGGCGCCGGAAACCCCGCCGACATCGAAGCCGCGGCGCACTGGCTGGCCACAGCCAAGCGCCCTCTGGTCATCGCCCAACGCGGGTCGGGCGATGCGGACAGCTTTGCCGCCTTCGCGGACTGGTGCGCGCATTGGGGCATTGCGGTCTGTTCGTGGTGGACGACGCATCTGGCAATCGCCACCGACCACCCCTGCCACATCGGGCCGGACCCGAATCCCTGGCTGGCAGAGGCGGATGTGGTTGTCTCGCTGAACTGTCTGGCCCCGTGGTGGCCCGATCAGCACCCGCTGAACCCCGACGCACGCGTCATCAACATTGGTCCCGATCCGTTGTTCAGCCGCACACCGGTGCGCGGCTTCCGGTCCGACCTGTCCATCGCGGGCGAAACGTCTTTGGTATTGCCCGCCCTGTTTCGCGCCATGCGCGACCTGCCCCGTGACGCCGCAGCGGTCGTCAATCGGATGGACCGGCTGACCGCCGCCTCTTCCACGGTCCGTGCGGCACAAAAGGCCGAAGCCGCAGCGCAAACCGCCAAAGGCATCACAAAATCATGGGTCAGCCATTGCCTTGGAGAGGCGCTCGACGGAAAAACCTCGACCGTGTTCTCGGAACTGGGCGCGATCCTTGGCCCGATGAAGCGCCGCGAGCATAAGTCATGGTTCCAGGAGCCGCATTCCGGCGGCCTTGGCTGGTCGTTTCCCGCAGCCCTTGGCGCACAACTGGCAGATCCTGACCGGATCTGCGTCGCCACCCTTGGTGACGGCAGCTACATGTTCGCCAACCCCACCGTCTGCCACCAGATCGCCGAGGCCTTGGACCTGCCGGTTCTGGTCATCATCCTGAACAACGAGGAATGGGGTGCTGTTCGCCGCTCTGTCGTGGGACTTTACCCCGATGGATATGCGGCAAAGGCGAACGAAATGCCCCTAACCGCGCTTAAACCAAGCCCGGATTTCAGCAGCACCGCCGCCGCAAGCCGCGCATGGACACGCCGCGTCACACGCGCCGACGACGTGCCCGACGCCCTGGCCGAAGCGATCCGCGTGGTTCAACATGACCGCCGCCAGGCCCTGCTAGATATTGCGATTTTGCCGCTCTAAGCGGCCCCAAGCCAACACTAAAACAGGAGAGTACCGCCATGAAAATCGACTTTTTGATCAATGGAGTTGCAGTTGCCGCGACCGGTGGCAAGACCTTCAAACGGATGGACCCTGTAACCGGTAAGGTCGCGACAGAGGCCGCCGCCGCAACCCCCGCCGATGCCCTGCGCGCCGTCGATGCCGCCGCGACCGCCTTTGCCGACTGGTCAAAAACCGGCCCCGGAGAGCGCCGCAAATTGCTGAACAAAGCCGCCGACATCATGGATTCCAAAACCCAGGACTTCATCGACATCCTGATCTGCGAAACCGGTGCCACAGGCCCATGGGCGGGATTCAACGTGATGCTGGCCGCAGGCATGATCCGCGAGGCCGCAGCCATGACCACGCAGGTCGCAGGCGAGATCATTCCCTCGAACAAACCCGGCACGCTGGCCATGGGTCTGGCCCGGCCAAAAGGTGTCTGCCTTGGCATCGCGCCGTGGAACGCCCCCGTCATTCTGGGGGTTCGTGCCGTTGCCATGGCGCTGGCCTGTGGCAACACCGTGGTCCTGAAGGCCTCGGAAATGTGTCCTGCCACGCATCGCCTGATCGGCCAGTGCTTTGTCGAGGCTGGCCTGCCCGCAGGCGTCATCAACGTGGTCACCAACGCCCCCGCCGATGCCGCCGCCGTGGTCGAGGCGCTGATCGCGGCGCCCGCCGTCAAGCACGTCAACTTTACCGGATCGACCAAGGTCGGCCGCATCATCGGCCGTCTGGCGGGCGAGCACCTGAAACCCTCGCTGCTGGAACTGGGCGGCAAAGCCCCCCTGCTGGTGCTGGACGACGCCGACATCGACGGCGCGGTCAACGCGGCGATTTTCGGTGCCTTCATGAACCAGGGCCAGATCTGCATGTCGACAGAGCGCATCATCGTCGACGAAAAGATCGCCGACGTCTTTGTCGCAAAACTGGCCGCGCGCGCTGCGGCCCTGCCCGCAGGCGATCCACGCGGTAAGGTCGTGCTCGGCTCTCTTGTCACGCCTGATGCCGCCGACAAAATGGACGCACTGATGGCCGACGCCAAAGCCAAAGGGGGCCGCATCGTCGCAGGCGGAGGCCGGAACGGGTCCATCGTCGAGGCGACGCTGATCGACGGCGTAACCGACTCCATGCGGATTTATTCCGAGGAATCCTTTGGCCCGGTGAAATCCATCATCCGCGTCAACGGCGATGACGAAGCGGTGCGTGTGGCCAACGACACCGAATACGGGCTGTCGGCGGCGGTCTTCAGCCGCGACTTGCAACGTGCCATGAACATCGCCAACCGCATCGAAAGCGGCATCTGCCACATCAACGGCCCCACTGTCGCCGACGAGCCGCAGATGCCCTTTGGCGGCGTCAAGGCCAGCGGCTATGGACGGTTCGGCGGCAAGGCGGCCATCGCCGAATTCACCGACACGCGCTGGATCACGATCGAGGACCCGAACCAGCATTATCCGTTTTAGGCTCCAGACCGGCTCTGTTGCACAAATCGCATGAGGGATTCATCTTGTGAATCCAGTGTGGTAGCTGGGATGCATGAGCAGACCGACGCCCCCGACTTACAAGACCAGGAACTGGCCAGCCTATAACGAAGCGCTCAAGCGCCGGGGCTCGCTGACGATCTGGTTCGACCCCGAGATGACCTGGGATGCCGCGCCGACAGGCAAGCGTGGCCGCCAGCAGACCTATAGCGATACCGCCATCCAGACGTGCCTGACGATGAAGGTGCTGTTCGGCATGGCGCTGCGGCAGACGACCGGGTTCGTCGAAAGCTTGTTGCGCTTGGTCGGTCTTGGCTGGACGGTGCCCGACTTCAGCACGCTGTCCCGCCGCCAGAAGACCCTTGCGGTGAACATCCCGTATCGCGGCTCCAAGGGGCCGCTGCACCTGCTGATCGATAGCACGGGCATCAAGGTCGAGGGGGAAGGAGAGTGGCACGCCCGCAAGCATGGTGGGCCCAAGCGGCGGGTCTGGCGTAAGATCCATCTCGGGATTGACGAGGAAACCTTGGAAATCCGGGCTGTCGAGATCACCGGGAGCCACATCGGCGATGCACCGGTCTTGCCCGACCTTCTCAGCCAGATCCCGGAGGGCCAGGAGATCGGCAGCGTCACGGCAGACGGCGCCTACGACACTCGCAAATGCCACGATGCCATCGCTGACCGCGGCGCTCATGCCGTCATTCCACCCCGTAAGAACGCAAAGCCGTGGACGGAAAACACAGCCGGAGCGGCGGCACGCAATGAGGCCCTGCGGGCATCGAAGTATCTGGGTCGCGCGATCTGGCGAAACTGGAGTGGATATCACCGCCGAAGCCGCGTCGAAACGAAGATGCATTGTGTGAAACTTCTGGGGCAGCGCCTCATGGCGCGGGACTTCGACCGCCAGGTCGCCGAACTCCAGGTGCGCATCGCAGTCCTGAACGGCTACACCGCGCACGGCATACCCGTCACGGAAGCTGTGGGATAAATCCGTCCGGGGAAAGGGGAACCCCGGCCATCAGCCCATTTGTGCAACAGGGCCAACGGCACTGGTAAACTCGCGCTGGTAATACTTCAGGTCGCCTTCGCCCAAGCCCGGTCCTCGACCCAGTGCGCGCGCCTGCAGATGAAACCCTTTGGCCGGTTCACCGTCTGCAATTTTGCTTACGACGAGTGCAGCCAGGAACGGCGCGCCGATTTCGGCGTCCTCTACCATGGTCGCCTCGAGTGCCTGAGTTACTTTGCCAATGGACCCTGGCATATAGAGCCCCATGGCACGGGCAAGCTGGCCGTAGCTTACCGGGACATCTGCTGCGCACAAGCCCATCAGATACGCACGGATGCGATCGCGCAACGCACTGCCGGCGGCGGTTGCCTCTACTGCGGCACGTGGCGCCGGGATTTCAAAGGCCGTTCCATCCGCAGCAATTTCGGCCGCCCAAACCCGCCGACTGGAGCGCATGATCAGCCGCGTCTTTCCTGCGTCCGCGCCGGTGCCAGATTCCGATTGGCTGACAACCTCGCCCGATTGCATCGCCGCCCGTAGCGTTTCTGGGTCCATCCCCAAGCGGGGTGCAAGGTAGTCGGGCGAGATCAGAAACTGGTCCTCCTCCCGCACAATCATATCGGGTGGTACGGGACGATAGAGCAGCGGACGCTTCGGCGGCGGCGCAGCATCGGGCTCGTTGCTGTAAAACGGGGTCTCACCTGCGGCATGGTCCGTCACGTCAATGATGTCGCGGACTTCAGGTACAGCGGCCCGGATCATGCTTTCCACCCCGCCGCGCAGGGTCGCGGCAGAGGATGCACAGCCCTGACAGCCTCCTGACATCAGCATGCTAACAACGCCGTCCTGCACGTCAGCCACGCGGACATGCCCGCCGTGGCCGGCAATCGCAGGGTTGGCTTGGCGGTCCAGTACCTCTTGCACTGCCAGACGAATTTCGGCATCGGTCCGGGCTTGGCCAATGATTTTGACCTCTGCCCCCAAGGGCGCAGAAGATTGCGCCATGATGCCGCGAAGTGCATCGGCAATCGGGCGTTTCAGGACGGCCCAATCGTTGGCATCACTCTTTAAAACGGTCACAATTGCGCCCGAAACATCAACCATTTTCACCCCGGAGATGGCAAATAGTGCCTCGGCCAAAGGGGCGCCCTGCGCTGACGCGACATCGGGAAAGGTCGCAAGGCCATTGGCCTGCACGTCTCTGTCCAACACAAAGCGCATGCTGAGCGGATCAGCGGGCGAAGTTTCGGCACGAATAAGCAGCGGCACTTTCAGGTCAGACATCTTCAACCTCGGCGGCCACCATCCCGCGAAGCTGATCGAAAGTGTAAATTCCTGAACTATGGCCATCGCTGAAGCTGATGCCGATAGCATAGTTGCCAAGGCTCCAGATCCGGGTCGGCACGATGTTCAGTGGCACCGTCATCGGGTCGAGCACCGCGCGCCCGCTCATCTCATCGACGCAAGCCGCACAACGGCAGGCCAGACGCAGATCGCGCGCGCCGATCTCTTGATCATGACCATCCTGCCAAAGCACGGCCAAGGTGCGCCCATCGCGCCGAGCCAGTGCCACGGGAACTTCTGCCGCGCCTCCCGCATGGTCTGTCATAGGCGCGGCCCCTGGAGTGCTGGCGTCACCCGCCCAATGCCAGTCAAATGGTGTCGGCATCCCGGCCATAGAACGTGCCCGCCCCGACAGGGTTGCGGCGATATCGCGATAGGCTTGCGCAGCAGGAGTATCAGGATAGGCAATCACCAAAGGCCGCCCGTCATCGCCACAATCCACGATTGCCGGGTCAAGCGGGACCGCTCCCAGAAACGGCACACCAAGGCTGGCCGCGATCTTCGCGCCGCCGCCTTGATGGAAGATATGGGTTACGTCGCCACAAGTTGGGCAAGTGAACCCGCTCATGTTCTCAACGATGCCAAGAATTGGCACCTTGACCTGCTCCATCATCCGGATCCCGCGTCTGGCAATTTTCAGGCTGACATCTTGCGGCGTGCTGACCACGACCGCCCCAGTCAGCGGGAAACTTTGCGCCAGCGTCAGTTGCGTGTCGCCAGTGCCGGGGGGCAGATCGAGGATCAGATAGTCGAGCTTGCCCCAATCCACATCAAGAATGAACATGCGTAGGTATTTCGATACCATGGGGCCTCGCAGGATTGCGGGCCTGTCATCATCGGTCAGCATGCCCATCGAAATGACTTTTATTCCGTGCGCCTGTGCCGGGGCCACCTTGCCCGTAGGTGACATCATCGGGGGGTTCCCCGTCTCTATTCCCAACATTCCCGGCACACTGGGGCCGTAAAGGTCGGCGTCTACCAGCCCGACCGCTGCACCTTGCGCCGCTAGGGCCAATGCCAGATTGGTGCTGACAGTACTTTTGCCCACGCCGCCCTTGCCGCTGGCGACGGCAATGATCTGGCCCAGATGCGCCATGCCTGACTCATCAGATGCGCGGGGCGTCGTTTGTGCGGGGGTCATGTCGTTTTCCTTGGGTCAACGCCGGGCAAGACCAGCTTTGGGTCCTGCACCGCGGCAAAATTGATGCACAACCGGCCAAGATCAGCCGGATCGAGTTCTGCTGCGACGCAGACACAATAGCTGGTCGCGCCACAATCCGAAAAATGCCGACAACCGCCGCAGGTGCCGAAGGCGACGGTATCGCGAATGTCTGCGATCTCTCCCACAAGGGCGGGCAAGGCCTGCCGCAAGGCTGATTTCAGCCGGACGTCCAGACGATCAATGGCGTCTGAAAGTTCACGCAAGGGATCATCGCGCATGACCTGCATCCCGACGTCCGTCAAATCGTACCGCACACTGCGCCGATCGTCCTTAGCCTCATGTCGGGAAAGATACCCTTTTGTCAGTAATGATTTGATGGTTTGCGATGCTGTGCCCCGCGTGGTGGCGTGAAAGCTGGCAAAGGCCGATGGCGTTCGGGAAATACCATTTGCACGCGCAAAAAACCGCAGCGCCGTCCATTGCGCCGCTGTCAGGTCTGACCCTGTGTCCCCCCCCCGAGCGGCCCGCCCAAGATAGACAAGCAGTTCGGCAAGTTCATCTGTGTTTGTCACTTTGTTGCCCATTTAAAACAGATATCGTTTCGAAATCAAATTGACAAGAGAATTCCACGCCGCTTAGTGTCGAAACGAAACTATAAGTGAAGCAGATGAACAAACCTTTTTTACCACCCCGAACCAATCGCAAACAGGCGCCGCGCGCAGAATTTCTGGATGCGGAAACAGAGGCGCGGCTTGCCAGATGCTGGCGCGACACAGGTGACGTGGCCGCGCGCAACCGGCTAGTCACGGCGCATCAGGCACTTGCCATGGCTGCGGCGCGGCGGGCCGGGGGTAATGGAAAGGAACTGGAAAGCGACCTTCTGCAACACGCAAACATCGGATTGCTAAAGGCAGCCGATCTCTTTGATCCTGATAAGGGTTTTCGCTTTTCGACCTATGCCGCATGGTGGATCAGGGCGGAAATCCAAGACCACAAAATCCAAAACTGGTCCTTGGTGCGACTTCCAAACTCAGCCTCCAGCCGTAAGCTGTTTCATAATCTGAAGCGTGTTGAAACCCGACTGGTCGCAGCGGGCGAGGTTCCACCTGAACGGCTTGTCGAGCAGATAGCAACTGATCTCGCGGTGACGCCCGAACAGGTTGTGTCAATGCAACAAAGGCTGGCCGCTCCGGACGGGTCGCTGAACCGACCCATCGGCGACGATGGCGGCACAATGCAATTGCAGGATCTACTTGAGGATCCGAATGTGGATGTCGAACGAGAAGTCGGCGAGCGACTGGATTCCCGCGCCTTCTGGCTAACAATGTCCACCCACATGAACCGGCTTTCAAAAGCGTGAGCAAGACATCATCATTGAAACCTATGTGTCGGATACCCCTAAAACGCTGCTCGAGTTGGGCAATAGGTTTGGTGTTTCCCGTGAACGCATCCGCCAGATCCGTGAATCTGCGCTGGCCCGACTACGCGCATCTTTTGCGGATACTGCCACCTTGTGATGAAGCCATCTGCACAAGCGTCTGTAAATTCGGACTGCAATTTGACCATGTTCCTCATGCGAGATGCCCCCCAGCCCCCTCCCATGGTTCCTCCCGGGGCCTTTGTGTATACGGGCGTACTTAACGCGCCATTTCGCTAGCGCGTGGCTTTTCACCGGGGAATCCACCCTGGCCAGTTGCGCCGACCAGCGACAATGCGCCAGCAGAAGGGATTAGATCAGCTTCGAATTTTCCGCTGACAGAGCTGAGTGGCGAAGACCTCGACGCTTTGCTGGAAGACGCGGACGCGCCGGGCGTCACCTGATCGGCTATGCCGATACGTCGGGTCCGGTCTGATGCTGGACCGGATGCTGTCCGGGGTCACCCCGTCGCCCATCGTGCGGCTGCGCGTGCATCTGAGCAAAAGCACCTGGTCGCTGATCGAGATGGGCTGCGGCATTGCCATCGTCGATTCCTTTGCCGCCCACGTCCACCGCTCGCGCGGGGGGATCGTGCGCCGGTTCGCCACCGATACCAAATTCGAGCTGTCCATGGTCGTGCCCGAGGACGGCCAACAACTGCCCTATGTCGAGCGGTTCGTCGCCGCATTGAAAACCGCCAGCGAGACCTTCAAATCGGAAGATTTTCTGTGATCAGGCCCTAGGCGCCGCGCAGCAGGCAGACGTTCATCGGCTGGCACAGGACAAATCCGCGGTCATCGCTCGTGGCAAGCCGGTGAAAATCATCCTCCAGCGCGGCGCGGTGCCTGCGAATACTGGCGGCGCGCGATGCGTCCGCCGCTGACAGGCGCGCGGTGAAATCGTCGAAATCCTGATAGCGTTCGTGGCGCATATAGCTATGGGCGGCCTGTCGGGTCGCCCGTCCGCTGGTGACGATATCCTCCAGCGCGGCTTGCGCATTCGTCCTGATCTGCGTTTCGTCGTCAACGCGGCGCAGGGCCTCGCTCAGGTCGCCGCTGATATCGGGTTCGATCACGATCACCGGGCCCTTTGACGGCGCCAGCACGCGCAGGGCTTCGCCCATCAGGGGGGCGGAACGTGATGCAGCGAATTCAGGAACAGGACCGAATCGAATGCGCCCGCGTCGAACGGCAGCGCCTCGGCCCCGGCCCGGTGGATGTCGCTGCCCGCGCCGGGCACGGCAGGATCCACCCCCGTCCAGATCACGCCCAGCTTTTCGATATGCCGCTTCAGCCCGCCCGCGCCGCATCCCACATCCAACAGCGTCGCGCGGGCCCCGGCGTCAAGCGCGCGCGCGATGACGTGCAGTGCGGTTGTGGGCTGTTTGGGGCTCATGGGATGTCCGTCGCAAAGAAAATGACGCGGGGCAACCGATGGCCGCCCCGCGTGATCTGGATTATTCGTATTTGGCCTTCAAGGTGCGGAACTGCTCCCAGACTTCGGGGAATTTGTCGGTGAATTCAGCCGATGCCGTTTCCGCCAGCGCGCGGAATTCGGCGATTGCGGCGTCATCCGCCGTCACCAGATTGCCGCCCTGATCCAGCTGCAGCTGCATCGTCGCCTTGTCCTTTTCGATGCCTTCCTGCCACGCATCGCGACCAGCTCGTTGGTGGTGTCGACGACGACCTTGCGCAGGTCTTCGGGCAGGCTGCTGATCCATTTGTCATCCGCAACGATGGTATAGGACAGCAGGCTGAGGCCGGGGATATAGCTGGCCGTCTGGGCCGCATTGGTGCCGACCATTTCCCAGCCCCCGGCCGAGGTAAAGATCCCGTCGATCGCGCCCTGCATCAACGCCGCTGCCATTTCCGTCGCAGGCATCGAAATCGGGCTGGCGCCGAATTCACGCAACATGGATTGCAGGACACGCCCACCCGTCATCCGCACCCGCTCGCCGGACAGATCCGACGGCTGCGTGACTGCCTTTTCCTTGAACAGGAAAATCAGGTCGGCGGTGCGCATCAGGCCCATGACACGGATGCCGCGCCCCTCGATGATCTTGGACATCATGTCCGACAGTTCGGCCACGGCCCCTTCGGATTGCATGAACTGATCCGTCAGCGAGAACGGCAGGTTCACGACGCCGTATTCCGGCGCGATGGATTCCAGGTTGACGCTGACCGGCCAGACCATATGCACCGCCCCAGTGCCAAGCGCGGCGATTGCGTCGCGGTCAGTATACAGCGTGCCCGAGTGGAAGACCGAGACGTCGATGTGAACCGCCCCGGGTTTACCGGAGGGCAAAACTCTCGGAGAATTGCCCACAATGAAAGCATCATTACAGGCCCCTGCCAGATAACCGAAGTCGTCCCCGGCCAGATTTTCGGGCCGGAAAAAACCAGAACCACTACGCAAAAGGGCCAGCCGTCGACCGGCACAATATCCGAGCCTGTGGCTTGGCTCGGGCGAGAATTTCTGTCCGGCGATCTTGGCGCCGAGATTGCCGAGTATCGGCCAACCGCCGTGCCGAACTGGGCCACCAACTGCCCGCAACGTTGTGGTATCACAAGGAACATCCGCGTTCAGCGGTCTAGACCTTGGGAAAGTGACCGATCCCAGAAGGAGAAACCGATGTTCACGAGACGCGCTGCAATCATGGGGGCCGCACTGGTTGCTGCCTCGCCCTATGTCATCAAGACCGCTCTTGCTGAAGAGGTGATGGACACCTCAAATGCGGCGCCGGTCGACCTTTCGACGCTGACGCGCCGCAAGGTGAAGCTGGTGGCTCCGCCATTCGTGCATCCGCACGAGCAAGTGGCAACGACTGGCCCGGAGATCGTCGAGTTCGAAATGAAGATCATGGAAAAGGAAATCCAGGTCGACGAGGATGCCTGGATGCAGGCAATGACCTTCAACGGCTCGGTTCCCGGCCCGATGATGGTGGTGCACGAGGGCGATTATGTCGAACTGACCCTGTTCAACCCGCCGGAAAACATGATGCAGCACAACATCGACTTTCACGCCGCCACCGGCGCGCTTGGCGGCGGATCGCTGACTCTGGTCAACCCCGGCGAGAAGGCCGTGCTGCGGTTCAAGGCGACTCGGCCGGGGGTGTTTGTCTATCACTGCGCGCCGGGGGGGCCGATGATCCCCTGGCATGTGGTCTCGGGCATGTCAGGCTGCATCATGGTGCTGCCGCGCGACGGACTGAAGGATCACCTTGGCGCGCCGGTTTCCTATGACCGCATTTATTACATCGGCGAGAATGATTTCTACATTCCTCGCGGGCCGGATGGTGCCTATATGCGCTTTGCCGATGCCGGCGAAGGTTATTCCGACATGCTGGCGGTGATGAACGGCCTGATCCCGTCACATGTGGTGTTCAACGGTCGCGTGGGCGCACTGACCGGCGATCGCGCGCTGGAGGCGGAACAGGGCGAAACCGTGCTTTTCGTGCACAGCCAGGCCAACCGCGACACCCGCCCGCATCTGATCGGCGGGCATGGCGATCTGGTCTGGGAAACCGGCAAGTTCAACAACCTGCCCGAACGTGATCTGGAAACGTGGTTCATTCGGGGCGGGTCCGCCGGGGCGGCGCTGTATACCTTTCGGCAGCCAGGGGTCTACGCCTACGTCAACCACAACCTGATCGAGGCGGTCAATCTGGGGGCAACGGCGCATGTGATCGTCGGGGGCGACTGGAACAACGACCTGATGGAACAGGTGGTGGCCCCGGTCGAATATGATGTGGTGCACGAAGGGCGCACCGCCCTGCCGTAAACCCGGCTGGCAGTGTCTGACAGGCGGCCCCGTGTTCGGGGTCGCCCTTTCTTGACGTGAGGGGAAATCATGTATCGCCAGTCCGTTCCAGTGTTTGTGGCGCTTGTGGCACTGGTGGCGGGGGCCGTTCTGTGGCTTGCCCTCCCCACACCGGTGGCGCTGCCCGAAACCGTGCGGATCGCGGCCGGCCCGCAGGAGTATCGCCCTGCAGGAGAGTTCCGCAAAGGCACGAGGGTGGTGGATGCTCCGGTGCAGCAGCGAACGGCGGCGGTGCTGGAGATCATGAAGTATCAGGTCAGCGAGGCAGACTATGCCCGCTGCGCGACCGCCGGGGCCTGCCCGATCGTCCCATCTGCCGGACAATCAACATTTCCCCAGACCAACGTCAATCACGCCGATGCCACCGCCTATGCCGCTTGGTTCTCGGACAGGACCGGACAGCATTGGCGGCTTCCGACAGATGCGGAATGGCTGCGCGCAGCGGCAGAGCGCGGTAGCGACGATACGTTCGCTGAAGAGGCCAATGGCGATGATCCCTCGCGTCGCTGGATCGCAAGCTACCGGCGCGAGGTGGCGCTGCGGGGCGAAGCGGATCTGATGCCGCATGCCCGGGGGCATTTCGGAGTGAACAAGCTGGGGGTTGCAGACATCGCGGGCAATGTCTGGGAATGGACCGAGACCTGCTTTCAGAACGGCACAGTGACCGCGACGGGCAATACCATTGGCACGCGTTCAAACTATTGCGGCGTGCGGGCGGTGCAGGGCAAGCACCGGGCCTTCGTGATCGACTTCATCCGCGACGCGCGCTCGGGAGGCTGTGCGGCCGGTGTGCCGCCCGATTATCTGGGGTTCCGGTTGGTGCGCGATGGTGCGGCCTGACGACGCCAGGCAAAGGGCGGTCCTGTTTCCGGAACCGCCCTTCTTACTTGCGCGACGCAGCGATTACTTGGCGATCTGCGCGATCAGCGGCTCGAACCGGGTTTTTGCTTTGCCCTTCAGGGTCACGCCCGCGACGGCATCCAGATTGACCGGCGCACCGGCCTGGATCAGCCCCACCATGCCCATCGTGTAGTGCGGGGTGCATTTCACGCCGTAAAGGCCCTCGGCCGTCAGCGTCACGACATAATCCTGGCCCATCTTGCTTTTGAACTCCTCGACGTCCGCGGGCAGCATGTCGTCGATGTTTTCGACGTTGTGGCCCTTGTCGGTGGAGATGAAGGTGACAGTGTCGCCGACGGCGGCTTTCACAAAAGCCGGCTCGAACACCATCGCGCCTTCGGCACCTTTGTTCAGCATCGTTACGTCGAAGTTTTCGGCATGGGCCGCAGGGGCCAGCAAGAGGGCGGCAAAGCTTGCGGCGATCAATTTCGGGAACATGGAGCGTCCTTTCAGAGAACAGTAAAGGTTGGTCTTGCCCCGGTTCTAGGCTATGGATGCGCCCGACTCGTTGTGCTTCCACAACATCGGAGGCTTCGTTTGAAGAAACTTGATGAAAGTTTGCTGACCGACCTGCCGCCGTTTTGCAAACTGAGCCGCCCCCAGATCCGCGAAATCCTGGACGCGTCACATGCGTTGCGCTTTGATCCGGGTGTCGCGGTGTTCAGCGAAGGCATGCCGGTCGAGCGTTTCTTTTTGCTGCTGGATGGGCATATTCGCGTGATCCGAACCACGCCGGGGGGCGATCAGATCATCGCGCTTCACATCGCGCCAGGGCAGTTGTTCGGCATCGGGGCCGCACTTGGGCGCACCACCTATCCTGCGACGGCGATGACGGCGGATGATTGCGTGGCGTTGTGCTGGCCCAACCGGATGTGGGCCGAGTTCACCGCCCGTTATGACGGCTTTGCCACCGAAACCTATAAGACGGTCGGCGAACGGGTGGGCGAGATGAACAACCGCATCGTTGAAATGGCCACGCAACAAGTGGAACAACGCGTCGCGTGCGCGATCCTGCGGCTTATCAGCCAGACCGGTCGCAAGGTGGAGGGCGGCGTCGAAATAGGCTTGCCGATCACCCGGCAGAACATCTCTGACATGACCGGAACCACCCTGCACACCGTCAGCCGCCTGTTGAGCGCGTGGGAGCGTGACGGGATCGTGATGTCAGAACGCCGCAAGATCACAGTGACGGCACCGCATCGACTGGTCATGCTGAGTGGGGCAAACGTCTGACGTTGCACGGGGTGGCCTCAACGGCCACCGGGCACGCGCCGCGCCGGATTGGACACGCTGAGAATCGGCGCGAAACGCCACACAAAGATACCAAAGCCAAACGACCAAAGCGCCGCCGCGGTCCAAAGCCCCAGGTCAGTCGGGGCGGCCACCCGCACCACCGCAGCCCCGGACACGCATGCAAAGGCCAGCGTCAGAGCGGGCCCCGCCTGCAATGCGCGCCCCGTGTGGCCCAGCGATGCCCGCATCATCACGGCCAACGTCATTCCGCCAAATCCACCGATGCCCAGCAGGTGTAGTCCGATTGCCATCGGCAAATGGCCAATGGATGCCAGCCCCAGTGCGACAAGCCCGGCCGGAATGAAACAAAACGCCAGATGCAGCATCAGCACCAGCGGCGAGCGCCAGACCCGCCAGCCGCGCCATCGCGTCAGCCGCACACCTTGCACCGCCCCGGCCAGCATCAGGCCAACCCCGGCCAAAGCGGACATAGGCCAGACCACCCAGATCAACAAGGCCAGCAACGACAGCGCAAGGGTCGCCGCATCGAACCGTCCGAACGGCACGGGCAGCGACCCCGGTTCAGGGGCCCGCTTGACCAGCCAGTTACCGGTAAAGCTGGGGATGATCCGGCCCCCGATCAGCAAGATGAGCATCACCACCATCGCAAAGCCCAGCCTGCGCCCGATGTCAGCACTGCCCTGCGTCATTGCTTCAAGGTGAAAGGTGATATTGGCGACAAGATACACAAGCACCGGAGCAACCACCTTCAGATTGCCCCAGTTCCGCCCCGCCACGATTTCGGCCACCACCATCGCGCCGATCGCCACCATGAAACCGCAGTCCAACGTCATCACAAGGATCGGTCCGGCCCCCAATACCCCGACAACGGCAAGGCGCCCGACCAGCCAAAGGGCAGCCAACACGATCAGCGGCCAGCCCCGCGTCGGCATCCGTCCGGTCCAGTTTGGAATTGCCGTAAACAAGAACCCCGCGATCACCGCCGAAGTATAACCGAACAGCATTTCGTGGATATGCCAGTCCATTGGCGAGAATGGGCCGTTCAAGTTCACCTTGCCCGACCAGACCACCATCCAAAGGGGCACGATCAGCACCGCAAACAAGCCTGCCGCCAGAAAGAACGGGCGGAAGCCATAGCTGAACAGCGCGGGGCCGGTGTAGAGCGGGCGGACGGGTTTTTGCATATAGGGTGCCTTTGTGCGGTGTTTGATCTGGGTCATATTTCTGATGGTGAACTTGCGCTCTCCAACAGCGCAGCGTCTTTGTGCTGGCTCAACCTCTGGGCCGTCCAATGCACATGCCTGACGCAGGCCAGCCATGTAAAATGCCGCAATTCTGCCGGCTTGATCTGCGGCGGTGTCGCTGTCGGGTATCTGACCGTGGTGAAGTGGTGAAGTGGCTCTATGCCAGCGTCGCGATCACCGCAGCCCGCAATTCAGCACGAAAGGCCGCCTCATCCAGGCGGTACTCGATGCAGGCATCGATCACCGTGTGAAACGGAGCGATCGGGCAGCCAAAACAGAACATGCGGTGGGATAGGAATACCGCTGCGGTATCCGGCCAATAGTCGAACAGAAGGCATAGCGTTAAATCGGGATCGTCCATTCTTGTGCCGGGCATGGTGCCTCCGCTCTGGCTGATGTGCCGTTTTGTGACTTTGCGCCGGCCAACGCGTCGCGTCGTTGTGCTGGAACAACGTCGCCTCGCTGCGTGCCGCGTAGACCGGCCTGATCCGCAACAATCGCCAGGACCGACCAAATGTCAGAGATCCTTACGAAATCACGTGCCAGAAACATATTCTACGGTGGATCGCTGTTCTTCATCGTCGTGTTCGTGGCCATGACCGTTCATTCGCATCGCTATGTGGTGAACGTCTCTACCGCAGGTATGCCGCTTTCGCCCGAAGTGGTTTTGGGCAAGCATGTCTGGGAACGCCATAGCTGTATCAACTGCCACACCCTGCATGGCGAGGGTGCCTATTTCGCCCCTGAGCTTGGCAATGTGATGACACGCTGGGGCGTGCAGGACGACCCCGAGGGCGCCTACGAGATACTGGATGGGTGGATGGCCGCCCAACCCAGTGGCATCGAAGGTCGTCGCCAGATGCCCTTTTTCAAGATCACACCCGAAGAAATGCGCGGTCTGGCCGAGTTCCTGCGTTGGGCCGATCAAACCGACACCCAGGGCTGGCCGCCGACGGACGCGGGATAGGAGAGAAAATCATGAAATATCAATCGCAAAAGGTCGCATACGCCTACTTTTTAGTGGCGATGGGGCTGTTTGGCATTCAGGTGGCGGGCGGATTGTTGGCGGGCTGGATCTATATCTCTCCCAACACCCTGTCTGAACTGGTGCCGTTCAACATCATCCGTATGATCCACACCAACGCGCTGATCGTCTGGCTGTTGCTGGGCTTCTTTGGCGCGGCCTATTTCCTCGTGCCCGAGGAATCGGAACGCGAGATCTGGTCGGTGAAACTGGCCTATCTGCAGCTGATCATCCTTGTCGTCGGCACGCTGGGGGCTGTCGCGGGCTATCTTGTCGGTATCCACGGCGGGCGCGAATTTCTCGAGCAACCGCTCTGGGTGAAATTCGGCATTCTTGTCGCGGCGGTGATCTTTCTGGTGAACATCTCGATGACGGTGCTTGCCGGGCGCAAGACCGCGATCACCGGGGTGTTGCTGACCGGGCTGTGGCTGTTGTCATTGCTGTGGATCTTCGCCTTCATCAACCCTGACAACCTCAGCCTCGACAAGATGTATTGGTGGTTCGTCGTCCACCTGTGGGTCGAGGGCACATGGGAGCTGGTGATGGCGTCTATCCTTGCCTTCCTGATGCTCAAGCTGACAGGCGTTGACCGCGAAGTGGTGGAGAAATGGCTATACGTCATCGTCGCCACTGCGCTGTTCTCCGGTATCCTTGGCACCGGACACCATTTCTACTGGATCGGGTTGCCGGAATACTGGCAGTGGACGGGGTCGATCTTTTCGGCGTTCGAGGTGGTGCCGTTCTTCGCGATGATGTCCTTCGCCTTTATCATGGTGTGGAAAGGGCGGCGCAACCATCCCAACAAGGCCGCGCTTTTGTGGGCATTGGGGTCTGCCACGGTGGCGTTTTTCGGGGCGGGAGTCTGGGGCTTTTTGCACACGTTCCACGGGGTGAACTTTTACACCCACGGCACGCAGATCACGGCTGCACACGGGCACCTGTCGTTCTATGGCGCCTATGTTGCCATGAACCTTGCGATCATCACCTATGCCATGCCGCTGCTGCGCGGGCGTGCGCCTTATAACCAAGTGCTGAATATGGTGTCGTTCTGGCTGATGACCGGGGGCATGGCGTTCATGACCTTTGTTCTGACCTTCGCCGGTACGATCCAGACGCATATGCAGCGGATCGTGGGGGATTATTACATGGATGTGCAGGACCAGCTTGGCCTGTTCTACATGATGCGCTTTGGGGCCGGCATTGCGGTGGTTCTGGGCGCGGTGCTGTTCATCTACAGTCAGGTGGTTGTGCGCCGCGAGATCATCGCGCCAAACACTGCACCCCCACTGGCCGGAGACCTGTTGTGAACGCGCTGGCCCCCAAACGCGCGCCGGAACTGGCGGAACCCTACTACCGCCCCGTCGCGCAGGAATGTTCGCTGTTCGAGACGGCACATGCCAATGGTCTGCCCCTTCTTCTGAAGGGGCCGACCGGCTGTGGCAAAACACGGTTTGTAGAGCATATGGCGGCCCGTCTGGGCCGTCCGCTGTACACCGTCGCCTGCCATGACGACCTGTCGGCAGCCGATCTGATCGGGCGTTATCTGTTGCGCGGGGGCGCGACCGAATGGGTCGACGGGCCGCTGACCCGCGCGGTGCGGGAAGGCGCGATTTGTTATCTGGACGAGGTGATCGAGGCCCGCAAGGATGTGACGGTGGTTTTGCATCCGCTGACCGACAACCGCCGTACACTCATGATCGACCGCACCGGCGAGGAACTGGTGGCGCCGCCCGGCTTCATGCTGGTGGCAAGCTATAACCCCGGCTATCAGAACATCCTCAAACGGCTGAAGCCGTCGACCCGCCAGCGGTTCCTGTCGATTACCTTTGGTTTTCCGGACCCTGCAACCGAAATCGCCGTGGTCGCGCGCGAAAGCGGGCTGGATGCGGACCGTGTCGCCCCCCTTGTCCGGTTGGCCGGGCATATCCGCACCCTGTCGGGGATGGATCTGGAGGAAGGGGTTTCCACCCGCCTGTTGATCTACGCCGCCACCCTGATCGCCGGGGGGATGCCGATTGAACGCGCCCTGCAGGCGGCGGTGGTTGAACCCCTGACGGATGAACCCGACGTGGCGCAGGCCCTGCGCGACGTCATCGCAAGCGTCTACGGATAAGCGCGATGGCCCTGCACCCAATGGATCTGATGGAGCCGGAGGAAGCCATGGGCAACCTGTGGCACGGCGTTGCCCTGCGTCTTGCCCCGGTGACTGGTCACGCGACAAGCGCTGTGGCGCTGGATGCGCTACGCCCCAGTATCGCCCTGCTATTTCGTGCGCTTGGCGGCAAGCCCGGGGTCGAGATTGCCGCCAGCCCCGCCACTGCCTCGTGCCACCGGCGTGGGATCGGCGCGCGGCTGGCCGATGCGCGGGTGCTGGAACACCGGACGACGTTCGATGGCGAAACCCTGCGTCTGCCGCCGGTGATGGATGTCTTTCCGACGGTCCAGATGAACCGCACGGCCTATCTGTGGCTTGCGGCCCTTGCGGCCTGCGCAAGGCCTGCGCCGGCTCCGACCGATCCGCTGGCCGCCGACCTTGCCCATCTGGCTGCGATGCAGCAGGCGACGGCGCGAGCTTTGGCGCTTTGCCCCGGTCTGCGCGCACCTCATGCGGCGCTTTGCGCCTATCTGATGGCAGAGCGGGTCGATCTCGCCGCATCGCAGGCGGAACGCGATGTGGAGCGCCGCGCGCGCGCCGTTCTGTTGGACGATCCGCTTTTGCAAGTTGACACAGCCCGTCCACCCGCGCCGCGCAGTTACGCCCCCTTGGCACCGGTGGCGGTCTGGCTATGGCTGGACCGCGCGACCGGTAGTGCGGCGGCAAGCCCTGCGGACGATACCATCAGCGCCCCGCCCGGTCTTGCCACGGCAACCCGCAAGCAGGGCAACCGGCAGGACAACGAACAGGCCAACCGCACCGACAGTTTCATCATGCACCGGTTTGAATCGATTTTTTCATGGGTCGAAAGCATGGGGCTGAATCGCGCCACCGATGACGATGATCTGGAAAACGCCCAGAAGGCCGCCGAGGATCAGGACCATATCACCCTGACCAAACATCACAAACGCGCCGCCACACGGCTGCGCCTGCATCTGGATCTTGCCCCGCAGGATGCCGACCACGAACGCCTGTCGGCCCGGTTTACCTACCCCGAATGGAACCACCGCGCACGCGCCTACATGCCGGACCACTGCATCGTTCTGGAGGCCGAGGCCACACCCGGCACCACGTTCACCCCCGATCCACGCCTGATGGCGCGGGTGCGCCGCCAGTTCGAGGCGTTGCACCCGCGTCGCATCCTGCTGCCCCGGCAGGTACCGTAATCACTGTCCGGGACTTACCGAAACCCGCAGCGAGTTAGTGCACGGAAGGCAAGGGAACGGCACCTATTGCCCTACGGCGACGCCCTGCGAGTATGATGCGCCGGACGCGCTGCCGACGTCGCCGAAGGCTGGTCGAGGGCGGCGCAACCTGAGCTACCCCGCTAAATTCGCACATAAGCTACGATTTGCAGTCTTCTGATTTTCGACAAAAAGGAGAGCAGTTCCTGGAAACGCAATTTTACGGCGTCCGCCAGATGACATGGCAAGTTTGAGGCAATTTTTAGAGGTGCCCATACGCTTATTTTAGCGGCGGGGTATTTTGGTGACCAGGTGGTGACTCAAATTTTCGAACGGCAAAAGCGCCCCTTGGGGCGCTGTGTAAGCCACTGATTTATTTGCTTAAATTGGTTGCGGGAGGGGGATTTGACCTGAGCCGAACAAGCAAGCAATTGGAGTGCTCCTTACCAAGGGCGAACCGACCCTCAAAACCTACATCCTTCAGGTTATGAGCCAAAACCCATGCGATTCCAATACTTTAGTTATTCAATTACTTACGCGTCAAGCCTTTGATTTTGCGCACTTCCCACCACCGCAATAAGCCATTTTCAGTGACATTCAGCAGCAAACTTGCTGCGAAACACCCATTCGCGGGTTGATGTGGCGTTGATGTAAGCCGATCAGTACTCCACTTCCCACAATCGCTTCCAGCTTAGACCACTTAGGGACCGAAACAGTTCACCTTTGGACAAGACCAGTTTGAGTACTTTTGTTCAGAGGTGCCTCGTCGCGAAATGTGGCTACTCATCCAAAAAGAGCTCAGGGCAACGAGCCACAGTGTCTGGCGGCAGAATTGTAACCCCGATTTGACGTGCGATTTCATGTCGAACGGTCTGGTGAGGACATCGCCTTAATTCCCAAATCCGCCTATCTAATTCGCCTTGGGTCCCTCCAGATTCTTTGCAGCCGATATACATATGCATCCGGTCGAGGAATCCAGAATATGCATTCTCGCGCGCCTTCGCCAAGAACCCTCTATTGAGGCCTAATGTTTGGATGGTGAATTCTGCGCGATCGTATTCCAAACTACCTTCATCTGCAGTCGCAACGAAGTAGAACGTCCCGCCATCGATATCTAGCCAGAGAAGCTCGAGTGGTGCTTCTGTTAGCGGGCTTATAAATCGAGAAACTCCAGCTGCAGGTTCAACAAAAATTCCAGATTTCCTTTGGCTCTGCAAATCAAGCCAAGCGTCATCAACCCAAATGGAAAATTTATTGCCCTTTTTTGGGTTACACCTTCCACAAGAAAATAAATAATTCTCGTGAACAAACGTGAAATTGGGATAGAAGTCTTTGGGCCAAAGATGCTCTACTTCATCAGCGCAAGAGTCCTCACAGTAACCGCAGCGAACTAAATCTCCGCAAGCTTCTGCTAGAGCAACACGGACTCTGTCAAATAGAGGCTTAGGCTTCGATCCAAACTTCACTTTGGCGACTTTCACCCGTTCCTGGTAATTTTGAACGACATCAACCTCAGCTTGAAGTGCTGAAATCAATGCCAGGTCTCCTAGTGATAAATTGGGCGCTGAGAGACGAAGCATGTTAGCCGATGCTCGATGCAACTGTGGGGCGCGAAGCCTGAAGCAGCTTGAGTTCAACACTTTCTTCGGCTGAAAGCTCACCTTTCGACCGCTTCATGGACAACCGCGCAATTCGTTCAGCGGCCTCCTTGGCAACTTTAGGAGTATCGATACCTTCACCAAAGAAATCAGTGCCATACGCATCCAATATATCTCCAGAAACCAAACGGTCAAAATCCTGACCCGTTACCCTTTCTGCCGTTCCAGTGGACCCAGGCTCCGGAAGCCGCCAGATCGAACCTTTCGCAGCAGCCCTGCAGACCAAAGGACTATGGGTCGTTGCAAAGAACTGAACATTTGGAAAATGCTCGACAAACCAATGCCCTATCTTTGCTTGCCAGGTTGGGTGCAGGTGAGCATCAATCTCGTCTATAGCCACAACACCAGGAAGATTGATTGTACCAGGCGTTTTTTCGAGGTCGGACAGAACAATCTCGTCACCGAATGCCAAGAACATCTGCCTCAACAGTTCGAAAGTCAGGCTGAGCACAGAACGATATCCATCACTCATTTGCTCCACCGCTATTGGAACACCTGCAGCATCCGTCAGCTTGACAGACTTTGTGGAAATTTCTGAAATTGCCGAACCATGAGGCAAAAGGTTCGAAGCATTGATAAACGCTACTACAGAGTCCAATATTCTTTGGTTCTTACCACTTGTATCTTCAAACGTATTAACTTTGAGCTGCTTTAGCCAAATTAGTGCCTCTGAGAATGCCACATCCTCACCAAATGCAGATAGATGTGCCGCCATTCTCGTATACTCGGGCGAAACATAAAGGCGATCCCAATCTCGATCGCCACCACTAAACCGTCGATATGGCCCAAATGAGGAGCTGAACCAGCCGTTACCAGCCGCCCAGATTGTGCGCTCAGCGGTTTTAGTATTCTGCGAATTGTAAGTGATTGTTGTGCCTTGGAGGTCGCTTTCTGAAGCTTTCCCAATCGTAGCTCTTAAGGTATATGAGGTGGGTTGCTTGCCCTTTAAGATGAATTGATCAAAACTGGGATCTCTATTTATTTGCGCCTCAATCGTTGCCGTTGTCTCATTTATGGACAACCAATCCTCCCAAATTTGTCTGGTCGCGCTAACTTTTGGGCCTCCCGCGAACAAAATAGCAAGCGATCTGATCACGCTTGACTTTCCAGATCCGTTGTCACCCAGAATAACATGCCAACCGGCGCAGTCACCAAGACGCATTTCGTATTTGAAATTTGTTACCGAACGAATATTCGATATTTCGAGGCTGGTGATGTACATGTTCAATCCATCGAAAAATGACTACGTTTTCTTTAGCAAACGTTTTAGCCTAGCCGCGGCTATTAAAAATTGTGCGGCAAAACAAGTCTACTAGCACCTTTTAGATTGTTTGGGATCGCCGTGAAACCCCCCGAATTCCCTGTGTCGACCGTACCATTTTGGATGCTAACCGTCTTGTGATGTCAACTAGTGCCGTGCCCCTCGACGTTAATAGCTCTTGTAAAGACGGGTCAAATGCGTGCCTTGATGATGAGTTGAGAGGTCGAATTTGGCAGAGCCATCCTACTACGTGGAACCATGCGACGAATTTCGCCGCCCTCCCTAAACAGCAGCAGATTGCCTGGCCGTCGGCACATAGCTCGTCGATGCGACCCAAAGTCATCTTCACTTATCCACAGCCACTTTCGCTCCCCCCTCTTGCCCGAATCGAAGCCCGATGCAATCTGCGCGTGTGGGGAGAGCAGTCCTCAACCAAAAGCAAAACAGGTCTATCGGAATGGCACTTTGGACAAGGTCGCAGCGCTTTGCGTACCGGTTGACATAAAGCGCAACCGGCATGGTGATCGCTCCGTCAGCGTCGTTGTAGGCACCGAGAAGATACTGGTTCGGGGCAAATCGCGGACAGTCGATGTCCGTGCCTGTCCGGTGACATTTTCCCCGGGCCCACAGCAGATCGAAGCCGCCCGGCGTGGTTATGAGGATTGGTGGCAGGCGTTGGATTGGGTGCGGGAGGTCGAGGTGACGACGGCGATGCCGAAGTTGCATCCATGGAAGCAATCGCACCCCTATTCGGCATCACCCGCCATTCAACCCTGATTTGTACGGACGTTCCCATTGCATCTGGCCCAGCATACTGCAATTTTGTTTTGAAACAGTGGCCTCGTTGATCAGCGGCCTGGACCGTACACAACAGCCTAATGCTTTGGAGTTGAAATTTGAGCGAAGAAACCCTCGACCACATTGAGTTTGGTGAGTTTGTCGAGCTCAGGGGGCGAAAATGACTGTCTCAAGGTGCCAATCTCCTTGCGAAAGATCTGAACGTTTTGCAGCTTTCCTGCATTGAAGACGATGCCCAAGGCGAAGAAGCGACAGTAATCTGGGATGCAGAGATTGCAGCACATTCTGCGACCGATTCACTTTGGGGTGCAATAGGCTCGGCGGGAACCGACACCGCAGCTACGTTTTCCGCGTGGCTAAAGACCGTCGATTGGAATTCGACTTCGGTTGCGGACAAAGGACTATTCCAGGCACCATTTCGCGCGGGAATACGACTTGATCCTTACCAGCTCGCGCCGCTTCAAAAAGCGTTAGACCTTCCAAGGGTCAACATGCTGATTGCCGATGACGTTGGCTTGGGCAAAACAATCGAAGCTGGGCTTGTGCTGCGAGAAATGCTGCTTCGCGGCCGAGTTAACTTTGTGGTGATCGCATGCCCACCTTCAATGATTATGCAATGGCATGAAGAACTTGGTCAGAAGTTCGGGATAGCGGCCACCATTCTGGACCGAAATTACTTGGCTCAGATTCGTCGCAGGCGTGGCTTTGGCACCAATCCATGGGCTTCTGGCTCTTGCTTTCTAGTCTCTCACCGCCTTCTTGCTGACGAGACCTACGCTTCGGGCTTGCGAGAGATCCTCGGCCCTATGCGCTCAAACTCGATGCTGAAGGCATATTTCTTTGCACTGGATCTGCCCTACAGCGATGCCTGCTTTGTGCGTGCTTATCCTGCGGCGGTCTCCGAGGCTTCGCAAATGACGCCGGAACGCTATAGCGGTTGCGTTCAAAGCTGATCAGGCAAGTGGGCGACACTCGCTTGCGCAGTTCGACAAAGCGATCGAAGGCGGGGGGCAATGACATCAGCGCGGCTTGTTCTGCGGCCCAGACGTCAGAAACGCTGCCAAGCTGCGTAGCATGCGGGATCTCGCCCCATAACGCGACACATCCCTGTTCCAGCCAGCAGCTGGATTGCAGAACTCGGGCTCGAACACGTAGTGGTTTGCCATGAGCTACTGTCAATTCTGGTGCCCAAGCGGTTTTCATGCGGCGGCTTGGTCTGTGTTTGATGGCTTGATGCCGTTGACGAAGTCGACGCCCTGGATGACGTCGGCGAGGTGAGCGAAGCCGCGCAGTTTGCGCCAGCTGTTTTCGGCGCATTGTCCGAGCTTGAACATCATGTGAAGCATGCCATCGCGGCTGAGGCAGCCTTTGGTTCGTTTGGTGCGATGACGGATCGTAGCGAAGGCGCTTTCGATTGGATTTGACGTCCGGATGCTCTGCCAGTGTTGACCTGGGAAATCGAAGAAGGTGAGCAACTCGTCGCGATCTTTGATCAGGCATTCGATGGCCTTGGGGTATTTCGCCTCGAAGGTGTCGATGAACAGATCAAACGCCTTGTGGGCGTCCTTGCGGGTCTCGGCCTGCCAAATGTCGTGCAGCATTTTCTTGGCCTTGGGCTGGGTGCGCTTGGGCAAGTAATTGAGCACATTGCCGGTTTTATGCATCCAGCAGCGCTGTTGGCGGGTGGTTGGGAAGACCTCTTCCAATGCCGCCCAGAACCCCATGGCACCGTCGCCGATAGCCAATTTTGGGGTGTTGAGCCCACGGGATTTGAGGCCCAGCAGGACTTCGCGCCAGCTCTGGGTGCTTTCACGAACGCCGTCCTCAATGGCCAGAAAATGCTTTTCGCCCCGTGCGTTGACCCCGATGACCACGAGCACGCAGAGCCGGTCATCCGTGCCACGCAGGCCGCTGTAGATGCCGTCTGCCCAGATGTAGACCCATTCATCTTTGCCCAGATCCGTCTTGCGCCAGTCGTCATATTCCGCCGCCCATTGGCCTTTCAAACGCGAAATTGTCTTGGCTGAGAAGCCCGTGGCGTCAGGGCCAAGGAGGACCTTCAGCGCAGTGTCCATCTCGCCGGTGGAAATGCCTTTCAGATACAGCCAGGGCAGTGCGGCTTCGATGCATTTGGCCTTGCGGACATAGGGCGGCACCAGCGCCGAGCGGAACGTCACCGGTTTGCCGTCCTTGGCCCGGACCTTCGGGACTTTCACCGTGACCGGCCCGATCCCGGTCTGCACGGCCCTTTCCGGGTGATACCCGCTGCGCACCACTGCCGCCCGGCCATCCGCCGTCCGGCGTGCTGCAAACTCGGCGAGAAAGGCATCCCTCTCGGCTTCAACAGCGGCCTGCAGCAAGTCCCGCGCCCCCTTGCCCAGAAGTTCGGTCAGCGGATCTGTGATGGCGTCTCGACCCGCAAATTCGATGATGGTAGAGTCGTCCATGGCGGTGGTGCTCCTGTAGTTGATGGCTTGTGTCGCAACAACAAACCAACCAGATGCACCGCCGTCATGCAAACCGCCCGGACACCAGATTCACTCATAGCTCGTTTGCCATCGCAAGGATGCGCATGTTGACCTGCCTACGCTCGTCACAATGACGGGCTAAATGTTCGTTTCGATCCACGCCCCCGTGATGGGGGCGACCGGGTTTTCAGCCCGTTATGGGTGCCGCTATTGCGTTTCGATCCACGCCCCCGTGATGGGGGCGACGGTCCGCATCGCCACAATCGAGCGGGAGACGCTGGTTTCGATCCACGCCCCCGTGATGGGGGCGACGGCCGCTTGTCGGTGTGACGGCGGAGCAATTCAAGTTTCGATCCACGCCCCCGTGATGGGGGCGACCACGGGCAGAGCGGGCCACGGGTGCGCCTCTCGTGTTTCGATCCACGCCCCCGTGATGGGGGCGACACAAATCTGGGCGGCACAGGCTACAGGCTCACAGTTTCGATCCACGCCCCCGTGATGGGGGCGACCCGGCGTATCACAAACTGTTCTGCGTGATCCAATGTTTCGATCCACGCCCCCGTGATGGGGGCGACGGCAGGCCGCACACTGCGCAGGCGCATGGGATAGCGTTTCGATCCACGCCCCCGTGATGGGGGCGACACCCGCATCTGGGACGCCATACGGCTTCACACTCGTTTCGATCCACGCCCCCGTGATGGGGGCGACGGCGCATCGCCGCGCTTCTAAGCCCCTATTACGAGTTTCGATCCACGCCCCCGTGATGGGGGCGACGTTCGGGTTCATCCCAAGCGCCGCTGCAAATTGGTTTCGATCCACGCCCCCGTGATGGGGGCGACGGACAAGCAAGGAATGCCCATCTTGCGAGCATAAGTTTCGATCCACGCCCCCGTGATGGGGGCGACGAGCGAGATAGACATGATCTGCTCGACTTTGGCGTTTCGATCCACGCCCCCGTGATGGGGGCGACTGCTGGCAACCTGCTTGTGTGGACGGGTGCGATTGTTTCGATCCACGCCCCCGTGATGGGGGCGACCTGCCAACGCCTAGGCCGCAACGGCATCGGGATAGTTTCGATCCACGCCCCCGTGATGGGGGCGACCTATGTCTGGGGCAAATTTAACGCCTAAGTCATTGTTTCGATCCACGCCCCCGTGATGGGGGCGACCCCCGCAAGGCTGGTCATATCAAATACGCAAACGGGTTTCGATCCACGCCCCCGTGATGGGGGCGACCGAGGGCTGCGTTCATGTCGCCACGCGATCCGTGTTTCGATCCACGCCCCCGTGATGGGGGCGACGGATGGCTATGTTCCATTACAAGGCTCCTACGGCGTTTCGATCCACGCCCCCGTGATGGGGGCGACAGATGCGGTACGCAACGATTGATCGGTACTTCAAGTTTCGATCCACGCCCCCGTGATGGGGGCGACCTCAAGCCTGCCTTCGTCGAGATGTATGAAGGCGGTTTCGATCCACGCCCCCGTGATGGGGGCGACGTATAATCGGGAACTTTCAATTCAAGGGATACAGGTTTCGATCCACGCCCCCGTGATGGGGGCGACGACGTTGACCGCACGTCTCTCTCGGCGAGGCGCTGTTTCGATCCACGCCCCCGTGATGGGGGCGACATTTGGCGCTGGTGCACGGCGTCGTGCGGCAGGGTTTCGATCCACGCCCCCGTGATGGGGGCGACTCTCTCTTATTAACAATTTGAAATAGCTTCTAAAACCACTGCCTTATTGCGAACCTTCAGTCCACTGCGCCAAAACTTACGCTTTGCATCGTTCAATGGCCTCAAAACCCCAATATAACTTGGGTTGCGAACATGCCAGCGCAACAACGTGTGCTACAGGTTCGCAAATCAAAATATCAGAAGTCCATCCATGTCAGTTGCAGGCTTTGCGCCGATATGTTCGACCCGTCTGCGCCATTCAGCTCCAAGCATATAGAATCGGAGCGAGTCGGTCTCAGGGTTGATAATTCCGATCAACCGGGCACGCAGTGCAGTCCATTGTGCGGGGTCAAGATCGCATTCAAAGACGGAAAACTGAACCCGTTGCCCCCAATCCTCACATGCACGGGCCACGCGGCGCAACCGCCTTTTACCCTCCTTGCTGTCGGTCCGGACATCATAGGTCACTAGAACCATCATGATCTCACCCCCAGATCCATGCGGGATAAATGTCGATATCACCGCGTAGGTGTCTCGCCAGCAATTGCGCCTGCACCTGTGGGACAAGTCCCAATGCGATCCGCTCGTCCAGCCAAGCATGACGCAATTCCGCGCGCTTACGTTCCTGATACGCTTTCAAAACGGTTTCGCGACCAGCATCATTCAGCAAAACCGCCCCGGTCGGCTCAGAGCGGAAGTCTGACGGGGCAAGCTGACGGCGGTTGATCAGGCTAAGACACACGCGGTCGGCCAGTGGGGCGCGCAACTCTTCCATCAGATCCAGCGCGAGCGACATGCGCCCCGGCCGGTCACGGTGCAAAAACCCCATCTGCGGATCTAGGCCGTGGCTTTCGCAGGCCGCGCGCGCATCCAATGCGGTTAATACATAGAGGAATGATAACACGGCATTCACCGCATCGCGCGGCGGGCGACGGTTGCGCCCAGTAAAAACGAAAACCGGGTCAGGATTGCGGATCATCGCCGAAAATGCAGTCCAATAGGCATGTGCTGCCTCGCCTTCCTGCCCCCGCAAAATGTCCAGATCAGGGGCCGTCAGCGCATGGCGCGCGGCATCAGACAGCCGCAACTGGCTGACATTTACCTGCGCCACTCCGGGCGCATCAGGATAATCGCGCAGATGCCGGCGTAGCACGGCGCGCTGGTTGGCGATCTTGGCTGCAACGATGGCGCGGGCCACTGGTAGAGCGACATCGGCTTTCGTCGCCTCATGCTGGGCGCGGCGCAGCAGGACATTGCCGGTTTGCGGCCCCTCGACACGGGCAAGCAATTTGCCGGAATATGCCAGAAAGGAAATGGTGATCCCCACCTCGGCGGCGAAGCCCATCAAGGCGGGCGAGACAGCCACCTGACCGAAACAGATAATCTGCCCCAGCAGATGCGCCGGTGCGCGGGCGCGGGACACGCCTTCGATATCAACCGCGATGGTTTCGCCATCCTTACGCAGATACGCACCTTCGCTGGTGACATAGAGCGTGTTGAGCAGCTTTTTCATTCCGGCACCCCTGCCCGGTCAATATGGTCCATCATCCACCTCTGCCCCAGATTGCGCCGGGCAGCAGGACGGCAAAGCTCCTGCATAGAACAGGCGCCACAGCGCCGGGCCTCGAACACTGGCGATGGCAAGCTGCCAGTGGTGATGCCGGTGCGGATCTCCTCCGCGATGTCCAACGTAAGGGCACGCAAGCTGGCGTCGAGGTGGATGATCTTGCGCCGCCGGGCGGTGCCGTAGTACAGCGCGCCTTCGGGCACAGCATGCCCAGTCATTTCCTCCAGACAGAGCGCTTGAGCGCAAAGCTGCACCTCATCTGCGCGATGCGTCTTTGGGCGGCCGCGTTTGTATTCGACTGGATAAGGCACCCCGCCCCGCAGTTCCACCACATCGGCGACACCGTGCAGACTGTGGCGCAATGAGGCGATCTGCACGGCCCGCAGGATGCGGATGCCATCACGGCTTTCGGGTTGGCCTGCATCGGCGCGTTCATGCAACACGCGGCCTTCGGCGGTAAACTGGTTTTCTGCCCAGACACGCTCGATATGAATCAGGGCGCACTGCCGGGGGCAGAACAACCAATGTTGCAAGGCCGACAAGGGAAGCGACTCGTCCGCTTCAGAAAGGGTCAACGATCGTTATCCCCTCGGGCAGGTCCGTTTCATCCAGCCGAATCGCATAATCAGTGAAAGCACGGGCCACCGGCCAGTTATGGGTGCGATCATCGCCGATCGGCAGGGTGTCGCCTTTATGGGCACGCTGCACGGTGACGCGGTCAAACAGCTTATGGGCCTGCGCATTACCTAAGGCGCTATCATGACGGAACGCGATCAGCCGACGTGCAGCCATCATGCCGCGTGCTGCGGAACGGTCATGTTCAAACATGTCACGGAACCCATCCCAAAGCAGCCCCAGATCATCTTCGGAAAATCCAGTGCGCCCGGCCAGATTGGCGTTGATAAAGCCATGCGCGCGGTAAAGACCGTAAGGCACCAGATGTTTGCGGCCCATGGTGCGTTCTTTTTCGACGTCCTTTTCGTTGGTCACAGAGGATCGGGTGATTGAAACCTCCAACGGCATGATTGGCTCCACCGAGCGGGCAAAGGTCAGTTGCACCGGGCCTCGCACCTGACCAGCATTTACCTCGGTGGTCATGACGGCACCAAAGGTGCGGATGTCCCAAAAATTCGCGCACATCCATGCGGTGATCGCCTCGGCATCCTCAACCTTTTTGGGCTTTTTCTTGGATTCGGACTTCAGCCCGGCGGCGTCATATGCCAAGGCGTGCTGGCGGTTCAGCACCGCGCCATCCTGCATATAGATGGCATGGCCGGGTGTGTCGCCTTTCGCCTCGGCGACATAGTTTCGCAATTTGCGTTTTAACGAAACATCCGTGACCAACCCCTGCGAGGTTTCAGGGTCCATGCGCGGCAGGTTCCCTGCATCTGGATCGCCGTTCGGGTTGCCATTCTCGACATCGAAGAAAAGAACGAAATCATAGCGATTGGTCACGGCAGTCATGTGTTCGCCCCTTCTGTATCTTCATTATCAATAAGCGCTTCATCAACGGCATCCTCGGCTTTGGCATAAAATGCAGAAAGCTGATGGTAGAATCCGACAAAGAACCGCCCTTGGTCTTCCAATGGCAGCGATGCTGGCAGTTCGCCGCCACCAGGCAGCAACGCCAGAATGGCCGCCACGGCTTTTTCCGCCTTGATCCCCGCACCAACCTTTTGTCCACCCGCCTTGGCTAGGCCCGCTCGGTTGTGTTCATAGCCCTTCATCAGCACCGGAAAAATCCGTGCTGGGGTGGCCGAAGCACCGCCCATGTACTTATCGCGGATCGTCGCCCCTCGGTCGGCATAGCTGCGTTCGGCATAGGTGAAAGTGCCGAACAGGCGGCCCAATACATAGGCGGGGTCTTTTGAAGTCTCGTCCAGCGCCATGGGCACCTCCTCTTTGGTATTGCGTGTCAGAATGGCACGGATGATCGCGGCGCGGCGACCGTCGGAAAAGCGGTCAGGCGGCGTTCCTTCGACCCGCAACCGGCCAATCACTCCAGACAGCAGCATTCGGGGGTAATCCGCTCCCGTCAGCACCGCACGCATCAGCGCACCGCCCAACAGCGGCGGGATATTCTTGGCCTCGCTGAGTGCCGCAACTTCATAAAGCAATCGCCATGCGGCGGGCGGGCGTTCTGTTCCGTCGCGCCCGACCCAAGGCGAAGGGATGATCTGAAGCTCGTCCCAGAAAGTGGCTATGCGGGCAGCAAAATCCTGCAACCGCCCCGGATGCCAGAAACGCACCGACAGGCGCGCAGCATTTGGGGCGAGGCCCAGCACAAAGACTTTGGTTTCAGGATCGTAATCCGGCGCTTCGGCCCAGCGGCCCTGCGCGATGGCGGTCAGTTCCCCGGCCAGTTTGTTGCGGGCGGTATTGGCATCTTCCGAATCCGGGGCGAGTGCGGCGCTGAATAGCGATGTCGCAGCAATAGTTGCTTTCGGCGTGCCTGCTTCCACCCAGAACACGACCGTCGCATCACCGATCCGCAGACTCTGCCCCGATCCGCGCGTCAAAAGCGCATTGAGCGCTGTACCATAAGCAAAGGTCGCGGCCTCGGACACCGGCGCGTTCTCGCCCTGTTTCTTGCCATGGGATTCATAGGCAAGGTCATTGAATGACACGAGTGAAGCCCCGGAACTCTGCGCGCCCATCACGCCTTTGATCGACGGATGCAGCCGGGCAACAGGCGCAGGTTCTCCCGTCACAAGACAGATCGGACCCTCCCCATCGGCGCGCCCGAGCAGGGCTGCGGCCTCGGGCACCTGATGGATAAAGCGGCTATCGCCCGCCATCCGAAACACCAGATTGGCGTCCAACAGACCCGTGTCATAGAACCGCGCGGCAAATTCTTCCCACGTCCAACCCTCAAGGAACCGGCACAGCGCAACAAGCGCGGGCGCATCGGCCCCTAACAACAGTTCGATGTGCTCGGCACTGAAGGCGGCGTGTTCCTGTGCCGTACGCTTCCCCTGCCCCGGCACAGGATTGCCCAGATCATCCGACAGCGGTTTACCATCGGCACCCGTCGCAGCCACAACCCCCAGCACATAGGCCGATTTGTCCCAAAACAGGTTGGGAAGAATCCCTGACGCTCGTTTTGCTGCCGCTGGAACATCCATGCGCCTTGGCCGCAGCTTGCCCTTTTCATCGGGTGCCGCGAGTACATTCATTTCCACCACCGACCCATCCGGGGCCAGAACAACCTCACCCCCGATCGCCTCGCGCGAATAGCCGGGGCGCGGCAGGTCGGGCATCCGATCATAGAGCGCAGCAAGTTCGGCCAAAATCGTCATGTGGCCAACCCCTTGCGCACCGCATTGGCGACATCAATGACCCCGTTTTCCATCGTGGCATGGAAAAACGCTGAACTGCGGTCATTGTCATAATTGATGTCATAGAGCATCCAGCCCAGATCGCGGGTGCGGGCCTCCGGCGACAGGGTGGTTTCGGGGAAGTCCTCCACCGCCTCGAAATCAGCCGCAAATTCACGCATCCCCAGGCAGGGACGGTGAAAGCATTGACCCTTTGCGGCGCGGCGCAGAAACATATCGCGATGTTTGGCCGGGTTGTCGCCGGGTCCGGCTTTTGCCGTCATCTCGAAATGCGCCTCGATCCCGTAAGAAACATCCCGCAGGGCGAGCATGGCGCGTTGCTGGCGTTCGGCAGTGACGTCCATACCAAGGGTGGACAAATCACCGTTGCGTTGCGCGGCGCGGGCATTGCGGTCGGATACTTTGGCCCCGACCTCGTTACGACGGATGTTTTCAAAGCGGACTGGCTTTAGGACATGGATCCGATCAATCACCCAAATGACGGCAGGTTTCCAGTGAATCGCCTCCAAAACACCACGCGCAGCGGAAGGAGTCATGACATCATAAGACACCCTTTCCACCTTCATTTCCGGGCGGGTAAAACAGGCGTAGTCGCCCCAGACATGTAATTTGATACCGTAAGAAATGAGCTGGCCTAACATCACTTTAAAGTTGCATTTACGCTAAGCCACATCGACAATAACGCAATAAGAATATGCGCCCGCTATTGAAAAATGTTTTTGGCGTTGCCCTAATAGATGCGCCTAACCTTTCATGAACCCAAGTTCTTCAAATCGATCCATACGCATCCCGGCGTTGTCATCGTATATGTCCTGACTGTCCAGTAACAGAAACTCACGCCCGAACAGATCTTCGCGCCAAAGACTAGCAGCGCGGCTGGTTTCTAGCGCGCGGCGGATGTGATGCGGTAGGCTGACAACAAATGGCTGCAGCGCACGTGCAATTCCGCCAGTGCCGGTAGCGTGGGTAAGATCGCGCAACAGATCATCAGAGATTCCCCAGCGCCCACCACGTACAATAACTGGGGCCTGCGCATCGTCTATCATACGAAAAGCATGAGCGATCTTGGCGAAACGAAAATGACACTGATCACCAGATTCCGAGATTTCTTTCATAATCCCAGTCTTTGTGGCATCTTGCAGATCAACCTGTGCTGCATCCAACGCCTCATGGCCTTGGCGCCAAAACAACGCACGGAAATAATCCGCGACAGCAGCTTCGGCCAACGGGTCATCTTTATGCGCCGCCAGTATTTCCGTACCGATCTGTGCCATCTGCCGCACTTCTTCGGGAGGGGAGGCACCTTCGGATGTTGGAGTAAATACAATCACTTCACCCAAGCTGTCCAACCGACCTTCGCGGTTACAGCGCCCAGCAGCCTGCGCGATGGAATCGATGCCTGCTGCTGCACGCAGCACCAGCGGGAAATCCACATCAACTCCCGCCTCGACCAGCGAGGTCGAAATCAGTCGCACAGGTAGCATGTCGTGCAAACGCGCGCGAACCTCGGCCAGCACATGGCGGCGGTGCTGCGACGTCATCATAGTGCTCAAATGGCAGGCCCCCGGAAGATATCTGACCTGATCAAACAATACCCGAGCATGGCGACGGTTATTCACAATCGCCAGCACCTGCGGCGCGGCGGCGATGCGTGCAACCAAAGCGTCATCATCCAGTGGGCCTACGTTTTCAACCCTGGTGCGGCGCAGCGCTGCATAGAGGCGCTTTGGATCAGGGGCTAGTTCGCGGACATTCTTCAGCGACTCGGGCACATTTAGTCCCGCCTCCTTTGTCAGCACAGGTTGCGTGGCAGTAGACAGAACCACCGTCGCACCATAATGACATGCGAGTTCGGTGATCGCAGCCAGACACGGGCGCAACAGCTTGCGCGGCATCGTCTGCGCCTCGTCAATCACGATCACGGCGCGAGCTAGATTATGCAATTTCGCACAGCGCTTCTTACGCGCGGCGAAGAGGCTTTCAAAAAATTGTACCGCGGTGGTGACTATAACCGGCGCATCCCAGTTACGGGTGACACGGCGCAGACGGCGCAGGTCCTCGTCATCGTCCACGCCGTCCCAGTCAAAGGTAGAGTGATGTTCGACCACCTCATCAGACCCCAGCACGGCAGAGAAGACATCCGCCGTCTGTTCTACGATTGAGGTGTAAGGGATTACATGGATCACCCGGTCCATCCCGTACAGTAAAGCATGATCCAGCGCAAAACCCAGCGAGGTTAGCGTCTTGCCGCCTCCCGTCGGCACAGTCAGAGTGAACAGGCCGGGGACCTGTGCTGCCTGTGCGCGAGCATAAGACAGGATTTCAGCACGCAATTGGTTAACAGGCCCTGCTGCCTCCGAAAACCCCGCGATATGAGCGTTAAAGGAACGCTGATGGCCCTGCGTGATGACCGCAGGCACACGACTGACCGCGCGCCCTTCAATTCTGTCATAAAAGGCGGCCGTTTCGACCTCATCGGCATCGACAAGGCAGGAGAACAACATGCGGATTGCAAACTGGACCGTGAAATGGGCCGGCGCTCCAGTTAGAGGCCCGAAGGGCACCAGCGTATCAGGCAGGAGCAACCAATCCGGCAGCACCGGATCTGGTACCACGGCCAACCGTTGGATCATCTCTGCAATATCTGGCAGGCCGGAATGATGCCCCGCCACGCAAGCGGCCAGCAACGGACCAAAGCGTCGCTGCAATAGCTGCGCACCCTCAGCGCTATGCGGTTCGCCATTCTGCACACCCATGAGCTTCGCCTGAAACCGGGGTTTCATTTTGCCCAGATCATGGACCAATCCGAGCAAGTTTGCAGCCTGCGTCCCGCCAAACGGCGTGGCGAACAGCGCTGCGCGTGCTGCAACAGCATGTGCGTGCTCTTCAAGCGTTTCCCATTCTAAGACAGGTCGCCCTTCAACGCTATGAGCGTAAATAGTCGCATGCGCAGGTCCCATTAATACCATCCTCACCTTAGCTTCTTAATATCCCTCGGGAAGCGCATACACCGACCAATCCATTTGGCATTTTTGCCTATCGTCGTCATTGGCTCAAGCAGCTAATGAAACTATGCACGTTAAAGGCGAATGTGCGAATATCTTTTTGTGATTGCCTCAGTTACTGTAAACTAGACAATATCCGGCCCCCGCTCCTTCCCCCCGCTATACAGGAGAAGGCCCTTCACTTTCAGATCCGTATCCACACGATGCCTTTTGACGGTGGCCAGCCGCTTCCCCGCAGGCTTCACACCTGCCCCACCTTGGCCATTGTGGCCGCAGCAGTCCCCGATCCGTCACATCGCGCCTTGGCATCGATTTCACCGGCCGGTGGGTTCCGTAGTCGTGTTTCTGCACCGGGCCAGAAGGGGCCGCATCGGCGCGGGGTGGGGTAGTCCCCGGATCATATTCCCGTCATTGGTGGCCGGTTGACGGATGGACCGTGGTCGCTGCCTTGTTGGACGAACCGGGCGTTGGGAAAGCAACGAGCATAAATTTGGCGCCAGGAAGAAGGGACGCGGGGTCCCATCTCAATTCCTGATTTTCCAGTTCTTGACCGGCAATGCTAAGTGTAGCGATCTACTTTTTGATTGGTTATCAATACACTGGGATAGCGGAAAATCGAGGGAAGTTTGGTGTTTGCCACCTGCACAGCGCCATCCGCTTAGTCACACCAAATGCGCACCATGCTGGCTTTGATCGCGCAACGCTGGCAAACCGCACCATGCTCTATGCAAATGAACGTGCGCAAAACCCGGAACGCTGGTCAGGCAAGACACGCAACTGGCTGCCCGTTGGACCCGTCTGGCTCAACCCCGAAACGAAATCCGTACCCCTGAAACCAGAGACGCCGCATGAAATCGTCGGACAACTCGTTAACAAACACTGCATCCGGAACACGAGAGGGCTATGTTGCGGAGTGTCCTTTTACCTCTTGAAAGCCGCCGCTCTTGCCCGGACAGTCGACCGGTGGCATCTGCCAGCACGGTTTCAGCTGTAAAAGGAAAGACCTCATGGCAAAAAGGCAACCACTGAGTTGGATAATCAGACCAGAGTCTGAGCAAGGTCCCCTCAATGAAAAGCAGATGCAGAAGCTAGCCGAGGATTTTGACCTTTCAGAATCTGACATCCGGACCCTTTCTCAGAGACTCGCCTATCCGCTTTCAAAACGATTTGTAGTTCGTGGCGTTCTAGAAGTCATAAAAGGACTGGCGAAGGGTCCTGCTGAGCTTGAGAAGTTGATTAAAGAATTACGGCATGCTGAGATGCGGTTAAAGCGAGCTGCAACTCTATACTCCAAGATACAGGTAGAATTTCCCGGAACAGCGACGGGCGTGAACAATCCAAACGAATTTTACAAGTCAGAACTTCATGATGCCCTGTCTAAGGTTCAACTGATAAATAAGTCGCTGACTCAAAGTGCGACAAAACACAAAGTATATTTTTCAGGTTACAAGGACATGCGTCGTGAACGGGATGATCGTCGCAGTGCAGTTCTTGGTTCGATCTTCGACGCATGGGACGCGGCAGGCCGCAACGTGTCAATCTCTACCATCGGGTCGAGTTCAGAACGCACTGGACCGTTAGTAAATTTTACCAACGCAATCGTGCGCTGCCTTACCAACCCCACAGCCAGTGTTAACGGCGAGACCATCTGGTCAGAAATCAAAGTATGGCACAGCAACCAGCGCTATAGGTCCAGTGTATCGATCACTGACGATTAAACCTATCGGCACACTTAGACGCGGTGATCGCCTCCGGTCATGGTCATGGCATGACACGCGCCCCCGCCTCTTCCCATCTCCCTGGCCCTGCTGAAGCGCAGATCGACACTGCTGTGATGCGGTTGGTCGATTTGTTTGCACGGCAGGTGGCACGGGAATTGGCGGCGGATGCTCCTGACGTCGAGGAGACGCCCCATGCCACACATATCCACCAAGAAGACTGACAAACCGCGCACCCTTCTGACTGTGAAGGATGTGGCGGAACTGGATAGCTGTTCCGAGAAGACGGTTCGCCGCGCGATTGCGGCGGGCCTGCTGGAGGCCATCCGGGTGGGGCCCGGCGGGCGTCTATTGCGCATCGATCCGGCCGCGCACGCGGCCTATCGCGCGGCATCCAGCTGGTAGGGCGCCGCGTCCATTAATGTCCATATATGTCAACGCTTTACGGGGCATTCGGGAAGAGGTCTCCACCATTAGTTTCTGACTTTACGTGCTAGTGTTTTCCCGAATCGGACGCCCTGTCCTGCCCTGTCCACCCGAGACCACGCCTGTCCCAAAGGAGATTTCCCGATGAGCTATTCCGCCAAGTTCGATATCGATATGGCTTTCGTGCCAAAAGGCACGCCGATGTTCACGGACCTGATCCTGACGCTTGAGGCAGACCAGAGCCTGAAGCCCACGCGGATCCGCGACATGATCTCCGGGTTGCGCCGCGTTGCCAAAGCCATCGGCCGCGCGCCACAGGATGTGCCCTGCCATGGCCGCTGGTTGCAGCCGCGTCTGGCGCGGATCGCCCCGGCCGCTCTCGGGCTCACGACCAAGGCCTGGCAGAACGCGGTCAGCGATGCCCGCTCGGCGATGGTCCATGTCGGGATCGTCGGGCGCCGCTTCAACCGCATCACAGATCTGTCGCCTGAATGGCAGCATCTCTGGGCCAGCGTACTGGCCACCAAGGACAGGACCTTGCTGGCGTCTCTGTGCCGCTTCGTGCACTTCCTGAACAACCAGGCAGTCGCGCCGCATCAGGTTCGCGCCGAAGAGGCTCTGGCATATCGTGAGGCGCTGATCCGCACCGAGATCAGCAAATCGCCAGATGGAGCCTATCGCGCCGCAATCAATGGCTGGAATCTGGCAGCACGCCGACTGCCCGACTGGCCTGAGACCCGCCTGCCGCTGGAAAATCGCCAGAAGATCATCAAGCTGCCCGATACAATGTTTCCCATGGAGTTTCTGGCGGATCTCGAACAGCTGATGTTTCAGCTATCGCATCCGGACCCGCTGGCGGAGAACGGACGGGTAAAGGTGCTGCGTCCGGCAACACTTTTCCAGTATCGCCGCCAGATCATCCGCTTTGCCTCAGAACTCGTGCATGCGGGCATGCCGATCGAGGAGGTCGACAGTATCGCGGCACTGCTGCCCCCTGCGGTCGTCGAACGCGGCCTGCGTCAGATGCTGTCGCGCACTGAGAACAAGACTGTGAAGATGATCAGCGAAGTGGCGGCGCTGCTGCGCAACCTGAGCCGCATAACGGGTCAGCCTGAAGAGATTCAAAAGCAGCTCGCCAAGCTTGCGGCACGTGTCGCCGTAACGCCGCAGAAGGGAATGACCCGCAGGAACCGTGACCGCCTGCGCGTCTTGCAAAATGACAAGGCTATGCTGCGTTTGCTGGAGTTGCCTGAACGGGTGTTCAACCGTCCGCCCACAGGCAAGGCAAACGACTATACCAAGGCACTGGCGCGCGAGGACGCGGTAGCAATCGCCATTCTTCTGGTTTGCCCCGTCCGCATCAAAAATCTGGCCGGTATTCATCTGGAACGTCACATCCAGCGCCCCGGAGATGGCCGCGCCTATCTGGTGCTGACAGAAGACGATCTCAAGAATGAACGTCCCCTCGAGTTCGAACTGCCCAAAGACGTGCTCCGCATGATGGATCGCCACCTCGCGACGCGCTGCCCGCATATGTGTGCTGCTGGAACGCCTTGGCTGTTCCCACGGCGCGACGGAACAGGCCCGATGGTGCCCGGTCAGCTTTCAGCACGGATAAGACGACGCGTGTCCAAAGTAACCGGCCTTGAGGTCAATTCTCACTTGTTCCGCCACACTGCCGTGATGAACTGGCTCGATGCCAATCCCGGCGGTTATGAGGTCGCGCGCCGCCTGCTTGGTCATTCGGACGTCAGCCATACGATCAACCTGTATTCTGGCCTCGAAGTGAAGTCTGCGACCCGCGCATTTGCTGATCTGATGGAAGCAAAGAAAGGACGACGCAAATGAGCCTCGTTCTACCCCGCGCCGCTTGGCCTGTAGCAGACCGCATGATGTGGGACGCGCTGCACAAGAAAGCAGGCCCGTTTGACGATCCCGGTGCGCTGGCGCATTTGCGTCAGACCTCGTCCAAAACGCTTGAGGCCTGCTATGCGCGCTGGATGAAGTGGCTTGAGACCACCGACCCCGATGCGCTTTTCACACCGCCTGCAGAGCGCGCCACCCTAGCCCGGCTTCAGCGCTGGCTGGACGCGCTTGCACATACAGCGCCAATGTCGCGCCTGTTGTTTGTAGACGGGGTTCTGCGCGTTTTGCGGGCCACTGATCCAGATCAAGATTGGACGATGCCCCAGCGATTGCTCGCTGGATTGAAGCGTGCTGCTGGTCGTGGCGATCCAGCTCGGAAACAGGGGCGGATACTGTCGAGCGAAGTGCTGCTCAAAGCCGGGCTGACTCAGGCCACCGCAAATGCCGATGCTGCCCCATCTCCGCTCAAGCGGATGATCTGCCAGCGGGACGGCATAATGATCGCCCTGCTGGCTTTGCTGCCGATCCGGCGTCGTTCGTTTTGCGAGCTCACCCTTGGTCAGTCCCTCCACGTCTCCGAGAGCGAGATCCTCCTCTCTCTGTCTGAGGACATGACCAAAACGGGCGTGCCTTGGGAAGCTGCGGTCCCACACCAGGTAGAACCTATCCTGCGCCGTTACATAGAAGAGACGCGTCCTGCTCTTCTGTCCCGCGGGGATCAGAACCATGACATTCTCTGGGTCGGTAAAAAAGGGGAGATTATCGGGCAAGATTACATTGGAAGCCGCATCGGCGGCCTGACCCTCAAGCTGACTGGCAAACGCGTGCCCCCGCATTTCTTCCGCGATGCAGCCGCGACAACGCTTGCTCGCATGTCGCCAGAAAGTGCGCGACTGATCCGCCCCGTTCTGGCACACTCAGGATTCAGGACAGCCGAACGTCATTACATCCACGCTCAAACAATCGATGCAGGGCGGGATTATCAAATGCTGATCAAACGTCTCAAGGAAGGTCGATCATGACCAGAGTAGCCATTTACGCGCGGTTTTCTTCACAGATGCAAAGCGAGGCATCCATCGAGGACCAGTTGCGCATCTGTCGTGAACGCGTCACCCGCGAAGGCTGGACCGTGACAGAGGTATTTTCCGATAAGGCAGTCTCCGGTGCCAGCATGCAGCGGCCTGGCGTACAACGCCTGATGGACGCCGCTAGCCGCGGCTGTTTCGACATCATCGTGGCCGAGGCCCTTGACCGGCTCAGCCGCGATCAGGCGGATGTGGCGACACTGTTCAAGCGGCTGAGTTTTTACGGGGTAAAGATCGTCACCCTGTCAGAAGGCGAGGTCAGCGAGTTGCACGTCGGCCTCAAAGGCACGATGAACCAGCTGTTTCTGAAAGACCTCGCTGCCAAAACCCATCGGGGAATGCGCGGGCGTGTCGAGGCCGGACGCTCGGGCGGCGGCAACAGTTACGGCTATGATGTCGTGCGCCGTCTTGGACCAGACGGCATGCCCGTCACCGGCGAGCGCACGATAAACGAACCGGAGGCAGCCCTGATCCGCAGGATTTTCGTAGAGTTCAGCGAGGGCCTGTCACCCAAAGCCATCGCAAGAAAGCTGAACGGCGAGGAAATCCCCGGCCCCAGTGGCAAACCGTGGCGCGACACGGCCATTCGCGGCCACCGTATCCGGGGCACCGGCCTGCTGAATAATGAACTCTACATCGGCCGGCTGGTATGGAACCGGCTGCGGTACATCAAGGACCCGGAAACAGGACGTAGGGTTTCACGGCTCAATCCGCATGAGCAGTTGATCATCACCGACGTGCCGGAAATGCGGATCGTGGACGACGCGCTTTGGGCTCGTGTCAAACATCGTCAAGGCGAGATTGATGCAACACCGCGCGTACAAGCGCTCAGAGCGACACGGTTCTGGGAAAAAAAACGGGCGACCCATCTGCTGACTGGTCTGCTGCGCTGTGGCTGCTGTGGCGGTGGCTTTGCCGCTGTCGGTAAGGATTATCTTGCCTGCTCCGCCGCACGCAAACAGGCCACCTGCACGCAGAAACGCTCCTTCAAGCGTGACGAGCTAGAAGGTGTGGTGCTGAACCTGCTGCGGAATCGGTTGATGCGTCCCGAGGCGGTGGCCGCCTTCGTGGCATCTGTCAGCCGCGAGATGAATGCCGAGCGTGCCGAAGAAAGCGCAACCCGCGCCCGGCTAACATCCGAACGCACTCATATCACGCGCCGACTCGACGGGCTCTACGACGCCATCGCCGATGGGCTGCGCACGGCAGGCTTGAAGACCAGACTGGAAGACATGGAAGCACAGCTGGCTGAGGTTGATGCAAAACTGGCAGCGCCTGCACCGTCACCGGTGCGGCTGCATCCGCAACTGAGCGAGATTTATCGTCGGAAAGTGGAGGAGTTGTCCCGGACGCTGGCCGATCCGGAGATCCGGACCGCTGCTTTGGAGACAATTCGCGGTTTGATCCAGTCCGTGACAATCCACGAGACGGAAAGGGGCGTGCAGATTGATCTGGACGGGGCGATTACAGCCCTCGTAGGGCTGGCCCAACCCGGGGCCGAGGCCCTTATTAATAGTGGTTCGGTCAAAGTGGTTGCGGGAGTCAGATTTGAACTGACGACCTTCAGGTTATGAGCCATAAGCTATTGTTTTTATTGATTCTTTATTTATCAACCGCTTAGCGGAAAGCCTTTGATCTTACAGGGTTCCACCTCTTGATCTTCAGTCACATTCATTGCGTTGAGACCGCGCCAGACGGCTGAACTTTGTGATGCGTTGGCTGACGTGGTGCTGACGTAAAACGCTGCGATCATAATCGGGATGATCGCCACGGTGCGGGCGCGAACGTCGCCGGTCAAGCCCAGCCGCGGCCCCTAAAATCACTCGCTGCGGGGACATGTTTCGACCGGCCGCGCTGCCTCCAGTCGATGATATCCGTGCATCCGGAATAAGGAGTGGCGTTTATTTCCGGTTAATTCCTGAATTCCGGTGCGCTGGGCGTGTTTGAACTTGATAGAGGCGCGAATCTACGCCTCATGATAAATTCAAAGGAGGCATGCACATGAGCAACACATTGAAACTGAACGGAAAAATTATCCGAGAAGCAGAGCCTGTTCAAGGGCGTGATTACTTGATTTTCGACACGGAGGTCACCGGCTTTGCCATTCGCATCTATCGTTCGGGCAGTCGCTCTTTCACATTCGACTACCGGTTCAATGGACGTCAACGCCGCTACCGGATTGGCCCCCCCTCTGTGCCAATAAGCGTGAGACAATTGACTGGCTAAAGTTTACACTTGAGGGCGCAGGAGAACGAACCCATGGT
>NZ_JBGQOJ010000021.1:0-60933 GCF_052119585.1 Pseudogemmobacter sp. W21_MBD1_M6 | reverse complement strand
TGACAACCAGCCTCCATCTCACACTGGCCCAATGTCTACACCGCCGTCAGATCAGGCGCAATTTTTAGAGGTGCCCTTAAGCTATATGCGCCTTTCATCCAGGGGTTGCAGTGGTCCTTTCGCATCAATCAACGCGGGGTCTAATTTCATCTACCCTTGCATAAGGCTGTATTTCGCCGAGTGGGCGCATCTGCGTTGCCACCTTCTGGACTTTTAATAGGAAACGAGAGTTATACTCGGGCAATCGGGCAAGACTTGAGGATGCGGATGAGCAGTTTCGAAAGCGATTACAAGCGTATGGAGGAAGAGTTCCTGTCGATACGCGCAGAAATCGGGTATTTGAAAGCAACACTTGACGATCGCAACGAACGCCTGACCGCCGTTGGTGGTTTCCGGTCGCGCCGTGTTGCCTATACCCGCAAATCGCTGCCGTTGCTTTTGCTCGGGAAAGATCAGGCTGTCGAACCTCCGAACCAGCTTGCCAGACTGATTGCAATGGACAGGTTTGTCTTTGCCAATAGCCAGTCCTGAGCGGCGCGTGCCGGGTAAGTCCGGGGTCGCGCGCGACGACCGGACATGCAAAAGGCCCGGATGCTTGACCCGGGCCTTTTCTTGTCGAATTCGCCCCGTTACCCGATGAACAGATCGTCGTGCAACAGCGCGATTGTTGTGTTCTCGATGGTCAGCATGTCACCGCCGTCAAAGGAAAAGACAACGTCGCTGCCAACCTGATCCGCATAGGAAAACGGATCGGACGCGCCGATGTTATGCAGCACGATTGTGTCGATGTCGGCCTCGAAGTCCATGATGGTATCGTGCCCGTCACCCGCGCCGAAATGGAAGACATCCTTTCCCGCATTGCCGTAAAGCCGGTCATTGTCCGCGCCGCCATAAAGGTGATCGTCGCCATTGCCGCCGAACAGTCTGTCGCGGCCGTTTTCCCCATAAAGGATGTCGTCGCCGCCCTGGCCACGCAGTTTGTCGTTGCCGTTGCCGCCAAGAATGATGTCCGCTCCGCGCCCGCCCTTGACGGTGTCGTTCCCGTCAAGGCCCGCCAGAATATCGGCACCACGATTGCCCGTAAGCCAGTTCTTTCCGCCATCGCCGTAGGTGACGAAGGCGCTGCCGAAATCGGTCGGTGCGTCGGTCGATGATGGATAGATCGCGGTGACCTCGACGGGTTGAGGCAGGGGTGTGTTGTCCACGACGGGACTGTCCGTCGAGGCGGGCGGGGTGGGTGTTTCCTCTGGCTGCGTGTCCACTGCGGGTGGGGTGTTGTCCGGGACGCTTTCCACCGGGGCCGTATCCACTGGCGCTGTTTCTACTGGCGGAATGTCGGCTGGCGGCGTGTCGAGAGTATCGTTCGCCTGCGTCCCGTCCGACTGGGGCGTTGATCCGCTTGCGGACAGATCCCATGGCGTGTTGATGCCATGACCAGCCATAGCCGCCTCGATCGACGCGTTGCTTGGGTCGATGGTGCCGGTCAGGTCTCTGTCCGCAACGAAGGGGATCAGGCCCGCGTCGATCGCTTTGGCGATAAACGTTTCCTGTTTCGCATCCTGCGTCGGATAAGAGGTCGCAAGAACAAACTTGTCGGCGTTCAAAGCGTTCTGGATGTATTCAAGATCGCCACTCGTCCAACCCGATGTGTTGTTGCCGTTATACCAAAGATCCTCGACACCCAAGCCGTCGATCGCGTCAAGATACGGGGTGTTCGGGCCGCTGTCGGGGTTGTTCTCGTTCACAGAAAGAAGGCCAACGGCGTTCTGGGGAACAACCAGAAAATTCGGGTCCTGAGCCTTGGCATAGTCGGACAGGGCTATGACGAAATCAATCATCTCTTGCCGAAGCTCTGCATCGGTTCCGGGATAGGCGTTCTTGACCTGGGCAACATCGTAGGCATCAACGATATCAAGATAGATGCCGTTGTAGCCAAGCGTCAGCGCCTCGTCGACGCGGGCGAAAATGGTCGACTGCCATTCCGTATCCCAGAATTTCACCAGATAGTTCCCCTCCCAGTCGGGGTTCTCTCCGAGCAAAAATGAGGGGGCGTTGGCGGACCAGTTTCCGTCCTGCCAGTAGTCGCGATAATTCTCGGCCTCTCCGATGCTGACATAGGTAATCAGCACTTTGCCCTGATCCTGTTGCAGCGTGTCAATCTGGCTGGCCGTCAGGCTGGCATCGTCCATATCGATCACGGCAACATTGAAATCGCTTGCCGACAGGGATTTATAATTCGCGTTTTGTAACTGATAGAGAAAGGGAAGGGTCATGTGGGTATCCGATCTGTTATTTCATTCATCTCAAAGCGCGGAGCGGTCCGGCTTTTAAAGTGCGGGACGGCGCATTTTTGGCGACGTGCTTGGGGTACGCGGGAAATCAGAACCGAAAATGAACAAGTGCATGCCACCATTAATTTGCATGCGGTGCCGTTTGGATCTGGCGGAAGAGTTGCAGATGATTTGAACGCCGGCGTGGCGGAAATGCGTTAAAGTCGAGGCGGAGCATTCGCCTGATCGCATCGGAGTTTTCCAATTCCGATCATCCTTGGGGGCGTATATTTTCTGCGTCAAAACGCCGTTTCCTTTATTCAAGACACAGCTTCGCCGTTTCGTTTCCGTTGCCGAAAAAGACCGACGAACCGGTTATCCGATGCGTTAACCCTGCTTGCGTTGTCTGAACTGGTTCAGACCCCTCGCGATGGTGGCTCTTGGGTGGCCCCTATCGTTATTGGTATGAGTAATGGCACCATTGAATCGCCGCAAACGGTTTGATCAGAGGCGGGCGGAAACCCGCTTTTTCGGCCATTCTTGCGCAGAAACACGCGCATTCACCCGTTTTGCCGTCAACGGGCGGCGCACACGGGCAGGCCCCCTGTCTCGCCGCTCCTTACGTCTTTCGGATGACCTCCTTAAGCCCAGTTGGCCAAAGACCGGATCATTGGCATGATATCATTAGATATTTATCGGGAATGCCATTTTCGTTGACTGTTTTGAACAGTTTTCACTGGATTAGTTATTAAGGGGATCAATTGGATGCCAACACTTGACGGTAATTTGGATGATTGGACGGCTGATACCCGTTTGGATACACCAGCGACCGGCGCTGAGGGATTTGCCATTTACGGCGATCTTGTGGGTGACACCTACTTTTTCGCGATTTCGTCGAGCGTTCCTATTGGTCCGAATACCACCATCTGGCTGGATACTGATCTGAACCGCGCGACGGGGTTTCAGGTGTTCGGTGGAACAACCGGCGCCGATTATAACATAAACATCGCGGGTGACGGCACGCTGGCGCTTTACACAGGCGCGGCCGGAGAGACGGCTGTCGCGACGTCCTTGACCTATGCCTACAACGGGGCCGGAACGATCATTGAGATTGCGATTCCGAAATCGGACTTTTCCACGGTTCCCTCGGCTCTCAGGCTTTATGCAGACGTGAATGATACCGTGCTCTTGCCAAATAGTACGGCCAGTTACGCCAATACGAATTTCTTCGTGTCGGCCCATGCCGTGACGACCGGCCCCGAGATGCGCGTCGCGATTGTTTATTCGGAAACCTCGGCGAATGCGTTTTACGATCTGACAAACTATGGCCAGTTGTTCATGTCCGCGCAAAACCAGGCGATGCAGGCCGGTATTCCCTTTGACGTTCTGTCAGAGGCGGACCTGACCAACGTCGACAACCTGATCGGCTATGACGCGATTATTTTCCCCAGCTTTTCGCATGTGAACAGCGCCGATCTTTCGGCAATCACCGCTGCCCTGACGATCGCGTCGCAGAATTACGGTGTCGGGCTGATCGCCGCTGGCAACTTTATGACCAACGACGAGACAGGCGCGGCCTTGCCCGCGACCTATGCGCTGATGAACGCGTTGCTTGGGGTCGGGTACAACGCCGGATTTGGCAGCACTGATGGCGTCCAGTTGGTGGCGACAAATGCGGCCAACCCGGTGCTTGACACCTATGCTGCGGGCGAGGTCGTCGGGGATTATTCGAACACTGGGTATCAATATTTCTTCGACACGACCGGCACCGGCGAGGTTCTGTTCAGCCAGAATGTCACGGGTGCCAATGCCGGCACCTATGACGCCGTAATCGCAACCACCACGTCCGCACGCAACGTCCATTTCGCGAGTGAGGCCCTGCTGGGCAACAACAACATTCTGGGCGAGGTGATTGACTGGGTGGTCAGTGGCAATGAAATCGACGTCTCGCTGGCGATGACGCGCGGCACGTCGCTGTTCTTTTCGCGCACAGACATGGACCAGTCGCAAGTGTCGGGTGAAATTCTGTCGCCCGGTATTTATGACGCGATGCTGCCGATTATCGAGAATTGGTATAACACCTACGGGTTTGTGGGGTCTTATTACATCAATATCGGGGCGGACGCGCCGGGGGTCGGCAACGACTATACCGATTGGGCGGTGTCGGGGCCGTTCTATGAGCAGTTGCTTGCGCTGGAAGGCGAGATTGGCACGCACAGCTGGACCCATCCCGATGACACCAACCTGTTGGTCGCGGATACGCCAGCGATATCGGCCGCGCTGGCAAAGCTTGATCCGCAGACTTTGGACCTGTCCGTTCTGGATGATACGGAAAAGGCGCTGTTGCTGACCTCTTTCACCTTCCAGTTCGAATATTCCAAGCGAAAGATCGAACAGGAACTGGGCATCATCACAACCGGAACGGCCGTGCCCGGCGCGCCTGAAAAGCTGGACGCATCGCAGCCGATCATCCAGTTTTTCGATTACATGAGCGGGGGATATTCGGCAACCGGCGCGGGGTTTCCGGGGGGCTTCGGGTTCCTGACGCCCGCATTGGACGACAAGGTCTACCTGGCCCCGAACATGTCGTTCGACTTTACCCTTGTCGGGTTTCAAATGTTGACGGCAGAGCAGGCGTCCGCAGTCTGGGCGGCGGAATATGCCGAAATCCTAAGCCACGCGACAACGCCGATCATCGCCTTTCCGTGGCACGATTACGGCGTGACGAACTCGCTTAACGATCCAAACCAGATTTACACGCAGGCCATGTTCGAAACGATCATTGCGCAGGCTGCGGCGGATGGAACGGAATTTGTAACCGGCGAAGAGCTCGCCTCGCGGATCGAGAGCTTTTCGAACAGCACGCTGAGCGTGGCGCGCAATGGCAATGTCATGACCGCCACGGTCGGGTCGTCCGATGCGGGCTCTTTCGCGCTGACCGTCGGGGATGCAAACACGGTCATTTCAAGCGTGGCAAACTGGTATGCCTACAACGGCAATCAGGTGTTCCTGCCATCCCTTGGTGGCACCTTCGAGATCACCACCGGCCTGCCCGTTGCGGATGTGACGCATATCACCGGCCTTCCGACACGGGCCGATCTGCTAAGCCTGACGGGGGACGGTGGCGACCTTGGCTTTACCTTCAACGGCAAGGGCAATGTTACGGTCGACCTTCGGGCGCAATCGGGCGAGTCCATTGTCATCACCGGCGCGGATGGCGTGACATTGGTTGATGATCATGTGACGCTGGCCTTCGATGCGGTGGCGGATCACACGGTTATCGTCGATTACTCGACCGGCACGGCCCTGGTGGGCACATCGGGTGGCGACATTATTCTTGGCGGAAATGCGTCTGAAACCATAACCGGCAATGCTGGCAACGATATCATCGGCGGCGGCGGCGGGCAGGACAGCATTCAGGGTGGCGCGGGAAACGACGTGATCTCGGACAGTGGCGGCGCTTCGGTTTCCGGCGGTTCGGGGAATGACCAGGTCATCAGCCTGACAAATGACAGCACCCTGACGGACGAGCAGGACGCAGGCGTCAGCGCGACCTCTCTGGCGGTGAACGACGTCTATGTCGGGGGGATCGGGGCGGATACGATCCGGGGATTCAACGGCAACGATATTCTGATCGGCGACGCCTCTAAGAACTTCGGCGGTAATGACGTGATCGACGGCGGCATCGGCCTTGACCTATTGGAAGGGCGCGGCGGGGCGGATGTGTTTATCTTCCGCGAAAATGACAGCCAAGTCGATGACGGCACCGGCACCCTTGTCATAATGGGCGGCGGCGATGTGATCGGCGCGTTCGATTTCGGCACGGGTTTCGGCGCTTCGGTTATGGATATTACGGCAGTGACCCCCGTGGGTGCCGATTTTCAGGTTGGGCTGGATAAGGTCCAGTTGATCGGTTTTACAAATGCCGCCGATATTCAAAGCAATCTGGGGAGTTACCTGACCGAGGTTGCTGGCAACGCCGTGTTCGAGGATTCAGGGACGCGGATCACCTTCTTTGGCGTGACCGTTGCCGAACTGTCGATTGATGATTTCACCTTTATATAGAGGCCATAATTTTATGACGTATTTTATTGAACACCTTTCGCCGCGCGGATTTCTCAAGGCCATTGCAGTTGGTTCCGTCGGGGTTCTGTCGGCATGCGGTGGCGGCGGGAACCCGTTGGGAACTGGCGGCACCCCCGTTGCCCTGACGGGAACGGTCGATGTTCTGGCGCTGGACAATGGAACACTGACGCCATCGGCGACGCAGGGTTTGTATGATGCGGTTGCCGACACGGTCACGATTGCGGGCACGACGTATCCTGTCGACCGCAACGGCAACCTTTATTCCGGTCTGATCGAGGGGGGTGCACCCAATCAGGTCGGAATGATCCAAACGCCCGTCGCCTCTATGCCGACGATGGGGACCGCCAGTTACACTGTCGGAAAAGGGCGCGCGTTTGTGACCGATGCGGTCAATGGAACGGCCTATGATGTTACAATGTCAGCGACGCTGAATGCTGTGTTCAGCGGCGTCGGGGCGGGCGTGGACCTGGCGATGTCCAACCCCGCTGGGACGCAGATAACAGGCCAGACCATTGTTCCCTATCCAGCTGGCGCTGGCGGCACGATTACGGTGAACGATATGGCAATCTCGGGCGCGAGTTTCACCGATGCGCCGGGAACAACGGTGTCGGTCGCCGGATTTGGAGCAGGTGGTATACTGATCCAGGACGGTGTGACCGTCACGCTGAATGCCTTGGGCAACTTCGCGGGCCCGTCGGCGAATGAAGTCGGCGTTGTCGGCGGCGTCAGGGATTTAAACACAGGCAACGAGGCTGTGTTCAACGCCATTGCGAGGTAATGCGGCATTAAGGTAATGCGATCAGCCCACCCGTGAATTTCGGGCGGGCTGCACCATAGGCGCCTTCCGGTCTTAGTGGTTGCCCCACGGTCCGTGGTGGGCGCCCGTTTCGCCGATCCGCTCAAACCCGTGGGCGCCGAAAAAGTCGCGCTGCGCCTGAATCATGTTTGCGGTCGACCGGCCCGTGCGCATGATGTCGAAGTAGGACAGGGCGGCGGACAACGCCGGAACCGGCAGGCCGTTGGTCATGCTGGTGGCGACCACGCGGCGCAGCGCGCCGTGGTTCGCCTGTAGCAGGCCTGTGAAAAACGGCGCGAACATCAGGTTGCGGTCGGGCGCGTCGGACAGCGCGCTTGCCATGTCGTTCAGCATCGACGAGCGGATGATGCAGCCTTCGCGCCAGACGCGCGCCACCTCTGGCAGGGGCAGATCCCACCCGAAGGCGGGGTTGGCGGCGGACAGCAAGGCGAAGCCCTGCGTGTAGCACAGGATCTTGCCCGCGATCAAAGCGGCCTCCAGATCATCCAGCGACAGCGCATCTGCGGCAAGACGCTGTGGCGCGGCCCCGAACAGCGCCTCGCCCTCGGTGCGGGTGTCAAGCTGTGCGGACAGGTTGCGCGCGGTTACGGCGGCCTCGATCACGGGGATCGGGGCAGCCAGATGCTGCGCCTCGATCGCGGTCCAGCGGCCTGTGCCCTTTTGCCCCGCGCGGTCAAGGATCACATCCAGCATCGCCTTGCCGGTTTTCGCGTCGGTTGCCGCGGCGACCTTACCGGAAATCTCGGTCAGGTAGGATTGCAGCGGGCCCTTGTTCCAGCGGTCGAAGGTCGCGGCGCAGTTTGCCGCGGTCATGCCAAAACCGTCACGCATGACGCCGTATGCCTCTGCAATCATTTGCATATCGGCGTATTCAATGCCGTTGTGCACGGTTTTGACGAAATGCCCGGCCCCGCCCTTACCCATCCATGTGGCGCAGGGGGTTCCGTCGTATTTTGCGGAAATCGCCCGCAGGATATGGGCAACGCGGTCCCAGTGCGCCTTGTCGCCGCCGCCCATGATCGATGGGCCGTGCCGCGCCCCTTCTTCGCCCCCCGAAACGCCGATCCCAAGAAACGGAACGCCTGCGGTTGCGGCTTCTGCCGCACGGCGGTTGGTGTCGTTGAAATTGGCGTTGCCTGCGTCGATGATCAGATCGTCTTTGTCCAGAAGCGGGCGCAGGGCCGCGATCTGTTCGTCCACGGCTTCGCCTGCGGGAACCATCAGAATGATCGCGCGGGGCCTGGCGATTGAGGCGATCAACGCCTCCAGTGTGTCGCACGGTGTGATGCGCTGGGCCAGATCCCCCGAGGCGTCAAAGAAGGATTTTGTTGTCGCGGTGGTGCGGTTGAATACGGAAATGGCAAAGCCTTTTTCCGCAATATTCAACGCAAGCATCGCGCCCATTGTGCCCAGGCCGATCAAGCCGATTTCGGATTTAGTCATGGGTGGTTCACTCCTGCACGGTTCGGTTCAATCGAATGCGGCCGGTCGTCGTGGTGATGCACCGCGGTTAACGTCTATCCCCGCCTTGGACGAAATTGTATACCAAACGGGGTGTCCTTGCGCTCGGGATTAACCTGCCTGACCGCGTGATGCAATCCACCCCGAAGTCTGGGGGTTTGATCCGGCGTGCCTGCCACGCAGCGGCTTTGACGCTTTGTTGGATTTCCGCCCTTGACTGCACAGGCGGGCCATACAGATAACTGTCACACTTGGCACCACAGCCAGACGAATACGGAGATACGCGGTGACGGCTGACGGCCCTTCAAATGATCCGGTGGCCCCGCGTGCCCCTGTGGCCGCGCGGTTGATCGTGCTGATGGGGGTCGCGGGATGCGGAAAGTCGTCTGTGGGGCTGGCCTTGGCCCCGCACCTGAACTCTGTCTATCTTGACGGTGACGACCTGCATCCGCCCGCGAACATCGCCAAGATGAGCCGGGGACAGCCGCTGGTGGACGATGACCGCTGGCCCTGGCTTGACCTTGTCGGGAACAGGTTGCGGCAACAAAAAGGCCCGATCATCATCGGGTGTTCTGCCTTGCGCCGCGCCTATCGCGACAGGATCAGACAGGCGGCAGGCGGGGCGGTGACGTTTATTCACCTGAACGGCAGTCGCGCGGTGATAGAGCGGCGCATGTCGGCACGCGCAGGGCATTTCATGCCGGTGGCCCTGCTGGACAGCCAGTTCGCAACGCTGGAGGCACCAAGCCCGGACGAGCCCGCGATCAGCGTCGAGATCGACCAGCCGATGGAGGCGATCCTGACCGAGATCCTGGATCTGCTTCACAAGGATCGGGACATTCCTGCAACGCTTTGATCCCGCAGCTTTTTTAGATTCCCCTTTTTTGGCTTGGTGCGTATTGTGGTCAAAAGGCTTCGTCGCCACGCGGAATTTTCAAGTAGCAAGTAACATGAATAGGGCCATCCAATGATTGAAGCGCTGCGACTGTGCCAAGAACAGAATTTGGATTTCAAGGCCTTGTTCCGGTTTCAATATATCCTGTCCCGTAAAAAATGTGATGCTCCCGGAATGAACCATAGGGCGGTCGGGCGTCACCATCTTTACACGGGGCAATCGGTTCATCTTGCCAATTTACTGGACGGCAAGGGGCAGGCGATCGGTGTCGTGATCGGGATAGCGGTCGACCGGACGGGGCTGATCGAAGGGGATTGGACCATTCCCGGCATCGACGCAGATCTGCCGGATTTTTTCGACCGGTTCGAGGCTTATATTCGGGATGTCGCAGGGCGCTATACCTTCGTTTTGACCATCGGAACAGAAGAGCGTGTCTATGGCGATCCCGTCGGTATGAACGGGCTGGTCTATCATCGGGGCGCCGCGCGCGTTGCGTCATCGCTGCACCTTTGCCTTGATCGGGAAGTCCGGGAGCATCCTCTGTACGATCATGCGCGGATGGAAAAAACGGGCGGAAAATACTCGCTGCTGCACACGCGCGACGCAGAGGTGCGGCGGGTGAACCCGAATTTTTATCTGGATTTGGACAATTTCCACGAAACACGGTTCTGGCCGCGTGACGAAGTGTTCCATCATGATCCGGCGGATTACAGTCGGGTGGTCGATGAAATCATGTCAACCACGCGCCATGTTGTCGGGGCCATAGCCGACCGCTTTACTTGCGCGATGCCGGTTTCCGGCGGGCGGGACAGTCGGCTTTTGGTTGCGATGTCGGGCGATCAGGCCACTAAAATCGAACAGATTTATACACATATCACAAATTACTCGACGCGTAAGGACGCCGGGGTGGCGGCGCTGGTCACGCAGGAACTTGGTTTGCCTCACGAAGTCCATTCGTGGAGAGATTTTGCAAAGAAGCAAACACCCGACGAGTTGGCTGAAATGCTAAAAGAGTTCCGGGTGTCGGCGGGCACCAAAGCGGCCTTGCCCAACGAATTGCAGTCGGGTGTGTTCAACGCGCTGACAGACGGCGCTGTGATGCTGCGCGGGCATCAAACAGATTTGCTACGTGCGGTTTTCGTTGTCACAACGGACAAGAAAAGGTGGAAGAACTTTTTTTGGCAGGTCCGCAAACTTGGAATACTGCCGGGCAAAGATTTCGATGCTGTTCAATTCGCCCATTTCTTACCCGACTACGAGGCGTGGTTGAAAACCTTGCCGCGCAATGCGCTGAACAAGCAGATAGATTTCATGTTTCTCGAACTTTACTATTCATCCACGTTGGGCGTCACATTCCCTGCGCTATCGCGCAACTTCTATATGTCCCCGTTCAACAGTCGCCGTCTTATTACGCTGGCATTGGGATTCGACGACGATTACCGGGTCAATGAAGGGCCGGTCCGTGATATTTTGGAACGGGTGAACCCGAAGCTGAACACGATCCCCTATGCCTATGAGTTTTCCGATATGAAAGCGCTTGAGAGCGATGGTTCGACGGCCGATGAGGCCACCCGTGAGATGCAGGGCAGTGCCGCGGTGAACGTCGGGCAATAGAACCAGTGCGGGCGGCTTCTCTCTTATCAATGTGCAAATTTGCGGATGACGCGGCGCAAAATAGTCGCATTGTGCAAATTGCTGGCATGTTGAAATCTTTTGCTATAAAAAAACTCCGATGACTTACGTCATCGGAGCATTGGTCATAGAAATCTTGAGGCACCACCACTCACGAAAGTGTCTCAGGGAAGAGGTAATAACCTAAGACTACGGCAAGTATAAAAATTGTCAAGATTGACAGCTTTCGAGCGGACTATTTAATCGAGAGATCGGCAGTACGGGGTGTATTTGATGGACAAGTTCAAAGAGATTTTCGAGCTTCGCGCGATCTTGATGCGAATGGAACGTGACGTTGGGCTTGATGGCCTGACAAGTGCGGAAAAAGATGTATTTCTGGCTGTGCAAAGCCTTTCCGCAAAAGTCGGTGCCGTGGTCGCGTCGAACGAGATACGAAACCATCAGAATGTAAGATCCCTGTCACAGGCGACGTATCATCGCATATTGCGAACGTTGCTGGAACGCGGGCTGCTGGGGCGCGCTGCCGGGTCCAAGGCAAATTCTTACGTTGTCACGGCGGGTCGAATCTGAACTTTGTTCGGCGACGACACCATCATGCTATGGTTTTTGTAATATTGTGGCGATTTCGAACTTGAAGTCGTGATCGTTCGGTTCGGTTGGTTTGCATAGTTTGACCCGCCTCGGTCATGTCGGGCCTGATTTTTTATAAATCCAGAGTTGTCAGGATGATCCGATCATGAGGGAAGACCACAACATAGCGCCGTCGTGCAAGCCAGTGACCGGAAAAACGAATTCCGGTCTTTTGATCTGGTTCAGGGGGGGGGCGGGCAAGGCCGTGATGGTCGTGCTTGCCTATGCCCTGTGTCACGGTGCGACTGCGCTATTTGTATACCCCCTTCAAAGCTTTCTTCTGGCGGATATTACTGTCTTTGCAAGTCTGGTTTACCTGCCTCATGGCGTCAGGGTGCTTTCCACGTTCTTTTGGGGGTGGAAGGCGGTGCCCGTTCTGTTTGTCGCCGGCCTGATCTCGGACCTTGTTTTTATGCCCGCGGGTGTACATCTTTATGATGAGCCGACGATTTATATTTCACTACTGGTGGGCGCGGCATCCGCATTCCTCGGGTTCGAAGCCCTGCGGTTTCTGGGTCTGAACTATTACTCCGGCCAGAATCGGGCGATGAATTGGACGCAAATTGTCAGTGTCGGCATTGTGGCATCGCTTTTCAACTCGGTCGGGCAAAGCATAACATTCAGCGGACGAATTCTGCCCGAGGATGGAGTCGCCACATTTGTGACCTATGTCATCGGTGATGTCGTGGGGCTGGTCGTGGCGATGTTTGTGCTGATGTTGATCTTCAGGTGGATCCGTTTCGCAACCGCACCCGAAGGGACGTGACCCGCATATGTGGTGGGGCAACCATTGAACACCCCTGCGGATTTGACCCTGTGTAGAATGGAAAACGGCGGCCCGGGCATTACCCGAACCGCCGTTTCCAAATTCTTGACTGACGGAATGTTCCGTCAGGACCAGCTTACGCCAGTGCGAGATCGCCAGCAGATTGCTTGCCGTCACGACCTGTTTCCAGCTCGTACGTTACTTTCTGGTTGTCGTCCAAACCGGACAGACCTGCACGCTCGACAGCAGAAATGTGCACAAACACATCGTTGCCGCCGTTGTCGGGCGAAATAAAGCCGAAGCCTTTAGTAGAGTTGAACCATTTTACGGTGCCGTTTGCCATCCGTTTATCTCCTGATAACTACCACCCGCAAAACGCGGTGGCCTTGGTGCAGTGGGATCTTAATTTGAAAACCGTCCATCTGCAGTAGGCGTCGGAGAATTCGGTGAAAGATTACTTCACCCCCCTCACATAGCCTTGAACGGGGGAAATACAACCCACAGAAACGATTTAGGCCGTATGTTGCCATATTACTTGGTCTTTTCCGGCAAGGTTTGTGCCAACCCCCTATTTGAAAAGGGAATCCGCCAGAAGCCGCACAACCGTTTCTTGATTGAGAAACCCCGTGACAGGCAGGTCGCGTGCCTGTTGATACCTGCGGATCGCGCGGCGCGTGTCGTCGTCGAATGCGCCATCAACTGCACCGGGCCGCAACCCGACCGCATCAAGCCGGTTCTCGATCAGTTTCTGCGTCTGGATGTTCAGGCCAAGCTGTTCTTCGACACGGCGGGCGGCGGCGTTGGTGTCCGCGTTGGATTTTTCTGCGGTCAACGCATCAATCCGGGCCTGCGCTTCGTCGGAAAACGCGCCATTGGGAAAGGCGGCAAGATATGCCCGATAGCCTTCTTCGGACCCCGCTGTTGCGGCCGCATCCCAGGCTTGCCGGTCTTGTGCAGCAGCGGCGGCGCGCTTGTCATCCTCCAGGGCATCAAGCTTGATCTGCGCCTCTTCGGCAAAGACCCCGTCGGGAAAACGTTTGACATAGGCCCGCAATCCGACCTCGTCCCCGGCGGCGCCGGTGTCCTTCCAATAGGCGCGATCCAGACGTTCCTGTTCGATGCGGCGCAGCTCTGCCTCGGTCTCCAGTTCGGTCGCGCGGCGTTGCGCCTGTGTGTCCAGGCGGTTGATTTGTTCGCGGGTCAGAAAGCCCGTTGCGTCGAAACCGTTCTGGCTTTGCCATGTCGAAATCGCACCGCGCGATGCGGGGCCGAACAATCCGTCAATGCCGCGCGGGTTGATGTCCAGAATGGACAGGTCGCGCTGGATCTCGCGCCGCTGGTCCCGTGTCAGCCCAAGCGCGTCTTCGGCAAGCCGCGCCTGACGGTTTGGGTCATTGCGGATTTCAGCCATCAGGCGGTTCGCGTCCGCGGCATGTGCGCCATCCGGAAACCGCATGAGGTAATCCTGATATCCGGCGATCACATCGGCGCGCTGCGCCTCGTCCCAGGCTGCCTGCTCGTTGCTGTCTGGAACCTCTGGCTTTGCGGGGGTGGTCCGCACGCCCTCCAGAAACCGGTAATCCTCTGGCAGGTAACCCTCGGCCTGCAAACCCTGGCGACGCGCCGCCTGCACCGTGAGGGAAAGCGCGGGAAGGGCAATGGCGTCTTTGGCAAAAGAGGCAATGGCGCGGGTGCCACCTTTGAAAACAGTGACGCCCTGCGGTATGCTCAGGCGGCCCAGACCGCGTTCCAGATAGGGGCCGGCAGAGACGCCCGCGTCATCATCATCTGCGACCAGAAGAAGGGCGCGCCCGGGATGCTGCTTCATGACCGCCAGCACGGTGGACAGCGCCAATGCCTCGGATGGCAGGCGTGACAGGCCGGGGGAGGCAGGGCTATCGACCCCCAATAGCCAACTGTCTTGAGAACTGTTCAGAAACCGCCCCGCAAGGACGACAAGAATGCGGTCCGCCTCGGTCGCGCCCGCAACGAATTGCTCGATCGCGTCCACAAGTTCAACGCGCGACGCATCTGTGCGGCCAACCACGTCAAAGCCCAGACCTTCGAATACCGGCGCCGCTGCGACAACATCGGCACCCCCCCGAAGATCCCGTTGCGCGGCGTATTCGGCGTTTCCGATGATCAGCGCGATATCCGCCCCAAAAGCCGGACCGCACAGGATCATCCACGCGGCTGTCGTCCATAGGAAACGCGTCATCATTGTTTCTCCCCCCTGATGCCCGACGCAAGACTGCGCGCCAGAGCAAGTCATAATTCCAGATCATCGTAACATGGATTGTCCGGGGGGCACGCAGAAGTGTTGGCGGCTGGCGATGTATGGCCACCGAGGGGGCGGGGCCAGCCGAATTGGGTTACTTCATTTTTTCGCCTTCGCGGACTTCTCTTCCTTGGTCAGCTTGTTGTTCCAGCTGTTGTTGCTGATCCCAAGCTCGCTGGGCATGGGTTTGGTTTTGCCGACACTGACATTTCCCCCTTTTTCCAGATACTGTTTTATCAGGTCTTCATCGGTATTCTTTTTGGGTATCTGTTTCATCGTCGTGACGCTGTCCTTCACTTCTCTGTTTCAGGCAGACCTAGACTATTGGTTTATCTTGCCAATGTCTGCCGACACCGGCATTGGTAACGATTATACGGGATCAATGACACACTGTTATGAAACCGGCCCCGCGCATTCAGGCCGGGTTTTGCCGAAGGGCCGCCAAATGCCACGCATCCCGCCTTTTTCAATGCTTCATATGCTATGCGGTTGCAGATTCCCATGCTAAGATGGGGCATCGAAAAGAGGCGTATTCTATGGCTTCAAATGGCATTTCGGTCCTTGTCGGCACCACAAAGGGGGCGTTCCTGATTTCTGGCGGGGGCGACCGTAGCAATTGGGCCATCACAGGCCCGCTGTGTGATGGATGGCCGATCAACCACTTTATCGGCGACGCGGCCACCGGAACGCTTTGGGCGGCTGGTGGCGGCGAGTGGCACGGCGCCGGGGTCTGGCGGTCTGAAGACGGCGGCGAGAGTTGGGACATCGCGAAGCTTTCCAAAGGCACTGTCGATGACTGGGCCGCGACTGATCCCGACTTTGCGAAGATGATCGGCTGGACCGATGCGCCGCTGCCCTTTACCGATGAATTCTCCAGTGTCTGGTCGCTGTGCCACGCGCACGGGGTTCTTTATGCGGGCACAAAGCCGGCCTGCCTTTTGTCCAGCAGGGACGGTGGTGCAAGCTGGGAGCGGGTGCAGGGGCTGACCGACCATCCCTCTGCGAACAGCTGGAACCCCGGTGCCGCAGGGCTTGTCTTGCACAGTATCGTGCCCGCCCCGGACACCCCCGAAAAGCTGTGGGTCGGCATTTCGGCGGCGGGTGTGTTTGCAACCGAGGACGGCGGAGCAACCTGGGAGAGGCGCAACCGTCTTTCAAACGCGGAACCCTGTGCGCAGCACGACCATCCTGCCGCACCACGCGACGGGGAAATCGGCCACTGTGTTCACAACATGGTGCGGGCGCCCGGCCAGCCCGATCTGCTGTATCAGCAGAACCATCACGGCGTCTGGCGGTCGACGGATGGCGGTCGAAGTTGGGAAAACATAACCGACGGTTTGCCATCCACCTTCGGCTTTCCGGTCCGGGTGCATCCGCGCGACCCCGATACGATCTGGACGCTGCCGCTCAACGGTGACAGCAGCGGGCGCTTTCCCCCGGACGCGGCAGCGGCGGTCTGGCGCTCTCGCGATGGCGGGCAAAGCTGGCAGGCCATGCGCCGCGGATTGCCGCAAGAGGGTTGTTTTTTCACCGTGCTTCGTCAGGGCATGGCCGGGGATACGCGCGACCCGGCCGGGGTTTACTTCGGCACCAATAGCGGTTCCGTATTCGCAAGCCGTGACGAGGGGGAAACCTGGGAAGAAATCGCGCGGCACCTTCCGACGATCCTTGCCGTCGAGGTGCTTGATCGCGGTTGAGGTTTGCGGCCAACACCAATGCCGCAGGTCTTAGGCACTTTTCTTCTGAACGTTCCGGTGGCAAAACAGGCGCATGTCGAAGAAAACCCTGAACAAAGACAATTTGACGGCTCTTGGCGCGGATCGCCTTGCCGATCTGTTGCTGGAGGTCAGCACCGGCAGTGCAGAAATCAAGCGGCGTCTGCGGCTTGAACTCAGCCACAACCTTGGCCCGGAAGAACTTGCGCGTGATGTGCGCAAACGTTTGGCGTCCTTGCGCAAATCCACCAGTTTTATTGGCTGGCGAAAGCGCAAGGCGCTGATCAAGGATCTGGCGACGCAGGTCGGGATGATCACCGAAAAGATTGCGCCGGATAGCCCGACAGAGGCGTTCGATCTGCTGTGGCAGTTCATCGAACTGGCGCCGTCTGTCTACCAGCGGGTGGACGACAGCCGCGGCGATGTGGGGGATGTCTTTCGCGGCGCACGTCTGCAGTTCGTGGATATCGCGCCGCGCGCCGTTCTTGATCCGAAGGCGCTTGCCTCGCGGGTTTGGGACGCCATGCAAGGCAATGGATACGGCGAGTTCGACGGGATCATCGGCCTGCTTGCGCCCGCCATGGGGGATGCGGGCCTGAACCACCTGAAAACGCTGGTGCAGACCTTTGAGGATGCGCCTGTTCAGGACGAACCGGAGGAACACGCCGCGCTTCGCTTTTTGCGTGACTTGCGAAGTGCCAGCGGAACCTACGCCGCCGATCAAAAAACGCGGCTTGTCAAACTGTGCCGACAGGAAATTGCAGAGGCGCAGGGCGATACCGGCGCCTATATCGCGCAGTATTCAGAACAAGACCTGCAACGACCGAAGGTTGCAGCAGAGGTGGCCGAGCTTTTGCTTGCCGGGGGACGCGCGGACGACGCGTTGCACATATTGACCTGCGCCGACCAAAGCGGCAGAGCGGTCGGGCAGGCGCAATGGGACGCCAGCTATATCGCCTGCCTGATCGCGCTTGGCCGGTTGGATGACGCGCAAACGCACCGCTGGGCCTGTTTTACCCGGACGTTAAGCCGCCAGCACCTGTGCGACTACCTGAAGGTCTTGCCCGACTTCGACGACATAGACGCCGAGGACAGGGCGAAGGCGCATGCCTTGACGGCTCCGAACCTGACAGCGGCGCTGTCCTTCTTTCTTGACGGGTCCGATCTGATAAATGCCGCCCGCCTGATAGAGACGCGGGCGGAAGAACTGAATGGCGATCTTTACCACATCCTGACCCCAGCGGCAGAGGCCCTGCGCGAACGACATCCACTGGCGGCTGTCCTGCTGTGGCGCGCGATGATTGATCATTCTCTTGCCGAAAGCCGGACCACCCGCTACGGGCATGCGGCTGATCACCTGATGGATTGCGCCGCTCTGGACGCTGGTATCCCCGACTACGGGCGGTTCCTGCCACACCAAAAATATCTGGAGGCGCTGCGCACCCGACACGACAGAAAAGCGTCATTCTGGGGCCGGGTCACATAGACGATAGCCGGCTCTTTGCGGCACGTTGGGCTGCGATACCACCGATGCGGTTCCTGGCGCCTTGTTGGCCCGCCTACACCCCGTAATAGGCGCGATACCACGTGACAAACTGCCGGACGCCATCGCGGAATTCGGTGTGCGGGCGATAGCCGGTCAGGGTCTGCAACAGGTCTGCATTGGCCCATGTCGCGGGCACATCGCCCTTTTGCATCTCCATATAATTGCGGATCGCGGGTTTGCCGATCTCGGCCTCGATCGCCTCGATGAAGTCCATCAGACGCACCTTGTCAGAGTTTCCGATATTGACCACGCGGTAGGGGGCCACGGGCGACAGGCTGTCACCGGCGGGAATATCTGCGGGTGTTTCGGGGCGGACGGGGGCCGCGTCGATCAGCAGGCGGATGCCACGCACAAGATCCTCGACATAGGTAAAATCGCGGAACATGTCGCCATGATTGTAGATGTCGATCGGGGTGCCATCAAGGATGCCCTTGGTGAATTTGAACAGCGCCATATCGGGGCGCCCCCACGGCCCGTAAACCGTGAAAAACCGGAACATGGTTGTCGGAAGGTTCCACAGATGGGCGTAGGAATGGCCCATCGCCTCGGCGGCCTTTTTCGTTGCGGCATAGATGGTCAGCGGCGTGTCGGCCTTTTCCGTCTCGATGAATGGCATCACCTCGTTGGCGCCATAAACGGACGAGGTCGAGGCCATCAACAAATGCCGCACCTTCAGTTTGCGCGCCGCCTCCATCACGTTGAATGTGCCGACGATATTGCTGTCAATATAGGCGCGGGGGTTTTCCAGGCTGTAGCGCACACCGGCTTGTGCCGCGAGATGGACAATCACATCGGGCTGGAATTCCTCGGCGGCGCGCCACAGGGTCTCGTTGTCTTCCAGCTGTGCAATGGTGGCGGTAAAGCCTTCGTTTTGCAGCAACATCTGGTGGCGGCGTTCCTTTAGCGTCACGTCGTAATAGTCGGACATGCCATCAAACCCGTGAACGCGAAAGCCCTCGGCAAGCAAGAGCTTGGCAAGGTGAAAGCCGATAAAGCCCGCCGTTCCCGTGATCAACACCCGTGTCATATCAAACCTGCCGTCCTGCAAAAAAGGGGGTAAGCACCTTTCGCAGGTGCCCGCCGGTGTTGGTCATTCGTGTCAGTCTGCGGCCCGCGTGAACCCCGATTGGCCGACGCCGATATAGGCATCAAAACCCGCCGATTTGACATCTTTCGCAGCGTAGATATTGCGTAGATCGGCCATGCGGGGGGTCGCCATCTTTTTCGCCAACCGCTTCAGATCCAATGCGCGGAATTCGTTCCATTCTGTCAGGATCACCAGAATGTCGGCATTCTGCGCCGCCTTATAGGCATCGTCGGACCAATGAACGCCGGGCAGAAGGGCCTCTCCCTCGCGCTTGCCTTGCGGGTCCACCACGCGCACCTTCGCGCCGCCGCCGACAAGGGCGGGCACGATGGTCAGGGATGGCGCGTCGCGCATGTCGTCGGTGTTGGGTTTGAAGGTCACGCCCAGAACGGCGATCGTCTTGCCGTTCACCGAGCCGTCGCACAGATCCATGATCTTGTCGATCATCCGGCGCTTGATCGCCTCGTTGACCTTGATGACCGTCTCGGTGATCTGCATTGGCACCGCATGTTCCTGCCCGATCCGCGCCAGCGCCTGCGTGTCTTTCGGAAAGCAGGACCCGCCATAGCCGGGGCCGGCGTGCAGGAATTTGTTGCCGATCCGCCCGTCAAGGCCAAGGCCCTTGGACACTTGTTTCACATCCGCGCCGACCTTTTCGCACAGCGCTGCGATTTCATTGATAAAGGTGATTTTGGTCGCCAGAAATGCGTTGGCTGCGTATTTGATCATCTCGGCGCTTTCCAGATCGGTGTAGACCACCGGAAAGTCGCGCAAGAACAGCGGGCGATAGATGTCGCCCATCAGATCTGCCGCGCGGTCTGTCTGAATGCCGACAACCACGCGATCCGGTCGCATGAAGTCGTCGATGGCCGCGCCCTCGCGCAGGAATTCCGGGTTCGAGGCAACGTCGAAATCCGCCTGGGGGTTGGCCTTGCGGATGATCTGCTTGACCTGACGGTTGGTGCCAAGCGGCACGGTGGATTTGGTCACAACGACAGTATATCCGGTCAGCGAGGCGGCAATTTCCTCGGCTGCGGCATAGACGAATGTCAGGTCCGCATGCCCGTCGCCGCGCCGTGTCGGCGTGCCCACGGCGATGAATACTGCGTCGGCCTCTGCCACGGCGGCGGCCAGATCGCCGGTGAACGACAGGCGCCCCGCCGCCACGTTTTTCGCCATGAGGTCCTGCAAACCCGGCTCATAGATCGGAACCTCTCCCTGCTCCAGCATCGCAATTTTCTGGGGGTTCTTGTCGACGCAGATCACGTCATGGCCGAAGTCAGAAAAACAGACCCCTGAAACAAGCCCCACGTAACCTGTTCCAATCATTGCAATCTTCATAATTCACGTCCCGCTGTCCGAAGGAAAATAATTAACAAACCAAGGTGTATTTTGATCGGGATATAAAAGCCCGGACATCCCTGATCCGCAGGGGATACCAAGGGCAGGCGGTCAAGCCAATATGTTTGTTCTGTCCGGTCAGGTAAAAAGGCCACCCTGAACGAGCGTGCGGAGTTGCATCGGCGGTCGGGTGTGGCGCATTAGGCATTCGGGGCGAAAATGGGCCGTGCGGACGTCGGACATCCCGCCTCAACTGCGCCCGTATTTATCCTCGAACCGCACAATATCATCCTCACCCAGATAGCTGCCCGACTGCACCTCGATCAGTTCCAGCGGGATCTTTCCGGGGTTTTCCAGTGCGTGGATTTCACCCAGCGGGATATACGTCGACTGGTTCTCTGCCAGCAGGATCGTCTCGTCGCCCCGCGTCACCCGTGCGCAGCCACGCACTACGATCCAGTGCTCGGCGCGGTGGTGGTGTTTTTGCACCGACAATTTCGCGCCGGGGTTCACCGTTATGCGTTTGACCTGATAGCGCTCGCCGATGTCGATGCAATCGTATTTGCCCCAGGGGCGGTAGACCTCGCGGTGATGGTCCAGTTCGGGGCGGTCCTGCGCGGTCATCTGCGCGATCAGGCCCTTTATCTCGGCCACCCGGTCTTTGGGGGCGACGAACACGGTGTCTTTGGTCTCGACCACGACCATATCCGTCAGGCCGACTGCGGCCACCAGACGGCTGCCCGCATTGATGTAATTGCCCGACCCGTTCAGGCTAAGCACATCGCCGATTTCGCAATTCCCGTCGCTGTTCTTGTCAGACGCATCCCACAACGCGGCCCAGGACCCGATATCGCTCCACCCCGCATCCAGCGGCACAACGACCGAGGCGCTGGTTTTTTCCATCACGGCATAGTCGATGGATTCCTCGGGGCAGGCCAGAAACGCCGCCTCATCGAAGCGAAGGAAATGCAGGTCGCTTTCCTTGCCGGCATAGGCCGCGCGGCAGGCGGTCAGGATGTCGGGGCGAAACGACTCCAGCTCTGCCAGATAGCGGCCGGCGCGGAACAGGAAAATACCGCTGTTCCAATAGTGCCCGCCCTTGGCGATATAGGCTTCGGCGGTGGCAAGATCGGGCTTTTCGACAAAGGCATCGACCTTGAACGCATGGCTGTCAGGAACCGCTGCGCCCCGACGGATATAGCCATACCCGGTTTCGGGGCGGGATGGCGTGATCCCGAAGGTCACAAGCTGATCCTTCAGGGCCAAGGGCAGGGCGGACCCGACCGCCGCCGCAAAGGCATCCGCATCGTTGATCTTATGATCCGCAGGCATCACCAGCAGGACCGGATTGCTGCCCTTCGACACGGCCTCTAGCGCGGCCAGTGCAATGGCCGGTGCCGTGTTTCGCCCCGCAGGCTCCAGCAGGATCAACGCCTTGTCCTGCCCGATCTGGCGCATTTGTTCGGCGGCCAGAAACCGCGTTTCCTCGTTGCAGATCACAAATGGCGACGTGCAGGGCAGGGTGCCGATCCGCGCCACCGTTTCCTGCAACATGGTCGTGGTGCCGTCGAGGCTGAGATATTGCTTGGCATAGTGTTTACGCGACAGCGGCCAAAGCCGCGTGCCGGAGCCCCCCGCAAGAATGACAGGCAAAAGGCTGGTCGTGGTCCCGCAGGGCGGCATGGTCACTTGGTTAACCTCTTACCTTGTCGTGATAGCCGGTGGACCGGCCATGGAATGATAAGTACTTCTTTCCAAGGGAAAACTTAACATCAGATTAACGTTGTTGGACCCAATGCCAAGCACGATGGTCTTATGATCCGGGGGCATCCGCCGTTTCACCGAATGTGAATACGATGTCACCCTTCAATAACCCCAGCGCAACCTCGGCCACCTTCTGCACGTTTGCTTCGGCGTCATAGTTGGCGGCCAACCCGAAATACCCCTTGTCGATCATTCCTTCGTGGGACCGTGCGAACAACGCGCCTGCGTCTTTTTCCAGTGCGGCATGGTCAATGCCCGCGTCGGCAATCGCGGCAAGATCAATCCCGTCCTGATATTTATAGATGCCCGGCAGGGATTGATACCACGCGGCACCGAACACAACGGCAGGGCGACCTTTGCGAATGGCCTCCCAGCCGGCTGTGCCTGTAACCGTCGCCACAAGCCGCGCGTTTTCTGTCAGTGCGGCGGTGTTCGCGCTGGATGGTAAAAACCGCACCGAGCGGATGCGGGACATGCGGTGAAAGAACATCGGGCCCCGCGCAAAGGCGCCCTGCTTGGGGTTCTCTTTGACGTAGATTTCCCATCCCTCGGGCAGGTCTCTGGCCAGGGTTTCGATCATCAACACCTGGTCCCGATACCGACCGCCAAGCGAAGATGTCGTCATCTCTGGTTGCAGGTGCAAAGGGACATAGATGTAGGGTTTGGACAGATCGAATTCGGTCTTTTCGAACTCTGCCAGATGTTCAAAATATGCCAGTTCATTCGTGTGGAAAAACCTGGCGAACGGATCGCGCCAGTCGGGCAGGTCTTTGTAAATGCGGTCAATCCGGCGCAATGTCTTCGCGATGTACACCGGGTCGAGCAATTTCAATGGCTGACGCCTGACAACATAGGTCAGAAAGCTGGCCACGGCGCGCGCCGTAATCCGGCCCCGCGCGCTTTCTTTTTGCCAGGCGTTGTTCATATAGAAAAGCTCTGTTCCGGCTCCCTTTTCAATCGGGAATGGCGCGGCGTCCATGCCGGATGGATCAAAACATCCGAAATCCTCGATGCGGGGGGTGGAAAAGAACGTGTCCGGGAAAAACTGGCTGAGAATGACGGTCTTCACCCCCAATGACCGCGCGACGTCATACATGATGCTGTCATAGGCAAGATGGGGGACGTCGAAAAACAACGCGTGGGTGATGCCTTCGTCTATGATTTTACGGGCAAAAACATCGCTTAGAATGTGATAATAGTCGATGTAATCCTGTATGTTCTGCAAGTTGTGCGATCGGTAGCGATAGGTCGAAGAGCTGCGCTGCAACTGATCAATAGCGGTTTCCAGTAGCCGCTGAAAGCCGGGCGACGCGATAAGCGCAAGATTGGCACCGGTCTGCGCGTCACCGTCCATGATGTGGCCGCGCGTACCCTTGCGCACCTCCATGCGGGGGATGCATGGCGCTTCGAAGTCGGCGTCTGTATCGCCCATATGCAGGCCAAGCTGCACATCCGGCCCGGCCAATTCCAGCAGGCGGTCAAGGAAGCGTTTTCTGTATCCACCGCGGGCATCGCATAGCAATCGTATCGACATGGCAGGGTCCGGGCTTTCTTCGCAATTCACACAGGGCACCGTAACGGGTGCGCATTTGTGTAGCACCTAGCCCCATCCGGGCGCCATGGCGAAGATTTTCCATCACCTGGCTGTATTTCGGCGGAAGAGCGTGTCATATATTTTTCACTATGGTAAATCCGATCCGGTTTGTCCTACGAAGGGTCAATGCCTGCGTTTGAAAAGAAGAAGATTACTGATGTTCGAAAATTCCACCATTCTCGTTACCGGCGGCACAGGGTCGTTCGGCAACAAATTTGTGCCCATGACTCTGGAAAAGTATAAACCAAAGAAAATCATCATCTTCTCGCGTGACGAGATGAAGCAATGGGAAATGGCCAAGAAGTTCCAGAACGAGGACCGCGTCCGCTTTTTCATCGGCGATGTGCGCGACCGTGACCGTCTTTACCGCGCGCTGGACGGCGTTGATTACGTTGTGCATGCGGCGGCCACAAAGATTGTGCCTACGGCGGAATACAATCCGTTCGAATGCGTGAAAACCAATGTGATCGGCGCGATGAACCTGATCGACGCCTGCATCGACAAGGGCGTCAAAAGGGTCATCGCCCTGTCGACGGACAAGGCTTCCAGCCCGATCAACCTTTACGGCGCGACCAAGCTGACGTCCGACAAGCTGTTCGTTGCGGGCAATTCTTATGCTGGCGAACATGGCACACGGTTCGGCGTCGTGCGGTATGGCAATGTCATGGGGTCGCGCGGGTCGGTCATCCCGTTTTTCATGTCCCTGCGAGAGACCGGCGTGCTACCGATTACCGATGATCGCATGACCCGCTTCATGATTTCGCTCGACGAGGGTGTGGAACTGGTCTGGCATGCGTTCGAGGATATGGAAGGTGGCGAGATCTATGTGAAAAAGATCCCGTCGATGAAAGTGACCGACATCGCGCGGGTGGTGGCCCCCGAGGCCAGGCAGGACGTTGTGGGCATCCGTCCGGGCGAAAAGCTGCACGAGCAAATGGTCGGATTCGAGGATGCGCCGTTCACCTATGAATATGATGAACATTTCAAAATTCTTCCGGCGATCAACAATTGGGCCACAAGCCCGAAGCGGATCAAGAACGGGCGCAAGGTGGCCGAAGATTTCACCTATGCAAGCGACACCAACCCCGAATGGATGGATGACGCCGCGCTAGAGGCGTGGATCGAGGATCACCGCGCGAATATCGGGACAATCTGATGATCCCTTACGGTCGACAGGACATTACGCAGGCCGACATCGACGCGGTCGCTGCGGTTTTGCGTTCGGATTTCCTGACGCAGGGACCGGCCGTTCCACGGTTCGAGGCGGCCGTCGCGGCCAAAGTGGGGGTGGCCCATGCGGTCGCCGTCAACAGCGCGACCTCGGCGCTGCATATTGCCTGCGTCGCGCTTGACCTTGGGCCGGGTGATCTTTTGTGGACCACGCCGGTCACCTTCGTCGCCTCTGCAAACTGCGCGCTTTATTGCGGTGCCGATGTGGATTTCGTCGATATCGACCCCAGAACCTACAACATGTCGGTCGCCCGGCTAGAGGAAAAGCTGATCGCGGCCAAGACCGCAGGCCGTTTGCCCAAGATCGTCGTTCCCGTCCATCTTTGCGGGCAATCCTGCGACATGGCCGCCATTGGTGCGTTGGCCCAAAAATACGGCTTCAAGGTGATCGAAGACGCCTCGCACGCGATCGGCGGCTCTTACAAGGGCGCACCGGTCGGAGCCTGTCAGTATAGTGACATCACCGTGTTCAGTTTCCATCCGGTCAAGATCATCACAACCGCCGAAGGCGGAATGGCGATGACCCGGAACGCCGAACTGGCGAACCGCATGGCGCGCCTGCGCAGCCACGGCATCACCCGCGATCCGTCAGAGATGACGCAGGCACCGGATGGCCCGTGGTATTACCAGCAGACAGAGCTGGGCTGGAACTACCGCATGACCGATTTGCACGCGGCCCTCGGGTGCAGTCAGCTTGACCGGCTGGAGACCTACGTCGACCGGCGTCACCAGATTGCGGCGCGGTACAACACGGCGCTTGCCGGTCTTGCGCTGGATGTGCCGTGGCAGCAACCCGACACAAGATCCGCACTGCATCTATATGTCATCTGCCTGACGGATTCGACCAGGCACAGGGCCGCCTTTGACGGTCTGCGCCAGCGTGGCATAGGCGTGAACCTGCACTACATCCCGGTTCACCTTCAGCCCCACTACCGCAAACGCGGCTTCGGCCCCGGCGACTTTCCAGAGGCAGAGCGCTATTATTCACGTGCGATCAGCATCCCGATGTATCCGACAATGACAGACGCCGATCAGGACGAGGTCGTAAATATAGTTCGGGAGGTTGTTTAGGTTCGCGCCCGACGGCAGTCTGCATGTCGACATATTTTCCCGCGATCAAAGCCTTTGAATAGACTCAAGGGTGCGTTGATCCCGTCGGTGTCAGACGTGCCCCATCGGTGAAGGTGGCCAAGCGACAGCTTTTGCCAGAGCGTTGAAACGCCGTTGTCAAAGCGGAAAGATCTGAAACTTTTTGCATAAAAGCGCAGAGTTGAAATAATATGGTCGTAAACACATGAACACCCGCATAGCACTTGGATCGGCCAGCTTCGGGATGCCTTACGGCATATCAAATACATCCGGTCGCGTGTCCGAGGCCGCCGTTGCGCAAATCCTTGCGGTTGCGCGGGCGCAGCAAATCGACACCATCGACACCGCGATTGCCTATGGTGACAGCGAAGACACGCTGGGGCGGGTCGGGGTTGGTGGCTGGAACCTGATTTCCAAAGTGGGCGGCGTTCCGGCAGAGGTTGACGATGTGGCGTCATGGATGCGGGGCATGGTCAAAGGCAGCTTGTCGCGCCTGAATGTGCCAAAGCTTCACGGGCTTTTGCTGCACGATCCCGAGCAGCTGACCGGCCCAAAGGGGCAAGACATCGCCGATGCCCTGAAGGTGCTGCAATCCGAAGGGTTGACCGACAAGATCGGTTATTCGATCTATGATCCGAACCGGCTTCCGGCCTTCCTTCAGGTGTGCCGGCCCGACATTGTGCAGGCTCCGTTCAGCATCCTGGACCGGCGCATCGTCGCGTCCGGTTGGGCGAAAACCCTAAAGGACAGCGGCGCCGAGGTGCACACAAGGTCGGCGTTCCTTCAGGGCCTGTTGCTGATGACGCCGCAGGATCGCCCGCCAAAATTTGCCCCGTGGTCTGTGATCTGGGACGAATGGAGCCGTTGGCTGGAAGAGACCGATCTTTCCGCGCTAGAGGCCTGTCTGAGGTTCGTATCGATGCACGATGTGATTGACCGGATCGTTGTGGGTGTGGACAAGGCCGCGCAACTCGCGCAAATCTTGCAGATGTCCGACGCGCCATTGCCCTCGTTGCCGAACTGGCCGGACGCGGGCGATATGGATATCCGGCTTATCAACCCTTCGCATTGGAACTCGCTGTGAAAACTGTTGCTCTTGTTCAGGCCCGTATGGGGTCGTCCCGTCTTCCGGGAAAGGTGATGCGGCGTGTTGGCGGCATTGCGATGATCGAACTGGTCCTGCGTCGCCTGTCGCGCACAACCGAGATTGACGAAATCATTGTGGCCACCTCGGATGATCCCAACAACCGCCCGCTGATTGCGCATGTTCAATCCCTTGGGTTTGGCGTGGAAACCGGAAGCGAAACCGATGTTCTGGACCGCTTTCATCGGGCGGCAAAGGCGCGCGGCGCGGATGTCGTTGTGCGGATCACTGCGGATTGTCCGCTGGTGGATCCGGCGATCGTGGACCGGATGGTGCGGGACTATAAGGCGCTTGGCGTCGATTACCTGTCGAATACCGCGCCGCCGTCTTTCCCCGATGGTCTGGACGTCGAGGTGTTCAGCTTTGCCGCGCTTGACCGCGCCTCGCGCGAGACGAACAGTGCCTACGACCGCGAGCATGTCACGCCCTACCTGCGCGGCGAAGGTTTCCGCACGGCGGGCATAACAAACGCGCAGGATCTTTCCCATCTGCGATGGACCGTGGACGAGGCGACAGATCTTGACGTTATCCGCAAAGTCTACGACCAGTTCCTGCCGGATATCCATTTCACATGGACCGATGTTCTGGACCTTCAGGACACCAAACCAGAGCTGTTTGCCGGCAATGCCGCCATCGCTCGTAACGAAGGAGCGACTATGGGCCGTGGTCAGAAGCTTTGGAAAAGAGCCAAGCAGATTATTCCGGGCGGAAACATGCTTTTGTCCAAAAGGTCGGAAATGTTCCTGCCGGACCAGTGGCCCGCCTATTTTAGCCGTTCAAAAGGCTGCACCGTCTGGGATCTGGACGGTCGCGAACTGACCGACATGAGCCTGATGGGCATCGGCAGCAACATTCTGGGCTATGGTCACCCCGAGGTGGACGATGCCGTGCGCGCCGTGATCGATGCGGGCAACATGAGCACCCTCAACTGCCCCGAAGAGGTCGCCCTTGCCGAACGCCTGATCACCCTTGATCCCTGGGCCGATATGGTGCGGTTCGCCCGTTCCGGAGGAGAGGCCAACGCGATTGCCATCCGCATCGCCCGCGCAGCCTCTGGCCGTGACGGGGTGGCTGTTTGTGGCTATCACGGCTGGCATGACTGGTATCTTTCGGCCAATCTGGGCGATGACGACAGCCTTGCCGGGCATCTTCTGCCGGGCCTTAGCCCCGAGGGTGTGCCAAAGGCACTGCGCGGCTGTGTGCATCCGTTCAACTACAACGACTTTGCGGCACTGGAGGCCATTGTGGCCAAAGGAACCGTCGGAGTGATCAAGATGGAAGTCGTGCGCAACGCCGAGCCGGAGGATAATTTCCTTCAGCGCGTGCGCGATCTGGCCACCAGGAACAACATCGTTCTTGTCTTTGATGAATGCACATCCGGGTTCCGCGAAACCTTTGGTGGATTGCACAAGAAATACGGGGTCGAACCCGACATGGCCGTCTATGGCAAGACCCTTGGAAACGGCTATGCGATCACCGCCGTCGTCGGGCGTCGCGCCGTGATGGAGGCAGCGCAATCGACCTTTATCAGCTCTACCTTCTGGACAGAGCGCATCGGGCCGTCGGCCGCATTGAAGGCGCTGGAGGTCATGGAACGCGAAAAGCCATGGGAGACAATTACGGCCATCGGCACGGACATCCGCCGCCGCTGGCAGGCGTTAGCAGATAAACACAGCCTGACGATCACCCATTCGGGTCTGGCGTCGCTGGCAAACTTCGCATTCAAAAGCGAAAAGGCCCTAGCCTATAAAACGCTATTGACGCAGGAAATGCTGGAAAAAGGCTATCTGGCGGGAACAAGCGTTTACGCCTGCACCGCGCATACGCCTGACGTGGTTGAAACCTATTTCGACCAACTCGATCCGGTTTTTGGCCTGATCCGCGAATGTGAGGACGGGCGCGATGTGATGACGATGCTTAAAGGGCCGATCTGTCACGGGGGCTTCAAGAGGATCAATTGATACAGGGGGCGACCATCTGTTTTCGCTGCGATGCATCTGTCGAGATCGGCACCGGGCACGTCATGCGTTGCCTGACTCTGGCGGATGCGGTGCGACAGGCGGGGGCGCACTGTCATTTCCTGTGCCGTGATCTGCCCGGCAATCTGATCGACGCCATTTCGGCCCGTGGGTTCAGGGTGCATATATTGCCGTCCTCGGGTGCGGACGAGGTCACGCCGACGGGCGACCTTGCCCATGCCGCGTGGTTGGGTGTCAGTTGGCAAACCGACGCGTCAGAATGCGCCGGCATTCTGACGCAGTTGCAGCCTGACTGGTTAATCGTTGATCACTACGCCCTTGATGCCCGCTGGGAAAAGGCGGTTTTGCCCGACGGCGCAAGACTGATGGTGATAGATGATCTGGCCGACAGGGCGCACATCTGCGATCTTTTGCTGGACCAGAATCTGGGGCGCAAGGCGGCGGATTATGACGGTCTGGTGCCTGCGCATTGCATCCGTCTTATCGGACCTGCCTACGCTTTGTTGCGTCCTGAATTCGCTTGGGCGAGAGAGGCAAGCCTTGCGCGGCGCAACGATGCCCGGTTGGATCATATCCTTGTATCCATGGGCGGAATCGACAAGGACGACGCGACCTCTCAGGTCTTGGCGGCGTTGGCGGCAAGCCCCTTGCCGCAGGCCTGCCGCATCACCGTCGTCATGGGCCGCAACGCCCCCTGGCTGGACAGGGTCCGGCAGGTGGCCCGGTCGATGCCCCGACCGACCGGGGTCGTGGTCGAGGTGGCCGATATGGCATCCCTGATGGCAAGCGCCGATCTGGCGATTGGCGGGGCGGGCGGCACATCGTGGGAAAGATGCTGTCTTGGCCTGCCCAGCCTGTTGCTGGTGCTGGCGGACAACCAAGCCCCCGCCGCGCGGGCAATGGAGGACGCAAAGGCCGCCGTCCTGTTGGGGGACATTCGCGCCGACGGGTGGCAGGACCGGCTTTGTGACGCGATTGCGCGCCTGTCGTCGCCGGTCGGGCTGGAACCACTGACCCGCGCCTCGATTGAACTGGTCGACGGGCGCGGTGCCCTGAAAGCCTGCCGGAACATCATGGTGCCTGCCATCTTTGCGCGACGCGCAACCGCGCAAGACGCCGAGCGCATCTTTGACTGGCGCACAGCAGGCGACGCCGCGCGCTACTACAGGAATGCCGGCACGCCGAAGTTCCCGGATCACCTTGCCTGGTTGACGGCCGCATTGACCGACGAGCGCCGCATTTTGCTGATCCTGCAAACGGAAGATGCGCCCGTGGCCCATGTCAGGTTCGACAGGCTCAAGGACGATCATGACGCCGCATCGGTCGGCATCTGCATCTCTCCAGACTGGCGGGGCAAAGGGCTGGGGCCGTCCATTCTTTGCGCGGCATTATCCTATGCCAGAGGCGAAGGCATATCGCGGTTCGACGCAGAGGTGCATCTTGCCAATAGTGCTTCGTTGAAGCTGTTCGAGCGTTGCGGGTTCGAAATGCTGTCCCAAGACACGGATTTCCGGCGTTACGGGCTAACAAGATAACGAATTGTCTTTTAAAGTATGCGCAGACCGCTTTGCGACAGATGGAAGAATAGTGAAATGGAACTACAGATTGCCGGACGCAAGATCGGCGCTGATCACGCGCCCTATGTCATTGCGGAACTGTCCGCCAACCATAACGGCAATTTTCAGACGGCATTGCGCCTGATCGAGGCGGCACAGCGCACCGGCGCTGACGCGGTCAAGATCCAGACCTATCGCCCCGATACCATCACGCTGGACAGCGATGCGGCAGAGTTTCGGATAAACGACGGTCTTTGGGCGGGGCGCACCCTGTTTGAGCTGTATGAGGAGGCGCACACCCCCTGGGACTGGCACAAGCCGATGTTCGAACATGCAAGATCGCTTGGCATCACGATGTTCTCGTCGCCCTTCGATGCGACGGCGGTTGATCTGCTCGAAGACCTCAACGCGCCCGCCTACAAGATCGCCTCGTTCGAGGCGGTGGACCTGCCGCTGATCCGCTATGTGGCCGCCACGGGAAAACCGATGATCATTTCCACCGGCATGGCCGACGCCGAGGAAATCGGCGAGGCGATCCAGGCGGCCCGCGACGGCGGCTGCAAGGAACTGGCGATCCTGCATTGCGTCAGCGGCTATCCCGCGCCGGCGGGCGATTACAACCTGCGCACAATCCCCGACATGGCCCGGCGTTTCGGCGTTGTGACCGGCCTGTCCGACCACACGCTGGACAATACCACCGCAATCGCCAGCGTGGCCCTTGGCGCGGCCATCATCGAGAAACACTTCACCCTTGACCGAAGTGGCGGCGGGCCGGACGACAGCTTTTCACTGGAACCGGCCGAGTTCACCCAACTGTGCGAGGGCGCGCGCACTGCGTGGGACGCCATCGGTCAGGTGGACTATGGCCGCAAGTCAAGCGAGCTGGGAAATATCAAGTTCCGGCGGTCGCTGTATTTTATAAAAGACCTGCCCGCCGGTTCGATCATCACGCCCGACGCGGTGCGCAGCGTTCGCCCGGGCTATGGCGCGGCACCCAAGTTTCTGGACCAGATCATCGGCAAGCGGGTGACGGCGGATACACGGGCGAATACGCCAGTCGTGCTTGCCGACCTGAAGGACATAAATGCCTGACATGACGCAGTATGAAGGCGCTATCACCTACGCCCTGACAAAAAGCGGACTGGATGCCGTTTTGCGGACGGACGCGCCGGAAAGCTGGGCCGCCGTCTGGGCGGCTTTGCCCTACCGGCCTGTGTTAGGCGGCGCGGCCAGTCTTGACTATCAATATGCATATTTCCGTGGTGCGGGATGGTCCATGGCTGACATCAGTCTTGTGCTAAAGCTGGATGGAAAACCCTGCGGGCTGTGGCCGCTTTCGCTTGGCGGACCTGCCGGAAACATCCACCTCTCAAGTGTCGGCGCCCCGGTTGCACCGCCGGTTTTTGTATCCGGCCTTTCCCCGAAATCCATCAAGAGAATTATATCAAAGGCCATCTTGATGCTGAAACAGCTTGGGCTTTTGATCGAAAACCCCTTGGTAATGGCGGAAGAGTTCCACCCGCCCGCGCCAGATCAATTCGGGGCGACGCTTTGGCATCAGCAGCTTCTTGCGAACGGGGCGACGGTCGGTCTCAAGCATGATCTGTATGTCGAACTTGGCCCGGATCTGGCCGACATACGCCTGAATTTCCGCAAAAGCTATCGACCGTTGATCAATGCCGGACTGCGGGAATGGTCTGTTTTCAAGATGGATCAGACCAACGCCAGCACGGATGTGTGGCACGCGTTTCGGCAGGCTCATTTCGAGGCCGCAGGCGGGCGCGCCACCCGTGCCGAGGCAACATGGGATCTGCAATATCAGATGGTGCTGTCCGGTGATGCGTTCCTTGTCGGGCTGCGCAATCCGTCGGATCAGCGGTTTGTCGGCGGCGGGTTCTTCCAGTTCACCCGCGACGAGGGCGTCTATGCTGTCGGGGCCTATGACCGCACGCTATTCGACAAACCCCTTGGCCACGTCGTGCAGATGACCGCCATCGAGGAAATGAAGGCGCGCGGTATCCGGATTTACCGGATCGGGGAACGTGCCTTTCCGCAGGATATTCCGGCGCAAACCGATAAGGAAGTTGCGATCGGGTTCTTCAAGGAAGGCTTTGCCAGCCACATGACATGCAGAACGGTTTTCACCCTGCCGGTCGTGATCTGACATCACATTCGATCCAATCCGCCGGATGCGGCCTGATTTGCTCTCGTCTGGCGCACAATCGCACCTCGTCCTTCCTTGCCTGCCCCCACATTCTGTGGCACACCGGATATTGACCGAAACTAGACGAACGAGTTTAGTCCATGACCGACTATCAAAACCGACGCACTGTTATGGTGGACACTCAGGTCCGCCCTTCTGATGTGACCAAATTCCCGATTATCGAGGCGATGCTGGCCGTCCCGCGCGAGGCCTATGTGCCTGCGGCAAAGCGTGAAGCGGCCTATGTGGGCGAAAATATCGCCCTTGGCCGGAACCGTGTGCTGCTGGAACCCAGAACGCTGGCCAAGATGCTGGATGCGCTGGATATTCAGCCGGACGAACTGGTGCTTGATCTGGGGTGCGCCTACGGATACTCGACCGCCGTTATCGCGCGACTGGCGCAGGCCGTCGTCGCCGTGGAAGAGGACGAGGGGATGGCCGCCGATGCCCAGCAGACCCTGTCCGAAAATGCGGTCGACAATGCGGCTGTCATGCAGGGTGCAATGACAGCGGGCAATGCGAAGAACGGCCCCTATGATGTAATCGTCGTGCAAGGCGCGGTCGAGCAGGTGCCGCAGGCGCTGTTGGATCAGTTGAAAGACGGCGGTCGGATCGGCTGCATTTTCATGGAAGGAGCCCTTGGAATTTGCCGGATAGGGTATAAGATCGACGGAAATGTGACCTGGCGCTTTGCCTTTAACGCAAGCGCGCCTGTCGTGCCCGGATTTGAACGGGAACGTGCCTTTGTTTTGTGATATCATTGAATTTTGATAAGCCATCTGCATCGATCCAGACGGGGGAAGTCGGAAAAATGGAAATTTCTTTGAAAAAGTATTTGGGAGTCGCCGCTGCCGCTGCGCTCTTGCTGACTGCACCTTTAGCGCGTGCCGAAACACTGACCGATGCGTTGATCGGGGCCTATAACAACAGTGGCCTGCTTGAACAGAACCGCGCCTTGTTGCGCGTCGCTGACGAGGATGTCGCGATTGCGATGTCGGCCTTGCGTCCGATCATCAGCTATTCGGTCGGCGCAGGGTATCGCACCCCCACCCAGACCGATGACTGGTCCAGCACCGCCGCTTTGTCGGCGGAACTGACAATCTATGACGCCGGTGCCTCGCGTCTGGCGATCGACGCGGCGAAGGAAACCGTGCTGGGAACCCGTGAACAGTTGGTCAGCGTCGAGCAAAACGTTCTTCTGCGCGCCGTGAACGCCTATATGAGCGTTCGTCGCGACACGGAAATCGTGGACCTGCGCCAGAACAACGTCCGCGTCATCACCCAGGCTCTTCGCGCGGCCCGTGATCGGTTCGAAGTGGGCGAAGTGACCCGCACCGATGTTGCCATCGCCGAATCCAGCCTGGCCGCTGCCCGCAGCGGTCTGTCGTCCGCACAGGGCGCTTTGGCGCAGTCCCGTGCGGAATATCGTGCCGCGGTTGGTCGTGCGCCCGGCCAGCTGGCCTCGCCGCCCGCCCGTCCGAACACGGCGAAATCCCTTGATGCCGCCACGGCCGCCGCCGTTCGCATGCACCCCGATATCCTTGCCGCCCAACGTCAGGTTACGGTGTCGGAGCTGAACATCCTGCGCGCCAGAACCGCGATGCAGCCCAAGGGCACCATCGGCGCAAGCGTTTCTGTCGATGACAACCGCGACACGACAAAGTCGCTGCAACTGACGCTGTCCGGCCCGATCTATCAGGGCGGGCGTCTGTCGGCGCTGACCCGTCAGGCGATGGCACGTCGCGATTCTACGCGTGCGGCGCTTTTGCTGACCAGTGTGAATGTCGCCCAGAATGTCGCCAACGCATGGGCCGGTCTTGATGTGTCGCGCTCTGTCCTCAGCGCCAGCAACGAGCAGGTCTCCTCGGCGCGCCTCGCCTATCGCGGCGTCAGCGAAGAGGCGACGCTCGGGGCACGCACGACCTTGGACGTGCTGAATGCGGAGCAAGACGTGCTCGACGCCGAAGGCTCGCGTATTTCTGCGATCACGGATCAATATGTCGCGACCTATCAACTGCTGGCCTCAATGGGTCTGCTGACGGTCAATCATCTGGGGCTGGGGATCAAGACCTACGATCCTGCCGCATATTATAACCTTGTGAAGAACGCTCCGGCGATCAGCATGCAAGGGGCCCAGCTTGATCGCGTTCTGCGCGGTTTGGGGAAAAAATAGATTTCCCGCAATCGGTTGTTAGAATCCTCAAGCGCGGTTAAACTGCGTTTGAGGAACGAGCGGGAAGCACAAATGTCCGAGCCAGTCAGCAATGCAGAGATAGAGGATGTCCTGTCCTCGATCCGTCGTCTTGTCTCTGAAGAGGACAAGAAATTCCGGGTTCCCCCGCACAATGAGTCGCTCGGAATGGACAAGCTGGTTCTGACCCCGGCCCTGCGAATCGCCAAACCGCAGTCGCAGGAACCCGAACCGCCCGTTGCGGACGAGGCGGGTCTTGTCATCGAAGATGATCTTCTGTTGAAGGATCTGGAACGCCGCGCTTGGGCCGATGGCGCCTGGGCCGATGCAAAGCAGGACGAGGCCGGGCAGGACGAGGTCACTGCCGCCGAAACCCCTGAGCCACAGCAGACGCCCGAACCCATGGTCACGCTAGAGGCAAAGATCGCAGAGCTTGAGGCCGCGATCAGTGAAACCAGCGGCGACTGGGAGCCGAACGGCGACGAAGAGCCAACCTCGATTTACCACGATTGGGAAGACGCAGATCACCCCGACGAAGAGCCCTCGATCATGGCCGAGCAAGACTTCAAAGAGGTCGAGGCGACCGCCGACTTTGACGACATCGCCGCAGACGAAGACGATGTGGCCATTGGCGGCCTTGGTCTTGGCCCCGAAGACGCCGTGCTGGACGAGGATATGCTGCGTGATCTGGTGTCGGAAATCGTGCGTCAGGAACTTCAGGGCGCCTTGGGAGAGCGGATCACCCGCAACGTCCGCAAGCTGGTGCGCCGCGAAATCCAGCGGGCGCTGGCCGTCAAAGACTTCGAATAGCCGCGGGCGCGACGTCGCCCGCAAGGGCGTATAGCGCATCCAGATCCATATGTGTTTCCAGATGTGTGGCCAACGCGTCCAGAACCGCCTCGACATCCGCCGCATAGGTCAACCCGCTGCTTTCGCCTCCCAGTTCCGCCAGATAGGCGGCGCGGAACGCGTCGGACGTGAACAACCCGTGCAGATAGCAGCCCCTGACCAACCCGTCGGCGGATGCGGCCCCTTCGGATCGCCCCTCGACCTGCAACCAGGCCCGCGCGCGGTCGGGGCCATCGGTCTGCCCGATGTGGATCTCGTACCCCTGCACCGCATCACCGGTCGGCAGGTATAGCGCCTTGGTCAGTGCCAACCGCTTCTCCGGCTTCATCTCGGTCACGACATCCAGCAGGCCCAGCCCTTCGTGCCGTCCCGCCTGTCCTTCGATCCCGTCCTCGTCGATGATCGCCGTGCCCAGCATCTGATAGCCGCCGCAAATTCCCAGAACATGACCGCCGCGCCGCACATGCGCCTTCAGGTCGATGTCCCAGCCCTGCGCGCGGAAAAACTGCAAATCCGCGATGGTTGACTTGGTTCCGGGGATCAGAACCAGCGCCGCATCGCCGGGCAGGGGGCGCCCCGCCTCGACAATCTCGACCGTCACGCCGGGTTCGGACGACAAAGGGTCCAGGTCGTCGAAATTCGCAATGCGGTTCAGTCTGGGCACCGCAATCTTAAGCGCGCCGCCTTTGGTGCCGGCAATATCCATCACATCCTCTGCGGGCAGGCGCCAGGCATCGGCGAACCACGGCACAACCCCCAACGAGCTCCAGCCGGTGCGCGTCGCGATCTCAGCCAGTCCCGCGTCGAACAGGGATGGATCGCCGCGAAACTTGTTGACCACAAAGGCCTTGATCCGCGCTTCGTCCTCCGCTGGTAAAACCGCCTGTGTTCCAACGATCTGCGCGATCACACCGCCGCGATCAATGTCACCGACCAGAACCACCGGAACGCCCGCCGCCTCGGCAAAGCCCATATTGGCAATATCGCCGTCGCGCAGGTTGATCTCGGCGGGGCTTCCGGCGCCCTCAATAATCACCAGATCACACGTTGCGGCCAAGCGGTGAAAGCTTTCCAGGACAGGCGCCATCAACGAGGGCTTCAACGCGGCATAGTCACGGGCCTTGACCGTGGCGATCCGTTTGCCCTGCACGATCACCTGCGCGCCGACCTCGCTTTCAGGCTTCAGCAGCACAGGATTCATATCGGTCAGCGGCGCCACACCCGCCGCCAGCGCCTGCAACGCCTGTGCGCGGCCGATTTCGCCGCCATCCAGCGTTACGGCTGCATTGTTCGACATGTTCTGCGGCTTGAAGGGCATCACGCGCAACCCGCGGCGCAGGAACGCGCGCGCCAGGCCGGCCACGATCATCGACTTTCCGACGTTGGAACCCGCGCCCTGAATCATGATTGCTTTTGTCATCGCCGCCCACCCCCGCATGTCCGCCTGTTATGCAGGGGCGGGCAGGGATCGAAAAGCCCTGACATGATACAGGCTTCTTTATACAGGCTTCTTTTTGGCTTAAATATCCTCGCGCGAAGCGCAAAACCCGAGTGTCCGACAGGACGCGAGAGATCGGCGTGGCGCGGAACGCGCTGCCTTTGGCCTGATCGGTCAGCGCAGCGCCCAAAGAAAAAGCGCGCCCCCCAAGGAGACGCGCAAGTCTTCATCATCAGTCGATTGTTTAAGCGGCTTCAGCCTGCTGGCTGCGGCGTTCGCTTTCCTCGCGCGACAGCGCGACAGAGGTGCGGATGCCCTTGCTTACAAAATCCATTAGTCCGGTGACCACGCGCTCGTTCGGGTCGATCCCTGCGCAGGACAGAACCTCGCGGCCATCGCGCGAGCGGGCCCAACGTGCGATCTGTTCCGGGCCATTGCCGTATTTCTTGTCATCAGCAATCGCATCATCAAGTGCTGCCAAGACCACGGCAGCGAACAGTTTTTTAGCGCGCTGGCCCTGCTCGTGGTTGAATGCTGTTCCGTCGACGAAATCTCTCATCTCGCGTCCTTTTATTCTTGCTCTTGCATTTGCGGTGTGGAGCCTTGTATGGCTTATTTGAAACGATTCGGGTGACTGATTTTGGAATGCCTCCTATGCGTCCAGCGCATAGCTTGTCTCCTGTTTGCACCCGATCTAGTCTGCTTGCTCCTGTATTGTCCTCAATATATAGGTGCTGACAATTACCGATCAACCTTCTGACATGGTTTTGACACATGCCTAAAATCAACGGAAACGAAATCCGCCCCGGAAATATCCTGGAACACAACGGCGGTCTGTGGATCGCGGTCAAGTGTGACCACGTAAAACCCGGCAAGGGCGGGGCCTTTGCACAGGTCGAGATGAAGAACCTGCGCAACGGGACAAAACTGAACGAACGCTTCCGTTCTGCCGACAAGGTAGAGCGTGTTCGGCTGGAGCAAAAAGACCAGACCTTCCTGTATGAAAACGACGGAATGCTGGTGTTCATGGATTCAGAGACATACGAGCAGTTCGAAATCCCCGCCGATATTCTTGGCGAACGGCGCCCGTTCCTTCAGGACGGGATGATCGCCGTCATCGAATACCACGAGGACGAAGCGCTAAGCGCGACCCTGCCGCAGAAAGTGACCTGCCGCATCGCCGAGACAGAACCGGTGGTCAAAGGCCAGACCGCCGCAAACAGCTTTAAGCCCGCGATCCTTGACAACGGTGTGCGCATTCTGGTGCCGCCCTTCGTCGGTCAGGACGAGGACATCATCGTGAACACCGAAACGATGGAATACGCCGAGCGCGCCTGAGGCGCGACCAACATCACCCAAAATCAGGCCGCCCTCAGGGGCGGCCTGTTTCAGTCAGGGCTGTGTCAGCAGGCTGACCTGAGCATCGCCCGCAACCATCCCGTCGCCTGCACGGTCGAACCGCAGATAGGCGATGGCCTTCCCCCCCGATTGGGTAAAGATCTGGCCGACCGCCTTGCCCTCGCGCAAAATCCCCGTTCCGTCGGGGACTGGGGCGCTGATCGCGACAGTGGCAAAGCCCTTGCGCAGCTCTGTCTTGTGCTTCATCCGCGCGGTCACTTCTTGCCCGACGTAACAGCCCTTGCGGAAATCGACGCCGTGCAGACGTTCGAACCCCGCCTCCAGAATATAGGTCTCGTCGGGGATCAGCTCGATTCCGGTTTCGGGAATGCCATGCGCCACGCGCAGCGCATCCCAGTCGGTCACAGGCTCTTCGCCAACCTGCGTGCCATACATCCGCCAGCCAAGGGCCGCCGCACGCGGATCGGCAAAGGCGCCTTCGGGGCGATCCCCGATCCCGCGACAAACCTGCAGGTCAGAGGGCGCAATCACCACATCCGCCCGCAACTTGTACATAGACAGCCTGCGGATCAGCCCGTCGGCCAATAGGTCCTTCACATCCAGCAGGATCGCATCGCCGAGCCTGACAAGAAAGAAATCGGCAAGGTATTTGCCCTGCGGCGTCAGGACCGCAGCATAGACCAACCCGCTATCCATGCCCTTGACGTCATTGGTGACAAGGCCCTGCAAGAACTCTTCGGCGTCCTTGCCTGTGATTTCGAACAGGCGCCGGTCGGTTGTGCGTTCAGCGGTCATTTCATGGTCCCTCTCTGGATGTCCTTGTAATATAGGACATCGGGACAGCGGCAACAGGGCCGGCTTCGGGGAAATCCACATGCGCGCACCGATCAGTGTCATCGTTCCGACCCTCAATGCCTGCGGTTGGCTGCCGGCATCATTGGCCTCGATGATCGAGGGGCTGGATGCGGGCCTGATCCGCGAACTGATCGTCGTGGATGGCGGATCGACGGATGGAACGGTCGAGATGGCAACCGCCGCCGGGGCAGAGGTTGTGACCACGGGCTATGCGGGCGCGACAGAGGCCGCCAAAGGGGATTGGCTGTTGTTTTTGCAGCCGGGGGTGCAGTTGCGGCAGGGATGGGCGCAGGTGGTTCTGGACCATATCACTCATAAGGGAACCGCCGCATATTTCGGGACGACAGCCCGGCGCGGTCCGGTCCGTTGGCTTGCGGGGCTGTTTCGCGCGGTGCCGCCCCATACCGCGCTTCTGGTGCCATCGGCCATGGCGCGTTCGGGCGGGGCCGAACTGCACGGCACGGCGCTGTGCCATGCGCTGCGTGGCCGGTTGCAGCCGCTTGACGCGGTGGCCGACGCGGTGCGGCGCTGATTACTCTTCCAGCGACCGGAATTGCAGGTTGTACAGGTCGCTATAGGCACCGCCTCTGGCGATCAGCGCATCATGGGTGCCTTGCTCGATCACGCGGCCCTTGTCCATCACGACGATCTTGTCGGCATTCTGGATCGTTGACAGGCGGTGCGCGATGACCAGCGTCGTGCGGCCGACGCTGAGCCGTTCCAGCGCCCCTTGCACCACGGCCTCTGATGCGGCGTCCAGTGCCGATGTCGCCTCGTCCAGCAACAGGATCGGGGTATTGCGCAACAAGGCGCGGGCAATCGCCACGCGCTGCCGTTGACCGCCCGACAAGGCAGAGCCGCGCGGGCCGACGGGTGTGTCCAGACCGGTGGACAGCTTGGGCAGAAAGTCGGTCACATGGGCATCCCTGATCGCGGCCTGCAACGCCTCTTCGGAAATATCGGTGCGGCCCAGCAGAATATTCTCGCGGATGGTTTCGTCGAACAACAACGCGTCCTGTGTCACGACCGAAAACATGCCGCGCAGGTCGCCAAGGTTGAAGGCGTCGATCGGCACATCGTCGATCGCGATCATGCCGCCCATGGGTTCGACCAGACGGGTCAGCACGTTGAACACGGTGCTTTTGCCTGCCCCGGACGCGCCGACAAGTGCTGTCGTTTTGCCGGCCTCGGCGACAAAGCTGGCACCGTTCAGCACCGGCATGTCGCCATAGGTCACCGACACATCGCTCAACATAATCGCGGGCGCATGCACACCTGCCTTTTGCGGGTCCAGCGGGGCGACAATGGTCGGGCTCATGTCGAACAGGGCGCGCAGACGCTCCAGACCGGCCGCCGCCGATTGCCACAACCCGCTGATCCCGCCAAGGCGGCGCAAGGGTTCAAAGGCAAGCGCCATCGCGGTAAAGAACGACATGAATTCGCCCACGGTCTTTTCCCCGGCGATGATTTCCTGCCCGCCATAGATCAGCACCCCCAGAAAGCCGATGCCGGTCATCAGGTCGATCAGGCCGGGAATCAGCGCCCGCCCCAACGAGGATTTCACCTCTGCCGAGACACGCTGTGACATCAGCGCGCCATAGCGGCCCGCCTGATAGTCCTCTTGCGCGTTCAGCTTGATCGGGCCGATGCCGTGAAACACCTCATCCAGACGCGTCGACATCTGGCCCGCGATTTCCCGTGCGTCCCGCGCCCGTTCGCGCACGAACTTCTGCACCAGAACGCTGGGCAGGATCAAAACCGGAATTCCGACCAGCGCGATCACCGTCCACTGCCAGTCGATCCAAAGCGCCACACCGAACAGGGAAATCAGCGCGACGATATCGCGCCCCGCGCCGGTGATGATCGCCGACCAGACGCTGTTGACGCCCTGCACATCGCCCTGCACCCGCTCTATCAGATAGCCGGGCGGGTTGGTCTGATGAAACTGCATGTCCAGCGTCATCAGATGCCCTAAAAGGGCGTTCTGCACATCTGCGGCGGTCTTTTGCGAGATGACCGTCAGAACCACCTTCTGCCCGACGCTGCTGAACGCGCGGATGAAAAAGATCGCAAGGATCGACAGACCCACCCACCAGATCGCATCGGCGTTGCCGCCCACGAAGACCTCGTCGAACATGGGTTTCAGCACATAGCTGAGAACCCCCATCATCGAGCCTTCCATCGACATCAGGATAATGGCCACAATCAACCACAGCCGGTGCTTGACCAGATAGCCGCGCCACAGCCACATGAACAACCCACGGGAATTCTGCGCCGCGTCCTCTGGAAGGTTGGTGCTCACGGCGCTGACGCTCCTTTGGCTTCATAGCTGGCCCGCACAAGGGCCGGATCGTATTCGGTGCCGATCCACTCTTCCAGACTGATCGGGCCTTGGGCGTTGCGGGCCTCGTACATATCCAGAATATGATCCAGAATGCCGGTCTTGGTGAACTTCAGATGCAGATAGCGCCAGTGCAATTGCTTGCGCGCCTCTCTCATCGGGACACCTTCGATGATGTTCAGATACATCACCGCTGCCAGACCGGCGCGGTCGGCGCCTGATTTGCAATGCATCAGAAACGGCTTCTCGATGGTGCGAAAGGCGTCGATGACGTCCAGCATGTTCTGGCGCGGCGCCGCATGACGGGCGCTCAGGCTGCAATGTATCATGCTGATGCCATGCTCGGCGCAGGCCTCGGTTTCCAGCAGATAGGGGCTGGCGATCACTTTGCCGCGCAGGCTGAGGATCGCCTTGATCCCCATCGCCTTATACTGCGCAACCCGTTTCGGAGAGGGATGGTTTGATCGGTACACCCCCGGCGCAATCTGGTCGAGGTTGCTCCACAGCGCTCTCAGAAAGGCGTGATCGACCAGATTGAAATGCCGCCAAGCCGCCCGTCTGCGGGCTGGATCGGACAGATCGGTGCCTGTCGCCTCCTTCAGCGAATGTTCCCAGGCTTTGTGTTTCCGGTCGAGGGTCTTGAACAAACTCACAGATCTATTCCTTTTCGTCAGCCATGGCATCTAAGGGCAAAGCGGCCCTGTGGCAAGGTTGCGCGCAGGGAATTGACGTTGGTCAGGGGGCGGAATAGGTCATGAACAGTGTCATCCAAGGAACACCATTATGTCGCTTGCAAACGGTCGCCAGTATCTTGCCATTCCGGGCCCATCGGTCATGCCCGACCGCGTTTTGCAGGCGATGCACCGTGCCGCGCCCAACATCTATACCGGCCAGTTGGTCGACATGACCGCAAGCCTGATCCCCGACCTGAAGGCGGTGGCGCGCACCCGTCACCACGTTGCGGTCTATATCGCGAACGGCCACGGCGCATGGGAGGCGGCGCTGTCCAACACCTGTTCGCGCGGGGATCGCATATTGGTGTTGTCCACGGGCCGGTTCGCGCTGGGGTGGGCCGAGATGGCCACCATGATGGGCATCGACGTTCAACTGGTCGACTATGGCAACCGCAGCGATATCGACATGGATCAGGTGACGCAGGCGCTGGCCGCCGACACAGACCACAGGATCAAGGCGGTCCTGTGTGTGCAGGTCGATACCGCAACCTCGGTGCGCAACGATATCCCGGCGCTGCGCGCGACGATGGATGCGGCGGGCCACCCGGCGCTTTTGATGGTTGACTGCATCGCCTGCCTTGGATGTGACCGCTTCGAGATGGACGACTGGGGCGTCGATCTTATGGTCGCATGCAGCCAGAAGGGGTTGATGACACCTCCCGGCATGGGCTTTGTCTTTTTCAATGACAAGGCGGACCGCGCCCGCGACACCGCAAATTGTATCAGTGGCTATTGGGATTGGCGGCCCCGGATGGACCCGAAAGCCTTCTCCAATTACTTCTGCGGGACCGCGCCGACGCACCATCTTTACGGGCTGCGCGTCGCTTTGGACATGATCGTCCACGAGGAGGGCATCGAGGCCGTCTGGGCCCGCCACGCCAAACTCGCCCGCGCGGTCCACGCCGCATTGGAAACCTGGGCGCAGGACGGCCCGATGTCCCTGAACATCACCGATCCCGAAAAGCGCAGCCATGCGGTCACCTCTGTGCGCATCGGCGCGCCACAGGGCACAATGCTGCGCACCTGGCTGACCGAAAAGGCAGGCGTCACGCTGGGCATCGGCCTTGGCATGGGAACGCCGACCGATCCCATGGCCGACGGGTTCTTCCGCATCGGGCATATGGGCCATGTCAACGCGCATATGGTGCTTGGCACCCTTGGCGCGATAGAGGCAGGCATGACCGCGCTGGATATCCCCCATGCAAAGGGCGGCCTGAACGCCGCCGCAAGGGTCGTGTCAGAGGCCTGACCAGCCCCTTCTTTGTTCTAAAAATATCCACGGCGCGACAGATCCCGCCGTCGCGCCGTGAGTATTTGGACCGAGAAGAACCGGATCAGTTTGCGTGGGCTGCAAGCCATTTGTTCATCCACACAATTTCGGCCTCTTGCGCCGCAATGACAGTTTCGGCAAAGGCGCGGACCTCTGGGTCAGTGCCGTATTGCAGCACGATCCGGGCCATATCGACAGCGCCCTGGTGGTGCGGCACCATCCCGCGCACAAAATCGACATCGGCGTCGCCTGTCAGCGGCTGGCCCATGTCGCTGTGCATTCTGGCGTTCGCCGCGTCGAAGGCCACAGAGGAGGGCGCAGCCTGATCCGGCACCGTGGTCATCATATGGCCGGTATGGTCGGGTTCTGTCGCAAGGGCGGCTGTCGCAAAAAATGCGAGGCCGAGTGTCAGTGCTGCAAGGCGCATGGGAATATCCTGTCGGTTTGATTGCCAGTATGGTTTCGCCCCTTCCAGCAAGGGGAAGGCAAGTCACGTCGGCGTGAGGGCCCTTCGTGCGGCATCCAGCGCCTTTGGCAAGGCGGCGGCGAACAGGTCAAGATCGGCATCGGTGCCGCAAGAGACGCGGATGCAGCGGTCTTGCGGCGCGACGAATGGCATCCGCACAAAGATGTCCTCGGCGATCAGCCCTGACAAAACAAGGCGGGCAAAGGCACCGTCCTGCCCGCAGTCTATCGCGACAAAATTCGTGGCCGAGGGCAGCGGGGACAGGCCGTTCGCACGCGCGATCATGGCGATCCGGTCGCGGGCGGCAGCGACCTGTGCGCGCACATGGGCCAGATACTGTTGATCCTGAAGGGCGGCCAATGCTCCTGCCTGTCCGGTCCTGCCCATCCCGAAGTGGTTGCGGATTTTGTTGAAGGCCATGATCAGCGGGGCCGCGCCGATGGCATAGCCCACGCGTGCGCCCGCAAGGCCGTGCGCCTTGGAAAACGTCCGCATCCGGATCACGCGTTCGTCTTGCGGGCTTAGTGCGGGCGCTGTGCCCTCTGGCGCGAATTCTATATAGGCCTCGTCGAGGATCAACAGGCATCCGTCGGGCACTGCGTCGATCATCCGCTGGATCACGTCCGCGCTGTGCCACGTTCCCATAGGGTTGTCGGGGTTCGCGAGATACAGCAGCTTTGCCCCTGTCGCAGCCGCCCTGGCGATCAGCGCCTGCGGGTCCTCGTGGTCGCCCGCATAGGGCACCTTGTGCAGCACACCGCCAAAGCCCGCGACGTGGAAGTTGAACGTGGGATAGGCCCCGTCAGAGGTCACGACCGCATCGCCCTGACCCACCATCATCCGCGCCAGATAGCCCAGAAGCCCGTCGATCCCTTCGCCCACCATGATGTGTTCCGGCGCGATGCCGTGGTGTGCGGCCAGCGCCATGCGCAGATCATGGCTTTCGGGGTCGCCGTACATCCAGGCCTCGCTGGCGGCGGTCTGCATCGCGGAAATCGCGCGGGGCGAGGGGCCATAGACGCTTTCGTTTGCGCCAAGGCGTGCGGCAAAGGGGCGGCCGCGTGCGCGTTCCTGTGTTTCCGGTCCCACGAAGGGAACAGAGGAGGGAAGCGTTTGCACAAGCGGGGTGTATCTGGGTCCGGTCATGGGGCCGACAAAACCGCAAATCTGCGAGGGCGGCAAGCCCTTCCTGCGTGGCGGTGTCGGGGGGATGGGTTTTCCGGCGGCGCCCCCCATTATGCGGGGAGCGCCGGGGCGGTTTTGCTGTGTCAGCCGATTTCGGAAAGACGGGCCAGCGCGGCCTTGATCTTGGAGGCTTCGTCTTCGCCCTGGGTCAGCCGCTCGCGGTTTTCTTCGACCACTTCATCGGGGGCGCTGGCGACGAATTTGGGGTTGTTCAGGCGGCCCTTGATGCCACCCAATTCCTTGGTCAGCTTGTCTAGCACCTTGTCCAGTCTGGACTTTTCCTCGGCCACGTCGATGATGTCAGCCAGCGGCAGCGCGAAGGTGCCGCCTTCGACAGCCAAGGTGATGCAGCCCTTGGGCAGGTCGGTGACATGGGTCAGGCTTTGCACCCGCGCCAGCTTCAGTATCAGCGCCTCGGAGCGGGTCCATGCGCCTTGCGCGGCCTCGTCCAGACCCAAGTGCAGCATGTCGACCTTCAGTCCGGCGGGCACGTGCACTTCGGCGCGGGCGCTGCGGATGGATTCGATCAGGCCGATCACCCAGTTCATTTCGCGATCCGCATTTTCGTCAATCAGATCAGCGGCTTGGTAGGTGGGCCAATCGGTGTGGACCAACATCTTTTCGCGCGTCGCGGTGGTGTTCCACAACTCTTCGGTGATGAAGGGCATGATCGGGTGCAAAAGGATCATGCACTGGTCCAGAACCCATGCCAGCGTGGCGCGGGTTTCGGATTTCACCGCGTCGTCGCCATCCAGCAGCAGGGGCTTTGACAGCTCTACATACCAGTCGCAGACCTTGCCCCAGACAAAGGCGTACAGCAGGTTGGCGGCGTCGTTGAACCGGTAGTTTTCAAGGGCGGCATCGACTTCCTGACGAACCCGTCCGGTTTCGCCGATGATCCAGCGGTTGACGGTCTGAAGACCCTGCACATCGGATGCACATTCGATGCTCAAAGTATGCGCAGTGTCGGTGTAAGTGTCGTTCATTTCGGCAAAGCGGGCGGCGTTCCACAATTTGGTGGTGAAATTGCGATATCCGGCGATGCGCTGGGTGTCGAGTTTGAGCGCCCCCCCGAGAGAGGCCATGGCGGCATTGGTAAAGCGCAGCGCGTCGGCGCCGAATTCGTCGATCAGGTCCAGCGGATCGACGACATTGCCAAGGGATTTGGACATCTTCTTGCCCTTGGCGTCGCGGACGAGGCCGTGCAGGTAGACGGTTTTGAACGGAATCTGCTGGACGACCGAAAGCTGCATCATCATCATCCGCGCGACCCAGAAGAACAGGATGTCGGTTCCGGTGATCAGGGTCGATGTGGGGAAGTATCTTTGCAGCTCGGGCGTGTCCTCGGGCCAGCCGAGGGTGCCGATGGGCCAGAGGCCGGACGAGAACCATGTGTCAAGGACGTCTGGGTCGCGCTTGAAAGTAACATGAAAGTCATCGCCGCTATGACCATAGCTAGTCACATCGCTTTCCGAGACGGTGACTACTCCTTTGATGCCGAGCGCAACTTTGATTTCCGTCTGAACTTTTCGTGCCCCGTCCTTGAAAGAGGTCTTGCAGAAGCTCAAAGGTTCGCCTGATTCAACATCTGGCCACGCCTTCATTTCCTCGATCGATGGCCCATACCAAACCGGAATCTGATGCCCCCACCAAAGCTGGCGCGAGATGCACCAGGGTTCTATGTTTTCCAGCCAGTGGAAATACACTTTTTTCTCGCGCTCGGGCAGGATCTGGGTGTCGCCGTTGCGCACGGCGTCGATTGCGGGCTGCACGATTTTGGCGGTGTCGACGAACCACTGATCGGTCAGCATCGGTTCGATCACCACCTTGGATCGGTCGCCGAAGGGCTGCATGATTTTCTTGGTCTCGACGAAGGGCACAAGGATCACGTCCTCGTTGCCGTCCTCGTCCTTGACGGTGGTTTTGGTCATCACGGCCAGACCTTCGGCGGTGATGGCGTCGATGACCCGTGCGCGGGCCATGAAACGGTCAAGGCCGCGCAGCTCTTCCGGCACCAGATTGATGGCGTCGGTTTCGGCCTCTGTCAGGGTGCGCTCGCCCTTGGCCACGGCAATGGCGGTGGCGGCAGCCTCGGCATATGGGGCGCCGTCTGACCGCATCGCGGCTTTCGTGTCCATCAGCCGATAGCAGGGAATTCCGTTGCGCTGGGCGACGCCGTAGTCGTTGAAGTCATGCGCGCCGGTGATCTTGACCGCGCCCGAGCCGAAATCGGGATCGGGGTAGTCATCGGTGATGATCGGGATCAGGCGGCGCTGTGCCTTGGGGCCAACGGGAATTTCACACAACATGCCGATGATCGGCGCATAGCGGGCGTCGCCGGTGTGGACGGCGACAGCCCCGTCGCCCAGCATGGTTTCCGGGCGGGTGGTGGCGATGGCGATATAATCGCGGGTCTCGCGCAGCGTGACGGTGCCGTTCTCGTCCTTTTCGACGTAGTCATAGGTGGCACCACCCGCCAGCGGGTATTTGAAGTGCCACATGTGGCCGTCGACCTCGGTGCTTTCGACCTCGAGATCGGAAATCGCGGTTTCAAAGTGCGGATCCCAGTTGACCAGCCGCTTGCCGCGATAGATCAGGCCCTTTGCATACATCTCGGTAAAGACCTTGATCACGGCAGTCTGAAAGTTCGGGTCCATGGTGAAGGCGTTGCGCGACCAGTCGCAGGAGGCCCCGAGGCGCTTGAGCTGGTTGATGATGGTGCCGCCGGATTGCTCTTTCCAATCCCAGACCTTTTCCAGAAAGGCCTCGCGGCCCATGTCGCGGCGCGGCGGCAGGCCGGCCTTGGCCAGGTCGCGTTCCACGACCATCTGGGTTGCGATGCCGGCGTGGTCCTGTCCGGGCTGCCACAGCGTGTCGAAGCCGCGCATCCGGTGCCAGCGCACCAGAATGTCTTGCAGGGTGTTGTTGAACGCGTGGCCCATGTGCAGGCTGCCGGTGACGTTGGGCGGCGGGATCATGATGCAGAAGGGGTCAGCGCCGGGGCGGGCATTCGCGCCCGCCTTGAAGGCGCCGGCCTGTTCCCATTTCGCGTAAAGGCGCGGTTCGGCCTCGGCTGCGTCGAATGTCTTTTCCATTGCCATCAGGCTGCGTCCCAACTGAATTACAGGTTTACCCGATCATCTAGCGAAGGACGCGCCAAAGGGAAACCCCGTCTTGGCGGGTTGGGTTCAGACGGCCCATCAGACGGCACGGTCGATCTTGGTCGAGAGGTGGATCAGGCTCTCAGAGGAGCGGACGCCGGTGATCGACCCGATGGCGTCCAGCGTTTCGTCAAGATCCTGCGTGGTGCTGGCCGAGATTTGCAGGATCAGGTCGAAGCGGCCGCTGGTGGTATGGGCGACCTCGACCGCGGGGAAGGTCTTGAGCCGTTGCAGGACGGCAGCGGTGGAGCGGGGTTCTATGGTGACTAGGGCCGTGGCGCGGATGCGGCCCCGTTTGCCTGCCTCGCCCAGTTTCAGGGTGTAGCCGGCGATGATGCCGCTGGTTTCCAGCCGTTCCTGCCGGGCCTGTATGGTGGATCGTGCGACGCCCAGACGGCGGGCAAGGGTGGCGACGGACATGCGGGCGTCCGCGCCGAGTTGGGCGATCAATTTGCGGTCAAGGTCATCCATATCGTCACCATTTTCGTTATTATGACAGATAAAACACCCAAAATAACCATTTTGCCAAGCGAATTCGTTCATCCTTTGGGTCATCCTGAATACGAGGCAGATCACAAAAGGTGACGCGATATGAGCAGACCCAGACCCCATTGGAGCGATCCGGCGCATTACCTGCGGTCCCGCCACCCCGATACCCCTGTGCTGTTCTTCCGGCCCCATGTGCTGCACGACACGGCGCGGGCGTTTCTGGCGGGGTTCGACGGGCTTGTGACCTATGCGGTCAAGGCCAATGACACGGTCGAGGTGCTGGACAACCTGATCGCGGCGGGGATCACCGGGTTCGACGTGGCGTCGCCGCACGAGATGCGGTTGGTGCGGCGGTTAAGCCCGACGGCGGCGCTGCATTACAACAACCCCGTGCGGTCACCTGCGGAACTGGCGGTGGCGCGGGCTGCGGGCGTTGTGTCTTATTCCATCGACGATTGCGCCGAGCTGGACAAGCTGCTGGCCTCTGGCCCCGCGAAGGGGATCGAGGTGGCGGTGCGGCTGAAACTGCCGGTGGCAGGGGCGGCCTATGATTTCGGGGCGAAATTCGGGGTGCTGCCGGATCATGCGGTGAACCTGTTGCGCCGTGTGGCGGCGTTCGGGTTTGTCCCCGCGATGACCTTCCATGTGGGCACGCAATGCGCCGACCCACAGGCATGGAACAGTTACATCCATGCGGCGGCGGATGTGGCGGCGCGGGCGGGTGTGACGCTGGCGCGGCTGAACGTGGGGGGTGGGTTCGCATCGCACCGCACGGGGGCGGCACCTGATCTTGCGTCGGTTTTCGCGACGATCCGTGCGGCGGTGGCTGCGGCCTTTGGCCCGAACCCGCCCGCCCTGGTCTGCGAGCCCGGTCGGGCGATGGTGGCGGATGCCTATACGCTGGCGGCCCGCGTCAAGGCGGTGCGGACGGGCGGTGCCGTGTTCCTGAACGACGGGATATACGGCAGCCTTGCAGAGCTGGCGCAGATCGGCGTGACCGACCGGATCACCGTTCTGGCGGCAGACGGGGCGCAGCGGCGCGGGCCGCGGCGGCCTTGTGTCGTGTTCGGGCCGACCTGCGATTCCCTTGACCGCCTGCCGACAGAAATCCCCCTGCCTTCCGATCTGGCCGAGGGCGACTATGTGCTGTTCGACGGTGTCGGGGCCTATTCCACCGCAATGGCCACGCGGTTCAACGGATACGGGCAGGCGGCGCTGATAACGCTGCAAAACGGTCCCTAGGGTCTGGACAGTCCGCCGCCGCCCGCTAGTGTTCACACGGCACAACACAAAGGGGCGCGTCATGGAAAAGTTCGGGAAAAGCCAGCCGGTCAAACGGGTAGAGGATGTGCGGTTTCTGAACGGACAGGGCCGCTATGTCGATGATATCGCGCCTGAAAACGCGCTTTATGCCTATATGTTCCGGTCCAGCGTGGCACATGGCGATATTGCCGCGCTTGATCTGAGCGACGCCCGCGCGGCAGAGGGCGTGCATCTGGTGCTAAGTGCTGCCGACCTGGAAGAGGCGGGCATGAACATCGGTATGACCGGTGTGCTGGTCCCCAATCGTGACGGCACCAAGGGGGCGGCGCCGATGCGGCCGATGCTGGCCAAGGGTCGTGTGCGCTATGTGGGGGAACCTGTGGCGCTGGTCGTGGCGGACACGCTGGCGCAGGCCAAGGACGCGGCAGAGATGATCGGCTTTGACGTGGATGAATTACCCCCCCATATCGCGCTGGCCAAGGGCGGGCCGCTGATCCACCCCGAGGCCCCCGACAACATCGCCTTCGATTTCGCGTCGGGCGACGAAAAAGCGACAGAGGCCGCCTTTGCCCGCGCCGCGCACCGCGTTTCGCTGTCGATCACTGACAACCGCGTCATCGTCAACTCGATGGAGCCGCGCGGCTGCTACGCCGAATGGGACGGAACGCGCCTGCATCTGTGTTTCAACGGGCAGGGCGTCTGGAACATGAAGGGCCAGTTGAACGACGCCTTCGGGTTGGGCGCAGACAACATCCGCGTGACAAACCCCGATGTCGGTGGCGGCTTTGGGATGAAAGGAATGGCGCACCCCGAGTATTTCTCGGTGGCGCAGGCGGCGCGGGCTCTGGGGCGTCCGGTGCGCTGGATGTCGGAACGGACAGAGGCGATGCTGTCGGACAACGGCGCGCGCGATCTGGTGTCCGTGGGGGAACTGGCGTTTGACGAGGATCTGAAGATCACCGCCTACCGCATCACCTCGACCTGCAATCTGGGGGCCTATAACAGCCAGTTCGGGCAGGCGATCCAGACCAATCTGTTCCTGAAGGTTCTGATGGGCACTTATGATGTGCAGACCGTATTCATGCACACGACGGGGGTTTACACCAACACCGTGCAGGTGGACGCCTATCGCGGGGCAGGACGGCCCGAGGCGATCTATGCGCTGGAACGGGTGATCGACTATGCCGCGCGGGAACTGGGCGTCGATCCCTGGGAGTTGCGCCGCCGGAACTTTATCCCTGCGGCGGACTTTCCGTATAAATCCGCCACGGGCGAAATGTATGATGTGGGCGATTTCCACCGTGTGCTGGGGCGGGTCGAGAGCTTGAGCGACAAGGCGGGCTTTGCTGCGCGCAAGGCGGCGTCGGCCAAGGACGGCAAGCTGCGCGGGCAGGGGCTGTGCTATTACATCGAGGCCATTCTGGGCGATCCTGCGGAAAGCGCTGCGGTTGAGTTTACCGAGGATGGCGGGGCCAGCATTTACGTCGGCACACAGTCGAACGGGCAGGGGCATGAAACCGTCTATGCCACGTTCCTGTCGGACCAGACCGGCATTCCGTTCGATAGGATTACAGTGGTGCAGGGCGACAGCGACCGCATCGCCACGGGCGGCGGCACGGGCGGGTCGCGGTCTGTCACGGTGCAGAACAACGTGACGCTGGTGACGGTGGCCAAGATGATCGAGGCGCTGACGCCGTTCGTGGCCGGGGAAATGGGGGTGTCCGCCGAGGCGGTGCGCTTTGACGACCTGCAATTCCGCGCCGAAGGGTCGAACATGACGCCGACCCTGCTGGAGGTGGCGGAGATGGCCCGCGCCAAGGGCCGCGTCGATCTGTTGCGCCACGAGGCGCGCGCGACCCTTCCCGGACGGTCCTACCCCAATGGCGCGCATGTGGCCGAGGTCGAGATCGACCCCGAAACCGGCGTTGTGAAACTGTTGAAATACACGGTGACCGATGATTTTGGCAACCTGATCAACCCGATGCTTGCCGAGGGGCAGGTGCATGGCGGAATCGCGCAAGGCTTCGGTCAGGCGGTGACGGAACATGTGGTGTATGACGCCGACGGCCAGTTGTTGACCGCGACGTTCATGGATTACGGGATGCCCCGCGCCGATGACCTGCCGATGTTCACATTTACGACAGAGGCAGTGCCATCGACCGCCAATCCCATGGGAATGAAGGGCTGCGGCGAGGCGGGCACGGTCGGCGCCCTTGCCGCCGTCGCAAATGCGGTGTTGGATGCAGTATGGGATCAGGGGGTAAGGCAGGTCGATATGCCGTTTACCCCGAACCGCGTCTGGGCAATTTTGAATGACCGAAAGAGTGCCACTGAGTGACAGGATTTTAGGCTGGTTCGGACGCCGGCCTAAACATGTGCATTCGGGGCCTGCGGTTGTGCGCGGCCGGATGGATCATGTGATCATTCTGGACGGCACGATGTCGTCGCTTGCGCCTGGGCAAGAGACCAACGCCGGCCTGACCTACAAGCTGCTGCGCAGCACGGCCAACGGCGCGCATCTGTCGATTTTGTACGAGGCGGGGCTGCAATGGCGGGACTGGAAAAGCACCTATGACGTGCTGACCGGACGCGGCATCAATCGCCAGATTCAGCGCGCTTACGGGGCCTTGGCATCCAGATACCGCCCCGGAGACCGGATTTTCCTGCTGGGGTATTCGCGCGGGGCCTATGCGGTGCGCTCGCTTGCGGGGGTGATCGACAAGGTCGGGCTGGTCCGGGCAGAGCAGGCGACGGCGCGCAATATCCGACAGGCCTATCGCCATTATCAGGATGGGCCGGAAACCCACGGGGCGCGGGCCTTTGCCGAGGTCTTTTGCCACGAGGACGTGAAAATCGAGATGGTCGGGGTTTGGGATACGGTCAAGGCGCTGGGCCTTCGGTTGCCGTTCTTCTGGCGCTACGCAACGGTGAAGCATGCGTTCCACAACCACCACCTTGGCCCGTCGGTGCGCCACGGGTATCACGCGCTGGCGATGGACGAGACGCGCGAGGCCTATGCTCCGGTGATGTGGATCTGCCCCGAGGGATGGAGCGGCGATATGGAACAAGTCTGGTTTCGCGGCACCCACGGCGATATCGGCGGGCAGATCGACGGAATCGAGGTGTCGCGGCCTTTGGCTAATATCCCATTGGTCTGGATGCTGGAGCGGGTCGAGCGCTGCGGTATCGCCCTGCCTGAGGGGTGGGCTGCGGCGTTTCCCTGCGACCCCGCCGCCCCTTCGATCGGGCGGTGGCAGGGGTGGAGCAAGCTGTTTTTGTCGCGCCGACGCCGGATCATCGGGTTGGATCGGTCGGAATCACTGCATTCCACCGCACAAAAAACGCGCATCAGCCAGCGCGCGTTGTCTGACCGGCAACGGGTCTAGCGCCCCGAGAGGCGCATGGCCTCCCTTTGCGATTACCGAAGCACGAAGGCCAGAAGGGCCAGACAAAGGATGATATTTACGATCCGGATGACCAGAGAAACCCGTTGGCGCATGGACATATGCCTGAACGGATCAATCATAGTCGAACCTTTCCGACAGAATGCGGTTGGACGGCGTACCGCGGGCAATAAGGTGCTCTTCAACCACATCCATCATGATCGCCGGACCGCACAGCACAAAAAGCCATTGGCGGAATTGCTCTGGCGTCAGGATCCGGTCCAGCAGCATAGCGTCGATGACGCCGGTCTCCCCCTCCCAGTTTTGTGGTGGTTCCGAGAGGACATAGGTGACCTCTTGCCCGTCCAGTTCCTTGCGGCAAATGATCTGTTCCTGCCGACGGTTGCCATAGACCAGCCTGATCTTGCGCGGATCACCCGTCAGGCGCATCTGCCGCAGAATGCCCAGCAACGGCGCGATGCCCACACCGCCCGCGACCAGCACGATGCCCGGTTCGGTTCGCCCCTCGACCGTAAGGCTGCCATAGGGTCCGTCAAGATAGGCGCGGGTTCCGGGCGTGATCTGGTCAAGCGTGCCGGTGAAATCCCCGAGCTCCTTGATTATAAAAGAAACATCCGGTCCAGAAGCCGGTGCAGAACTGATGGAAAACGGGTTTACATGCAATGAATACGGGCTGTGCCCGACATTGAGCCAGACAAACTGGCCGGCCTTGTAATCCATGCCGGCGTGCCCGTCAGGCGCAAGCGTCAGCCCCCATTGTTTTGGCGACAATCGGGCGATCGACGCGACGCGCCATCTTTTTGCGCGTTGGCGAAGCGGCGCGATCAGGTAGACATGAAGAAGCGATCCAACCGCAATGCCGGTCATCGCCAGCCAGAACCAGGCCATCACAGGGAGTGCGCCGTAGCGCCCGGCATAGGTCGCATGATGCAACAGCAAGAACGCAATCAAAAGCGCGCCGATGCCGTGCATCAGGCGCCATGTCTCGTATTTATAGTCCAGTTGCGTGCGGCCGACCGCCAGAAGAACAAGGCCCGGCAAAAGCACAAAAGCGGCAATGCCCGTGGCAAGATCGGAAAAATCGGTGGTGATCGTCAGTTGGCGGGTTGTATCCCAGGGCCGTGTGCCGCCCGATGGCGCGCCTGTGTACAAGAACGGGTGCAGCAGCGCAAAACCCAATGCAGTGCGCGCCATGATCTGATGGAACCGCATCGTCAAGTCCATGCCGATACCGTTGGAAATGCGTTTGAAACGGCCTGACAGCACGAACTCTGCGAGGATCATGGAGAAGGCCAGCATCCCGATCCCGGAGGCAAGTTCGTGGCGAAACGGGCGCGGTTCCCCCCCGAATTTCCACGACAAGATCAGGGGTGCCAAAACAGCCAGAAGATAAAGAAGGACAAGAAAAAGTGGTTTCATGCGCTCTGTTTGGCCGCATTTCCGGCATGTCACATTGAGGTATCTCAAGGGGCCCCCGGAAAACTTCGGCCCTGCGGGATTTATGCTGGCTATTCGGGGGCCGCTATGGCGTCCCGTCGTGTCTCTTTGAGAACCGAAACGATCGAGGCTGCGGTTTTCCTTGCCATATCAATCGGGTCGTATTCGGCCAGAAGCGGGGCATAGCCCCGGTCGACCATGCCGGTGTATGATTTCCGGCTCAGGCGATCGAAGGCAGTAGCAAGCTTGGCCCTGTCCGGTATGAACAACAGCGCGGTTGCCAATGTTTCAGCGCCTTGCCACTGATGAACGCCCGGCAGATCATGATACCAGGTCACGCCAAAATGTATGACGGGTTTTCCCATCAACAGCGCCTCCCATCCGGCGGTTCCGGTGACGGGTGCAACGCATTGCGCGTGCCTGATCAGATCGAATGACGGCACGTCGGCAGGCAAATAGCGAACATTCGGCATCGCGTTCAGTCGACGGTAAAAGCTTTCCCCACGCATATGACAGGTTTGCTTGGGGTTTTCCTTGGCGTAAATCAGCATGCCTTCGGGAAGGGCGGCCGAGAGTTCCTCCAGGGCGAGAAGTTGATCGCCAAATCGAAGGCCAATCGTGTCGGTGGTCATTTCCGGTTGCAGGCCGAAGGGGAAATAAATGAATTTTTCGTTCAAATCGAAATCAGTCTTGGCCTTTGAGCTTTCAGAAACAAGCCTGTATCGATCGGACGCACTGTTTATGCGATAAATGCTTCGCGTGAGAGACTTGGATTTCCAGATAAATTTTAAAGTAATAGTCTTGATGAAAATCTTCAGGCTCTCAGCGGCGATTTGTTTATTGTATTGAACGCGTGCATTTCTCTTGATGTTGCTTTTCATGTAGAAAGGTTCTTCAGGCGTTTCGGCAAGTGGAATCGTTTGATTGCAACCGTTTACGGTCTTGAACACGCCGTAATCTTCGATTTCCTTCATAATCCAGAATTTTTCGGGGAACGGGCTTTGATGGCAGATTAATATCTCTAATCCCATTGCCTTGGATAATCCGTATAGAATGAACAAAGACCCTTCGTGCGGAAAATTGGAAAACACGACTGTTGTGATGCGTTGGCGTCGCAACACATCATAAAAGAAATTTGCAGCCATGTGGAAAATGTTGTCCATCGCATTCCAGCTGCGCAGCACGGAATATTCAAGAAAGTTATTCCGTGTGAAGTGGCGGCGGAACGTATCAAAGTCATTCAAGAAAATGGTATTTCTCAAATCACTTGGCAAAAACACCCCTTGGGTGGACTTATGTCAAACTCTCTGATGTCGGCGTGCATATGTGTTTCGACACCCGCATCAAAAGGCTTTGCGCCCTTGTGCGGTGCCCTGATCCAGGCGCCGCATTCAATGCCTTGGTTCAACAGCGCTTCGCATTCTTTATCAGGAAAGCCGACAAGAAATATGCGCTTTCCGGTCAAGGTGTCGGCTGGGCCTGTCATGGAATGTCCTTTGGGTAATGATGTCACATACAAACTGGCGCAAGCTCTAATTCAATCTTGGGTTGCCGTAAATGCGCGGCAACACGCTAGTCGATTTTCATAATGATGCAGGTGGTTGATCCGGTGGCGTAAAGCTTGCCGTCATTGACGCCGCGGACCTCGCCCACGGCGACGCCGGTGGAGCGGCCCGTGTGCTGGGTTGTGCCGATGGCCTCGACCTGCATTCCCAGAGGGATCGCGCGGGTGATGTTGATCTTGTATTCCAGCGTTGTGTAGACCGAGCCTTTGGGCACCATTGTCATCACGGCGCAGGCCATGCAGCTGTCCAGGATCGTGCCATACCAGCCGCCGTGCACCGCGCCCTGCGGATTGGCGCTGTCAAAGGTGGGGGTGCCGCGAAACGCCACGCGGCCTTCCTCGACCGAGTGCAGCGAATAGTTCAGCGCCGCGGCAATGGGCGGGCGGGGCAGATCGCCCGTCAGCATGCCTTGCATGAAGGCAAGGCCCGACATCGACAGGGTTTTCGCGCGATCGGGAAGGTCTTCTGCGGATTTAGCGGTAAAGTGCCCGGCCATAGGTCCCTCTGGATTTTTGGCCAAGATTAGGCTGCGATCCGGGTAAGCGCAATGCGATCAGGCGACTTCTTCGAGCGCGACCTGACTTGTGACGCCAAGGGCATGGCACACGTCGCGCGACAGATGCGGGCGGTTCAGGGTGTAGAAGTGCAGGTCTTCGACGCCACCGTCCAGCAGGTCGCTGCACAGTTCGGTGCAGATCGCGGTGGACAGAAGATCCTGACGCCCGTCGCGGATCGCGGTCTCAAACGCGTCGGCCAGCCATGCGGGAACCGCCGTGCCGCAGCGCGCCGCGAATTTCTGCACACCGGCCCAGTTTTCGATCGGCAGGATGCCGGGGATGATCGGCGCATTGATGCCGGCGGCGGCGCAGGCGTCGCGGAACCGGAAAAAGGTGTCGGCCTCGAAGAAGAACTGGGTGATCGCGCTGGTGGCACCCGCGTCGATCTTGCGCTTCAGGTAGTCGACGTCGGCCTTCTGGCTTGCGGCCTCGGGGTGCTGGTCGGGGTAGGCGCCGACGCGGATCTTGAACTTTCCGGTGTCTGCCAGCGCCGCGATCAGTTCGCAGGAGTTGGCGAAACCTTCGGGGTGGGCGGTGAATTTGTCCTGACCTTTGGGGGCATCGCCGCGCAGGGCGACGATTTCGGTCACGCCGGCCTCGGCGTAGGCCTGCGCGATTTCAAGGGTTTCGGTGCGGGTCGCGTCAACGCAGGTCAGGTGGGCGGCGACGGTCAGGCCGTAGTTCTTGTGGATCGCGCCGACCGCCTCGTGGGTCAGTTTGCGCGTGGTGCCACCCGCGCCATAGGTCACCGACACGAAGGACGGCGCCAGAGGCGACAGCATCTGAACCGTTTCCCACAGGCGAAAAGACGCGTCCAGCGTCTGTGGCGGGAAGAATTCAAAGCTGATGCGGGGCGTGGTCATGACGGTTCCAATCTGAAATCTGTTGACCCCTTATTGCAAAACCTGCGATGTGAGACAAATTCATAATATTCATCACCTATATGAGGCTGACCACATAATGCACATCGAGTTCCGTCACCTGCGCACCATTCGCGCGATCCACGAGGCGGGTGGCCTTGCCCGGGCGGCCGACCTGATGAACATGACCCAGTCGGCGCTGAGCCATCAGGTGAAGGGGCTGGAAGAGCAGGCAGGGGTTGAATTGTTCGTGCGGCGATCAAAACCGCTGAAGCTGTCTGCGGCGGGGCAAAAGCTGTTGCGGCTGGCCGAAAAGGTGCTGCCCGAGATCGAGGCGCTGGAGGATGATTTCAACGGGTTGCGATCCGGCAAATCGGGGCGGCTGCATATTGCCATCGAATGCCACGCCTGTTTCGAATGGCTGTTTCCGGTGTTGGAACTGTTCCGCCGCGCCTGGCCCGATGTGGATGTCGATATCCGGCCCGGTCTTGCCTTCGGCGCCTTGCCCGCGCTGCAAAAGGAGGAGGTGGATCTGGTGATCTCGTCCGACCCCGAAGATCTGGAGGGCGTCGATTTCTCGCCCCTGTTCGACTATTCGCCGGTGTTTGTCGCGTCGAGCCAGCATCCTTTGGCACAGAAAGCCTTTGTCGAGGCCGAGGATTTCCGCGACGAGATGTTGATCACCTATCCGGTGGACAGGTCGCGTCTGGATGTGTTCACGGAACTGCTGACCCCGGCCAAGGTCGAGCCGAAAGGCATTCGTCAGGTGGAACTGACCGCCGTGATCCTGCTGTTGGTCGCGTCGAACCGCGGGGTTGCGGTGCTGCCCGATTGGGTGGTGCGCGATGTGAAGTATAACGTCGATTATGTGACCCGCCCGCTGACCGCCAAGGGCATGACGCGCAGGCTGTATGCCGCGACGCGCAGCGATGACACATCGAAGCCCTATATGTCGCATCTGATCCGGCTTGGCCGGACAGAACCGGTAAAACTGCAACGGGCGTAAGGGGTTCGGGGTCCGGCGGCAGGCACAATCACCAGCCGCCGGAGTGTTCATATGTCGGGGCGCGATCCTAGAAGTTGAATTCGTAGGTGGCGCGCAGGCCGACATCATAGGTATCAGAGGTGACTTTGCCGCCGTCGATGTCAAAGCTGAGATTGCCACCGCCGACAGGACCGCTGACGCCAAAGCCCACGCGGGGTGCGACAAAGTCGTCTTTGCCGGTCACGGTGGATTTGGAAGACACGTAATCCACAGCACCCGAGAGGTAGGGCATCAGGCCGGTGCTGCCCAGCGGGGTGCCGGATTCAAACCGCGCACCGAGCGAGGCCTTATAGCTGTCGACCTTGTTCGAGGCGACGGCACCGCCGGTTCCGGTATAGGCGGGCTGGTCTTCGCTGTAGCCGCTAAGCCGGCCAAAGGGGCGGATCGTGCCGGTGCTGGCGGCATATTCGCCGGTCAGCGACAGACCGACCGAGGTGCGGTCGGATTTGAAGCTGGTGCCGTCGAGCTTATACTCGGGGCGGGCGTAGCTGACATAGCCGTCAAGGATCAGATCACCGGCGAAACGCGATGCGAAATAGGTGCCGATGGCGGGAGAGTCCACCTTGGCGGATTTCGTCGCATCCTTGATGTCTGTGTGGCTGAAGCCCAGCAGGACACCGGCCAGAAAGTTGTCCGAGAACAGTTTGTCCGCGCCGACCACGACATCGGCCGAATAGCCGTCGATGCCGCCGTTATAGTTGCGACCTTCGGCCGAAACCCAGGCGTTCCATTCAGTGGTTTCCATCTGGCTGCGGGCCATGTTCTGGGTCGAGACGAACATGCGGTTCTTGGTCACGGTATTGCCCGCGCCCTCGCCAAAGCGGCTCTGCGTGTTGGTGGCCATGCTGTTGAAGAACGCCTGTGTCTGGCCGTTCGCGTTCAGGTTCGACGCCGAGGAGGAGAGGTTGGAGGCTGTGGCACCGAAGGGGGTGCAGCTGACTGTTCCTGGCTCAAGCCCTAATTGGTATACGTAGATTGTTGTGATGCCCGCCGCAACAACGATGGTCGCGGGGCCCACCGGAAGAGTCACAAATTTTTGCATGCCGCCAAACTGAGAATAGGCGAGGCCAGCGCTGACGGTAACAACGTCACCCTCGTTTACAGCAATATAGACTTGAGTGTCGCTGTTGACCGCTTGGTTGTCGAACTCGCCGCAGGTCAAATTAGTACTCATGCCCGCCATTGCCGGTGCGGCCCATGTTGTCAGCGCAATCGCCGCGGCGGCTGTGATGTATCCTGATAGCTTTGGTGCTGATATCATTTTGACTTAATGCCCATGTTATGTCGCTTGATAAATCGATGGGTATAGGGCACCTCGATTTTTACGAGTTTTCAGCTCCACACCTCGGCGCTACCGGTTTGAAGGTGGCCGGAGACCACT
>NZ_JBGQOJ010000020.1:0-62024 GCF_052119585.1 Pseudogemmobacter sp. W21_MBD1_M6 | reverse complement strand
AACCGCCCTGAACCAATGTCTGCGAAGCGAAACGGTCCGTGCTTTATCAGACCTGACACAAAAAACCGGCAGCTAACCCATTCCGATACCCACCACAGGCTGACGCACTTACTTCATAATCGCGAAATAAGTCAAAAATCGAGGTGCCCATAAGCGGCATCCAGCGGCATCTCGACCTGGGCATAGAATGCGGCTTTGCCGATCCGTACCACAGCTCCCTGCTTGCCAGCCACGGTGCGCGCCAGCGCGTCGGTTTCCGCCTCCAGTCCGGCCAAGGGCACAGCGCGGTTGATCAGGCCCAGCTCTGCCGCGCGGGGGGCGGTGATGAACTGGCCCGTCGTCAGCATCTCGAAGGCCTGCTTGCGCGGGATATTGCGCGTCAGCGCGACCATGGGGGTCGAGCAGAACAATCCGATGTTCACGCCGTTCACGCCGAACCGGGTGTCGTCCGCCGCTATGGCAAGATCACAGGAGGCGACCAGCTGGCATCCGGCGGCGGTGGCGATGCCGTGAACCTGGGCGATGACCGGCTGAGGCAGGCGGGTGATCCCCGTCATCACGCGGGCGCAGCGGTTGAACAGGTCGGCGAAACTGGCGGTGCCACCATCATCCTGTGCCCGCCAGCGGGTCATTTCCTTCAGGTCGTGACCCGCGCAAAACGCCTTGCCCGCACCATTGATCACAACGACGCGGATGCTGTCGTCGGCGGCCAGCGCATCCAGTTGTGACTGAAGCGCGGCCAGCATTGCATCCGAAAGGGCGTTCAGATTGGCGGGGGAATTCAATGTCAGCCGTGCCACGCCTTTGTGGTCTTCGCGGATCAGGATGCGATCGGTCATCTTGCCTTCCTTCTTGTTTCACGCGAACAGTAGTCTTCTGAAAACGCGGGGGGAAGCTTGATGTTGAAAATGTCACTGGCAGAATTGCGGGCCTTTCTGGTCTGCGAATTTCCGCAGGTTTCTGATGAGTTCGAGATTGTCGATGTCGCCCCCATGGAACTGATCCTATGTCTGCGCACGGGTGATCGGCACTTGCGCCCGGGCGGCACGGTTTCAGGGCCTGCGATGTTTTCGCTGGCGGATGTGGCAATGTATCTGGCGATTTTGGCGATGATCGGGCCACAGGCCTTGGCCGTGACCACCAATTGCAGCATTGATTTCATGCGCAAGCCGGTGGCGGGGCAGGATGTGATCGCCCGCGCACGTCTGCACAAGCTGGGGCGCGTTCTGGCCGTGGGCGATGTGATGCTCTATTCCGAGGGTCAGGTGGCCCCGGTAGCGCGAGCAAGCCTGACCTATTCGATTCCCCCGTCGCGGGGGTAGATCGAAAAGGGCCGGGGGATGGACCCCGGCCAAGTGCGTTCCGGTGCGGACGGGGATCAGTCGCGCCAGAACGGGCGGGAGACCTCTGCTAAAGCCGCCCCGCGTCCGATGCCGATGTCGTCCAGCATATGATCGTCCAGCCGTGCCAGCGCCCGCCGGGTACGTCGGTTCATGTCCCATTTGGTCACGGTCACAGCAAACACCATGGCTGCGCGGGCCAGAACGGGCAGCGGGTGGCTGCGGTTCAGAATGGCGATCTGCGAGGCGTGCAGGGCATGTGACATCGGCTTTATCCTTATATTGTATTGACACAATTAGCCAAGTGAGTACAATAATATTGATACAATTTCCAACAACGGGCGTCTATAAAATGATTGTATCAGATACAATTTGGCAACCGGACTTGTCGGGTGCCGGACGGTCCAAATATGGCGCCCTTGCGCAAAGTATTCGTGACGGTATCGCCGATGGCAGCCTGCCGGTCGGGCAAAGGCTGCCCCCGGTGCGGGAACTGGCGTACCGCGTCGGTGTCACGCCGGGCACGGTCGCACGGGCCTATAGCGTGCTGGTCGACGAGCAGCTGTTGCAGGCCGAGGTCGGGCGCGGCACCTATGTTGCGGGCCACCCGCAGACCGATCCGCGACCTGATCTGCTGCCCGAGTGGTCGCCCGAGTGGTCAGATGTCGCGAATTTGCTGAGCCCGAAGATGCCCGACATGGGGCAGGGCGCGATGATCCGCGAGGGAATGGAGCGCATCGCCCGCACGGCGACGACCGAGCAATTGCTGCGGTATCCAAGCCGGGACACCGATCTTGCCGCGCGGATCGCGTTCCGCACATGGATGGACAAGGCCCCTGTTGGGCGGTTTACCGAAGAGGACGTCGTGCTGGCCCATGGCGGGCAAAGCGCGATCGTGATGATCTTGCAAACCATCCTGCGCGGGGCCGATCCTGTGGTTCTGGTCGACGCGCTGTCCTATTCGGGATTTCGCCGCGCGGCGGACCTGTGCCGTGCCCGGACCGTCGGGGTGCCTTGGGATGACGAGGGGCCCGAGCCAGAGGCCTTCGAGGCGCTGATCCGCGAGCATCAGGCGCAGGTCTTCTGCACTTCGGCAGAGGTCTGCAACCCGACCACCCTGACCACCTCTGCCGCTCGGCGGCGCAAACTGGCGCGGATCGCCCGCCAGGCGGGGGTGCATATTCTGGACGACGACTGCTATCGCAACGGGCCGCATATCGGCGAAAGCTACCGTGCTTTGCTGCCCGATCTGGGCTGGTATGTCACGTCCTTGTCGAAATCCCTGACGGCGGCGTTCCGCATCGGCTTTGCCCTGCCGCCGAATGGCTGGGGCAATGCGCTGGTGCGCACGGCGGTGTCGAACTCTTTCGGGGTGTCGCGCGGCACCACAGATCTGTTCGCGGATCTGGTCAACGATCCAAGGATGCCGCAGGTCGCGGCCAGAATCCGCGCGCGGATCAACGAGGATATCCGCATTGCCGTAAACCATCTGGGTGGCTACGAGGTGGCGTGGCGCGAAGATGTGTCGTTCCTTTGGGTGACCCTGCCGCGCGGCTGGCGTGCCGGCGAGTTCTGTCAGGCGGCAGAAACGGCAGGGGTGATCCTGAAGGCCGCCGACGAGTTTTCCCTGCGCGACGGGCGCATCACCCATGCCGTGCGGATTGCGGTGAACGGGCTGATTCCACAGGCGCAGTTCGAACAGGCGATGGCCACGGTTCGGGTGCTTTTGGATAACCCGCCCGATAAAATTACAGGGTAAATATGGGGTATTATAATACCTATTTTACAAGTCACTGAAAACGCGTGATTTAATTCGATACACTGCACTTGTTTGCGCCGTTTTACCAAGTATAACCCGGCAATCAGATTGCACGTCCGCACTGTGTGGACGTCAAACCCACCAAATAGGGTACTAAACATGAAAACCTTTTCTGCGACTCCGGCAGATATCGACAAGACATGGATCCTGATCGACGCTGAAGGCGTTGTTCTGGGCCGTCTTGCTTCGATCATCGCCATGCGCTTGCGCGGCAAGCACAAGCCGACCTTCACACCGCACATGGACATGGGCGACAACGTCATCGTGATCAACGCTGACAAAGTCCAGATGACCGGCAAAAAGCGTGACGACAAGATCTACTACCGTCACACCGGCCACCCCGGCGGCATCAAGCAAAAGACTGCACGTGAAATTCTCGAGGGCAAGTTCCCCGAGCGCGTGCTGGAAAAAGCGATCCAGCGTATGCTGCCCGGCAACAAGCTGAGCCGCGGCGTGATGACCAACCTGCGCATCTACGCAGGGGCCGAGCATCCGCATGAGGCGCAAGCGCCTGTTGTGCTGGACGTCAAATCCATGAATCCCAAGAACACGCGGAGCTGATCATGGCCGAAGAAATCAAATCTCTCGACGATCTGCAGTCTGTCGTTTCCGGCACACCTGCAATCACGACCATCTCTGCCCCCGTGCACGAGCAGGTCCGCGACGCTTTGGGCCGCTCTTATGCGACCGGCAAGCGGAAGGACGCGGTCGCCCGCGTCTGGATCAAGCCAGGCTCCGGCAAGGTTGTTGTGAACGGCAAGACGATGGCAGACTACTTTGCCCGTCCCGTTCTGCAGATGATCCTGCGTCAGCCCTTCACCGTTGCTGGCGTCGAAGGCCAGTTCGACGTCTTCGCGACGGTCAAAGGTGGCGGTCTGTCCGGTCAGGCCGGTGCAGTGAAGCACGGTGTGTCCAAGGCATTGCAGCTGTATGATCCCACTCTGCGCGCCGCCCTCAAGGCAGCAGGCTTCCTCACACGCGACAGCCGCGTTGTAGAGCGTAAGAAGTACGGTAAGGCAAAAGCGCGTAAGAGCTTCCAGTTCTCCAAGCGCTAAGTCGATTTGCAATTTTGGAAAAGGGCCTGCCATTGTGCGGGCCCTTTTTTTGTTCGGGTGGCGGGCAAGGTGAACCGCGGATCGGGCAGGGCGGCGGCGGCTTTGCGCGCGGACGCCTCCGGCGGGAGTATTTTTTCCGAGAAGAACCGACAGGGGTTTGAAACGTCCGGGCGCAAGGAGCAGGCGCGAAAATGCCCCCCTTGTTCCGTGGAATGAAGCCGCCTATGGTCACGGTGTTCTGACCCGAGATACCCGCCGTCCGGCGGATCCGTGGCGTCATAATTTCCTTTCTCTGTCTTGCCGAGGTCCTTGAAATGACAACGAATGCATCCCTGCTTGCCCGCCGCCAAAAGGCCGTTCCCCGTGGTGTTGTGACGGGGGCGCCGATCTTTCTGGATCGCGCCTTGAACGGCGAGATGTGGGATGTGGAAGGCAACCGCTATGTCGATTTTGGGTCCGGCATCGCAGTGACGAACACCGGCCACCGTCATCCCAAAATCATGGCCGCCGCCGCCGCGCAGTCCGAAAAGTTTGCCCATGTCGCGTTTCAGGTTACCGGATATGAGGGCTATGTTGAACTGGCCGAGCGCCTGAACGATCTTGCGCCGATCAATGACGCGAAGTCGATTTTCTTTACGACCGGCGCGGAAGCCACGGAAAACGCAGTGAAAATTGCGCGTGCCTATACGGGGCGACAGGCCGTTATCACCTTTACCGGTGCGTTTCATGGCCGCACCCAGCTGACCATGGCGATGACCGGCAAGGCGGTGCCCTACCGCACACGCGGCACGCCGCTGGCGGCTGGTATTTTTCACGTCCCGTTCCCGATTGCGCATCACGGCGTCACCGAAGAGGATGCGCTGCATGCGTTGCACAACGTGTTCAAGGCCGATGTCGGCCCGCAGGACGTGGCGGCGATTGTGATCGAGCCTGTGCAGGGTGAGGGCGGGTTTTATCAGACCCCCAAGGCGTTCATGACGGAGCTGCGCCGGATCTGCGATGAACACGGAATTTGTCTGGTCGCCGACGAGGTGCAAACCGGTTTTGCCCGCACCGGCAAGATCTTTGCGATCGAGCACTACGACATCGAGCCTGACCTGATCCCCGTTGCCAAGGCGCTTGGCGGCGGTTTTCCGATTTCCGGCGTGATCGGCAAGGCGCATATCATGGATGCGGCAGAGCCGGGCGGGTTGGGTGGCACCTATGCCGGCAATCCGATCGCCTGTGCGGCGGCGCTGGCGGTGCTGGATGTGATCGACGAGGAAAAGCTGTGCGAACGGGCCGATACGATTGGCGGGATAATGTTGGCGCGGATCGAGAAGTTCAAGCAATCCAACAGCTTGCGACCCATCGGTGATGTGCGCGGCCTGGGTGCCATGGTGGCCTTCGAGATGGTGAAGGAGCGCGGTGGAAACGAGCCGGACCCCGATGCGACCAAGGCAGTGACAGCCGCAGCGCTGAAGGCCGGTCTGATCCTGCTGTCCTGCGGATATTATGCCAATACGATCCGCTTGCTGGCGCCGCTGACCATCGATATGGCCCATCTGGACGAGGGTCTAGATATGTTGGAAGTGGCGTTGAAGGTCTAAACCTTTGTGATGGCAGACGAAAACGGGCGCCAGAGGTCATCTGGCGCCCGTTTTGGTTCAGATCGTCAGGATCGTGGCGCCGGTGGTCTTGCGCGCCTCGAGTGCGCGGTGCGCCTCGGCCACATCCGCAAGTGCAAAGCGTTGGTCGATCTGGATTTTCACATCGCCGGACAGAACCTTTTCAAACAGCTCTTTCGCCATCTGCTGGCAGGTCTTGTGGTTGCCGATATGGGTGAAAATCGTCGGTCGCGTGACCTGAAGCGAGCCTTTGGCGGCCAGCATGTTCAAATCGATCAGCGGTGGCTTGCCAGAGGCGGCGCCGAAGCTGATGAACATGCCAAGCGGGCGCAGCGCGTTGATCGACCCCTCGAAGGTGTCGGCGCCGACCGCGTCCATCACCACATCGACACCCTTGCCGCCGGTGATGTCCTTGACGCGGGACGCGAAATCCTCGGTGCGGTAGTTGATGACATGGGCGGCGCCGTTTGCCTTGGCCAGCGCGCATTTTTCGTCAGAACCCGCCGTGCCGATCAGGGTGATCCCCTCTGACTGGGCCCATTGGCAGGCAATCAGGCCGACGCCACCGGCTGCGGCGTGGAACAGAACGGTAGAGCCTTTGGGGATCGGCAGCGTCCGGCGGAACAGATACTGCACGGTCATGCCTTTCAGCATCATCGCGGCGCCGTCCTCGAAGGAAATCGCGTCGGGCAAGGGGCAGACCTGAGCTGCGGGCATCACGCGCGCCTCGGAATAGGAGCCGGGGGGCTGGCTGGCATAGGCGGCACGGTCGCCGACCTTCAGATGCGTGACGCCGTCGCCCACCGCCTCGATCACGCCTGCGGCCTCCATCCCCATGGGGCTGGGCAGGGGCAGCGCATAAACGCCGGAGCGTTGGTAGACGTCGATGAAGTTCAGCCCGCTGGCATGGTGGCGGATGCGGATCTGGCCCGGTCCCGGTTCGCCCAGCGGCAGGTCGACGAGTTTCAGGGCCTCAGGGCCGCCGAAGGCCTCGATGATCACGGTTTTTGCGGTTGTCATAGGTGTCCTCCCAAAGATGCGAGGACTGTAGCGCGGTTGCGCCCGGTGACCAGTGGATTGTGCGGGACGGAATCGTTGGATCGAGTATTTCGGGAACAAAGTAGCGGGTCTAGGCCGACAGGGCCACCAAATGCGTAGCGCAGCCGGTCAGCGCGGCATAGTCGTCCTCGATCACGGTGACGGGAAAGTTCTGCATGAAGCCCGCGAACCGGCCCTTGTCGCGGAACGCCTCGGCAAAGCCGAAGGTTTGCAGATGCGGCGCAAAGGCGCGGGTCACGCCGCCCACAAGGAACACCCCGCCGAAGGGCAGGAAATTAAGCGAGAGGTTGCCCGCGACGGTGCCAAGGATACGCACGAACAATTGCGCGGCCTGCGTTGCGCGTGGATCGGTGCCGTTGGTCAGGGCGGTCATGATGTCGGCGGCGGCAACTTCGGTCGGGTCGTTCGCCTCGGCGCCAAGGAAGGCGTAGACGCGTTCCAGACCGCGGCCCGACAGGACATCCTCGACGGCGGGGAAGCCATGGGCGGTTTCGACGAATTTGCACAGGCGCAGTTCCGCCTCGGTGCGGATCGGCAGGTTGGCGTGGCCGCATTCGGCGGGGGTTACAAGACGGCCGGCGGCGGTTTCGAACACGGGTGCCGCGTTGAATCCGGTGCCGACGCCGATCACAAGTTTCGCCGCCGATGGTCCGGCATCGGGGCCGGTCACGATCGGGCGCAGGACGCTGTCGTCCAGATGGCCAAGGGCATGGCCCTGCGCCTGAAGGTCGTTCAGGATTGCGACGGTTTCCGCGCCGGTGGCGCGCGCCAGCGTTGCCTTGTCCATTGCCCAGTCCAGATTGGTCATGATGCCGACGCCGTCGCGCACAGGGCCCGCGACCGCGACACAGGCACCGGCGCAATCGACGCCGCCTTCCTCTGCGATATAGGTGCGCAGGACGGTTTCAAGGCCGGGGTATTTGGCGTTGGAATAGCGGCGGATGCTGTCGGGCAGCAGGCGCACGCCCTCGGCCAGCGCGACGCGGGTATTTGTGCCGCCGATATCGGCAACAAGCGACAGACGGTTGGTGGGGCGGGTCGTCATAAGGCGTCCTTATCTTTGCAGCGCCAGCTTTAATGCCTCATAGGATGCTTTCGGGGTCCGCTGCAAGGTTTCGAAGTCTATATACACGAGGCCGAAGCGTTTCTCGTAGCCAAGCGACCATTCGTAGTTGTCCAGCAGCGACCATGCGAAATAGCCCTTGAGCGGGACGCCCTCGTCAATTGCGCGACGGCAGGCCGCCAGATGGGCGTCAAGATAGGCGATGCGGGGTTGGTCGTTGACCTGACCGTTGACCATGGGGTCGTCGTTGGCCATGCCGTTTTCGGTGACATAGATCGGCAGGCCACGGGTGTAGTCGCGGTTCACCCGTGTCAGGAAATGGTGCAGCCCGTCGGGGTAAATCTCCCATCCCATCTGCGTTTTGGGCAGGGGGCCGGGGCACTCTGCCAGGGCTGGCCAGGGGGTATCCGCCGGGCCGATCAGTTTGCGTGTGTAGTAGTTGATGCCAACCCAGTCGACAGGGGTGCCGATGGTGTCGAAATCATCCTGCCAGCCCTTTGGCATATGGGGGGCCAGGCCCGCCATCACGTCCTCGGGGTAGGATTTATCGAAGATGCCCGACAGGAAGAACCGGTTGTAGATCCCATCATACAGCGTCGCGGCCTGTTTCGCTTCGGGGGTGTCGTCGGCGGGTTGGCTGTATTCAAAATTGCAGACCGCGCCAAGGTTCGACATGCCCAGCCCGCGCATCCGCTCGATCGCGGTGCCATGCGCCAGCAGGACGTGGTGCATCGCGTGGGCCGCGGCGCGGATGTCGCGCAGGCCGGGGGCGTGGTGGCCCATGAAATGCGACAGCCACGCGACGCACCAGGGTTCGTTGATCGGTGCCGCGCTGAACAGGCGGTCGCCGATGCGGCCCATGATAACTTCGGTGAAATCCCCGAACCATCCGGCAATGTCGCGGTTACGCCAGCCGCCAAGGTCGGCCAGTGGCGAGGGCAGTTCCCAATGATAGAGCGTGGCGCAGGGTTTCAGGCCGCGTTCCAGCTGCGCATCCACAAGGCGGTCGTAGAAATCGAGCCCCTGCTGGTTCACCGCGCCGCGCCCCTCTGGCATGACCCGCGCCCAGGACGTGGAAAAGCGGTAGCAGTCGAAATTCCCGTCCTTCAGCAGGTCCAGATCCTGCGCGTAGCGGTGGTAATGGTCGCAGGCCAGATCACCGTTTTCGGCGCGCACCACATTGCCGGGGGTCGCCGCGAAATCGTCCCAATGGGTGCGCCCCGCGCCGCCGAACTTGTGCCCTTCGATCTGGTAGCTGGATGTGGCTGCCCCGAACAGGAAACCCTCTGGGAAATCTTTTCGCGTAAAATTCATGGCTTAGCCTTTTTTGCGGACGGGGCCGGTCGACAGGCCGACGGTCAGTTCTGCCTCCATCAGCTCGTGCTGGAACGGAAGGTCGGGATCGGCGATCTTGCGCAGCAGCATCTCGGCGGCGCGGCGGCCCGCCTCGCGCACCGAGGACCGCGTCGCGGTAAAGATCGGCACGTCGTCGCCATTGCGCAGGTAGGACAGTTCGTCGTCATGGGTGATCACCGAAATGTCGCGGCCCATTTTCATCCCCAGATCCTCGATCGCGCGGCGCACGCCGATGGCGGTGATGATCGACGATGTCAGAAACGCGGTGGGCGCATCGGGCATCGCCAGCATCGTGCGGACAGAGTTGTAGCCGTAGGTTTCGGTCATCTCGTCGCTGCGCATCAGGGCAGGGTCCGGGGCAATTCCCCGTTCGGTCAGGGCGCGGACATAGCCTTCGCGGCGGCGAAAGGCGAAATCCATCACCTCCAGGCCGTTGATCAGCGCGATGCGGCGGTGCCCGAGGTCCAGAAGGAAATTCGTGGCGCGCTCGAACGCCCTGCGGTTGTTGACGTCCAGCCAGGAATAATCGTCGACCTCTGTCGAGGCGCGGCCATGCACGACGAAGGGCAGGCCGATTTCCCTGAGCAGTTTTATCCTTGGGTCGCCCGCGCGCGGGGCATGGACGATAATCCCGTCCACGGCGCCCTTGGCGCTGAATTCCCGGTAGATCCGGTCCTCGTCCGCGTCTTGCACCACCGAAAGCAGCATGTCGTAGGACTTGCGCGAATAGGCCTCTCCGGCACCGGCAATGAAATCGGCGAATACAGGGTTTACGATCTCGTGCTTGGTTGAAATCGGGATGATATGCCCGATGGCCATAGAGCGGCCCGTGGCAAGCCCCTTGGCGCGAGTGTTCGGGCGATAGTCATGCTGCTGCGCGGCACGCTCGACCCGCAGGCGCGTTGCCTCGTTGACTTCGGGATAGCCGTTCAAAGCACGCGAAACCGTGGTTTGGGATAATCCGAGAATCCGTGCGAGTTCCTTGAGATTCATGGGGGTTAGCTGTTCCAAAGCGCTTTCAATTTTTGGGAACCTTAGCGGGGCTTGGCGTCGGCGTCAAAACGGAAATTCGACAGGTGTGAATTGCTGCAATTGCGAAATTGCCCATAAAAACCGGTATGTGCTGTCAGGACTGTTGACAGAATTCCGGATATGAACGAGTTTCGAAGCATCCAAAGCGCTTTGGAACTGATTCCAGATTGTGTTCAGATGGCGCCGGATTGAGGACTGCGTAATAAAACGTGGATTACTGGGAGGACGACAATGAAACATGTACTGTATGCCGGTGTGGCAGCAGTTGCCCTGACCGCAGGTGCCGCGAATGCCGAAATGGTTTTTGCGCCGGGCGAGGGTGCATTCAACTGGGCCAGTTATGAGGCCCTGAAATCAATGGACCTGAAGGGCGAAACGATCAGCGTCTTCGGTCCCTGGCTGGGTCCGGACAAGGAACTTGTCGAAAGCGTGGTGGCCTATTTCGAGGAGGCAACCGGTGCCGACGTGCAGTATTCCGGCTCTGACAGTTTCGAGCAGCAGATCGTCATCGACACAGAGGCAGGCAGTCCGCCGAACGTCGCCGTCTTCCCGCAGCCCGGCCTGTTGAAGGATCTGGCATCCAAGGGTCTGATCGCGCCGCTGACCGCCGACGATGCCGCCTGGATCAAGGAAAATTATGCCGCCGGTCAATCCTGGGTTGATCTGGGCAGCGGCAAGGACAAGGCCGGCAATGACCAGTTGTTCGGCATGTTCTACAAGGTCGATGTAAAGTCGCTTGTGTGGTATTCGCCCGACAACTTTGCCGACGCAGGCTACGAGGTTCCGGCCTCGATGGAAGATCTGCTGGCACTGACGGACCAGATTGTTGCCGATGGCGGCACGCCTTGGTGTATCGGTCTGGGGTCCGGTGGCGCAACCGGCTGGCCCGCGACCGACTGGGTCGAGGACATGATGCTGCGCACACAGCCGCCTGCCATCTATGATCAGTGGGTCGCCAACACGATCCCGTTCAACGATCCTGCCGTTGTCGGTGCCATCGAAGAATTCGGGACTTTTGCCAAGACCGAGGCCTATGTGGCCGGTGGTGTCGGCGCCGTTGCCTCGACCGATTTCCGCGACAGCCCCAAGGGCCTGTTCTCGTCGCCGCCGCAGTGCTTCATGCACAAGCAGGCATCGTTCATTCCGGCGTTCTTTCCCGAAGGCACCGTTGTCGGTGAGGACGCCGATTTCTTTTACTTCCCGTCCTATGCGAACAAGGACCTGGGCAAGCCGGTTCTGGGGGCCGGCACGGTCTGGGGCATCACCAAGGACAGCAAGGGCACCCGTGCCTTCATGGAGTTCCTGAAGTCGCCGATCGCGCATGAGATCTGGATGGCGCAAAAGGGCTTTCTGACCCCGCACAAGGGCGTCAATGTTGACCTCTATGGCGACGACACCCTGAAAAAGATGGGCGGCATTTTGCTGAACGCAGATACCTTCCGCTTTGACGGGTCCGACCTGATGCCCGGCCCGATCGGTGCCGGTGTGTTCTGGACCGGCATGGTCGATTACGTCGGTGGCAAGTCCGCCGTAGAGGTCACAACCTCGATCCAGTCCACATGGGACTCGATCAAGTAAGGGATGTCCACTCACGGACCGCAACCCTGTCTGGCGCAGAGTATCGCGCCGGACAGACATTGCCCTTACGTAAGAACGGGCCGCTGACGCAGGGGGGATGACTGCATGGAACAGCTTTTCTGGGCTTTCTTTACAATGGTGACCGGCGTCTTCGGATGCGTCGCCTATTTCTTTTTCTCGAACCTCGCGCTCGATCGCGCCTGTCCCGCCCGTGGCCCCAATGCGGGCCGCAACATCAACCGCGCCAATGCGATACGGCCCTGGTTGTTCCTGTTTCCGGCGATCTTCGTTCTGGGCGTGTATCTGATCTATCCCGTGATCAATTCCGTCTGGCTGTCGCTGAACGATGCGCGCACAGAGAATTTCGTCGGGCTGGACAACTGGAAATGGCTTGTCGGTGACGAGAAGTTCCTTGAATCCATGCGCAACAACCTGTTCTGGCTGGTTGTCGTGCCCGCGCTTTCGACCTTTTTCGGGTTGATCGCCGCCGCACTGACCGACCGGATCAAATGGGGCAATCTGGCCAAATCCCTGATCTTCATGCCGATGGCGATTTCGTTCATCGGTGCCTCTGTCATCTGGAAATTCGTCTATGATTACCGGGGCGAGGGGATGGAGCAGATCGGGGTGTTGAACGCGATAATCGTGGCGATGGGCGGCACGCCGCAGGCCTGGATCACGGTGCCGTTCTGGAACAACTTTTTCCTGATGCTGATCCTTGTGTGGATCCAGACAGGCTTTGCCATGGTGATCCTGTCTGCCGCCTTGCGCGGGATTTCCGAGGAAACCATCGAGGCCGCCATTCTGGACGGGGCCTCGCCGCTACAGATTTTCTGGAAAATCAAGATCCCGCAGATCTGGGGCACCATCGCCGTGGTCTGGACGACCATCACGATTCTGGTGCTGAAGGTGTTCGACATCGTGCTGGCCATGACCAACGGCCAGTGGGGCAGTCAGGTTCTGGCGAACCTGATGTTCGACTGGATGTTCCGCGGCGGCGACTTTGGCCGGGCGTCGACCATCGCGCTGGTGATCATGCTGCTGGTGACGCCGATCATGGTCTGGAACATTCGCAACGCCCGCAAGGAGATGCAATAATGGATAACATTGCCGGAACCAAATCCAGCCTGACCTGGACCGTCAATATCTGCGCCTTCCTTCTGGTGCTGTTGTGGACCCTGCCGACCATCGGCCTTCTGGTGTCGTCGTTCCGCGACCGCGACCAGATTTCCGCGTCGGGCTGGTGGACAGCGCTAAGCGCGTCGGAACGCAACATCACCTACCGCGCCGACGGCGGCGACAAGGCCGTGCCCGAGGGCGATCAATTCGTGATCAGCGGCAATGTCTTTGACGGCGGCGCAGGCGAGGTGACGACCTTCTGGATCACCTCGAACAACCCCGAGTATTTCGCGCCCGGTGCCGTGGTGACAGACAAGGCGACCGAGATCACCGTTATGGCCAACGGTGATTACCGCATCGCGCAGGCGGAACCGTTCAGCGGCACGCGCGGGATGCGCCTGTTCGTCACCTCGGTGACGCCGCCGAAGTTCACGCTGGACAACTATAAGACGGTGCTGTTTTCCGAAGGGATCGGCAAGTCGTTCATCAATACGATGACGGTGACCATTCCTGCCACGGTGATCCCGATTTTGATCGCAGCCTTTGCCGCCTACGCGTTGGCCTGGATGGAATTTCCGGGTCGTGCATTGCTGATCGCCATCGTCGTCGGGTTGCTGGTGGTGCCGCTGCAAATGGCGCTTATCCCCTTGCTTAAGCTGCATAATTCCATCGGGATCGGCAAGGCCTATCTGGGGATATGGCTGGCGCATACCGGATTTGGCCTGCCGCTGGCCATTTACCTTTTGCGCAACTACATCGCGGGTCTCCCGCGTGAGATTATCGAAAGCGCGCGGGTCGATGGTGCCACGGATTTCGACATTTTCCGGCGCATCGTCCTGCCGCTGTCCTTTCCGGCGCTGGCCTCTTTCGCGATTTTCCAGTTCCTTTGGGTCTGGAACGATCTGCTGGTCGCGACCGTGTTCCTTGGCAATAACGAGGAACAACTGGTGATGACGGGCCGTCTGCGCGAACTTCTGGGCAGCCGTGGGGGCGATTGGGAAATCCTTGCCGCCTCTGCCTTCGTGTCGATCGCGGTGCCTTTGCTGGTGTTCTTCTCGATGCAAAGATTTCTGGTGCGCGGCCTGCTGGCTGGCTCCGTCAAAGGTGGATAACAGATAGAATGACCGAAATGAGCAATACTTCGAACAGGACACAGGCAACCGACCCGGATTGGTGGCGCGGTGCCGTGATCTACCAGATCTATCCGCGCAGCTATCAGGACAGTGATGGCGACGGCATCGGCGATCTTGCGGGCATCGTGCGTCGCATGCCCTATATCGCCAGCCTTGGCGTCGATGCGGTCTGGATATCGCCGTTCTTCACCTCGCCGATGAAGGACTTCGGCTATGACGTCTCTGACTACTGCGACGTCGACCCGATGTTCGGCACGCTGGCTGATTTCGATGCGGTGATCGACACGGCGCACACACTGGGCGTCAAGGTGATGATCGACCTTGTGCTGTCCCATACCGCCGACGCGCACCCGTGGTTCAAAGCCTCGCGGAAGGACCGCACAAACGACAAGGCCGACTGGTATGTCTGGGCCGACCCGAAACCCGACGGCACGCCGCCGAACAACTGGTTGTCGATCTTTGGCGGCTCTGCCTGGCAGTGGGACGGCGGGCGGATGCAGTATTACCTGCACAACTTCCTTGTGTCGCAGCCCGACCTGAATTTCCACAATAAAGACGTTCAGAACGCGCTGCTGGATGTCGCGCGGTTCTGGCTGGAACGGGGGGTGGACGGGTTCCGCCTTGATACGATCAACTTCTACTTTGCCGACAAGCAGCTGCGCGACAATCCGGCCTTGCCGGTCGAGTTGCGCAACGACGACACAGCACCTGCGGTGAATCCCTACAACTGGCAGGATCACATCCACTCGAAGAGCCAGCCGGAAAACCTTGAATTCCTTCGAAAATTGCGTGCCGTGATGAAGCCCTACAACGCCGCCGCCGTGGGCGAGGTGGGCGACGCACAGCGCGGGCTGGAGATTCTGGGGCAGTATACCGCCGGCGATGACCTGATGAACATGTGCTACGCCTTTGAATTCCTTGCCAAAGACCGCCTGACCGCGCCGCGCGTGGCCGAGGTGATGCAACGGCTGGACAGCGCTGCCCCCGATGGCTGGGCGTGCTGGGCGTTTTCAAACCACGACGTGGTGCGTCACACCAGCCGCTGGACCCTATCGGATGCCGCACACCGCCTGTTCACGACGCTGATGATGTGTCTGCGCGGATCGGTCTGCATCTATCAGGGCGAAGAGCTGGGCCTGCCCGAGGCCGACGTCGCCTATGCCGACCTGCAAGACCCCTATGGCATCCAGTTCTGGCCGGAATTCAAGGGCCGCGACGGTTGCCGCACGCCAATGGTCTGGGAGCCGTCGAACAGCACGGGCGGCTTTACCACCGGCACGCCGTGGCTGCCCGTGGCCGCAGCACATCTGCCTTTGGCGGTCGCGAAACAAGAGGGCGACGCGAACGCGCTTCTGGCGCATTATCGTCACGCCATCGCCCTGCGCCACGCGCATCCCGCGCTGGTCAAGGGGGCGCACAGCGGCATGCTGGCGCAAGGATCGGTGGTGTCTTTTACCCGCGAGACCGCGTCCGAGATGATTTTCTGCGCCTTCAACCTGTCGGACACGCCCGCGCAGGTCACGTTGCCCGCAGGCATCTGGCGGGCAATCGGGCAAGAGTTGAACACAGCGGATTTATCCGCAGGCAAAGCAGATCTGGCCGCATGGCAGGCCTGTATTGCATTGAAATCATAAGACATACGAAAAGGGGCAGGACATGGCTGATCTTAAACTGACCAACGTCGCCAAGACCTATGGCGGCAGTGTCGAGGTACTGAAGAACATCAACCTCGACATCAAGCAGGGCGAGTTGATCGTCTTTGTCGGCCCCTCGGGGTGCGGCAAGTCCACGCTGTTGCGGATGATTGCCGGGCTGGAACGGATCAGCGGCGGCGAGTTGCAGATCGACGGGCAGGTTGTCAACGATGTCCCCCCGTCAGAGCGTGGGATCGCGATGGTGTTCCAGTCCTACGCGCTTTACCCGCATATGACCGTGCGCGACAACATGGCCTTCGCCCTGCGGATCGCCAAGAAATCCGAACCCGAGATCAAGCAAGCGGTCGAGGCGGCGGCGGCCAAGCTGCAACTGACCGACTACCTTGACCGCCTGCCAAAGGCCCTGTCCGGTGGTCAGCGCCAGCGCGTTGCCATCGGCCGCGCGATTGTGCGCGACCCAAAGGTATATCTGTTCGACGAGCCGCTCTCGAACCTCGACGCAGCCCTGCGCGTCGCGACCCGGATCGAGATCGCGCAGTTGAAAGAGGCGATGCCGGACTCGACGATGATCTACGTGACCCACGATCAGGTCGAGGCGATGACATTGGCGACGCGGATCGTGGTTCTGGCGAACAAGGGTATCGCGCAGGTCGGAACCCCGCTGGAGCTTTACGAGGCCCCGGAAAACGAGTTTGTCGCGCAATTCATCGGCTCTCCGGCGATGAACCTTCTGGCAGGCGAGGTGACGGGAACGGGTAAGACCACGACCGTCACCCTTGCGGGCGGCGGCACGGCGGTCTCTTCAATCCCGACCACAGCGGCAGACAAGGGCATGAAGGTCAATATCGGCGTCCGGCCAGAGGATCTGGTGCGGGCACAGGGCGATGCCTTTTTGTTCGAAGGCAAGGTCAACATCACAGAAGCTCTGGGCGAGGTCACGCTGTTGTATTTCCACGCCCAGGGCGCAGATCAGGGCGTGATCGGAAAATTGCCCGGCATTCACACCGGATTGCGGGGAACGACCGTGCCCATGACCGCAGACCCCGCCAAGGTGCAGATCTTCCACAAGGGCCAATCCCTGCGGTATCGCGACTGATACGGCGCGTAATGAGTATTTTAAGAACAAAGTAGCCCCTCTTGTTGGCAAAAATATCCGCGCCGCAGGCAAGCCTGAGCTCCCGCCCTTGCGGGGGCGAGGCATGGCATCGCGCGGCATCTATTTTACGCTAGGGGGGATGACAGCGGGGGTGTATCATCCCCATGTCTGAAACAGGCCGCGCGCACGGGTCGATCATCGACCAGCGCCATTCCGCATCGCGGCCTGCCTGTCAGAACAGGGACACCCCGGCGGAACTGGAATGTATATCATGGCCAAAGGTCAAATACGCGGCAACAAAGAAACCAAGAAGCCGAAGAAGGAAAAGGTCAAAGTGACCGCAGCACAGCCCCAGCGCCTGAACATCGGCGAGGCACCGGCCAAATCGAAAAAGTAGCAGGATGCTGTGCTTTGAACCGGAAAAGGCCCCGCTGTGACGCGGGGCCTTTTTGCGGTCTGCCAAGTGGGGTCAAAGAAAGCTGGGCAGCCAGAGCACGATACCGGGGAAGGCGATCAGCACACCCACGGTCACCACATCCGCGATGAAGAACGGCGAGGCACCGCGAAACACATCCTGCGCGGAAATATCCGGGCGCACGCCCGCCACCACAAAGCAGTTCAGCCCGATGGGCGGGGTGATCAGGCAAAGTTCGGCCATTTTCACCACGATTATCCCGAACCAGACGCCGCATTCCTCGCCCGACATGCCCAGTGTGCTGGCCTCGCGGGTGACATCAAGCCCCCCGTTCAGCGCGATCACCGCCGGAAAGGTCACCGGCAGGGTCAGGATCAGCATGCCGATCGCATCCATGAACATCCCCAGCACCACATAGACGCCCAGAATGATCAGCAGCGTCACGATGGCAGGCTGCTCCAGCCCGGTAATGAAGGCGGCAAAGGTATTCGGCAGATCGGCAAAGCCCAGATAGCGCACAAAGATCAACACGCCCCAGATCATGGTGAAGATCATCGCGGTCAGCTTGGCGCTTTCGATCAGCGCGCCGGACAGATCCTTCCAGCGCATGCCTTTGTAGATCGCCATGCACAGCACCACAAAGGCGCCCAGCGCGCCTGCCTCGGTGGGGGTGCCCCAGCCGCCGTAGATGCAATACATGATGATCGCCACGACGAAAAAGATCGGCATCGCGGGGGGAAGCGAGGCAAACCGCTCGGTCCAGGTGAAACCGGTGACGGGCGGGCCCAGCTTCGGGTTCCGCTTTGCCATGCCCATGATCATCACCGCATAGATCAGCGCAGATACGGCACCGGGCAGGAATCCGGCCATCAGCAGTTTCCCGACAGAGCTTTCGGTGATGATCGCATAGATCACCAGAATGGCAGAGGGCGGGATCAAAGAGGCCAGCGTGCCACCCGCCGCCACAACCCCCGCCGCGAACCGCTTGTCGTAGCCAAGCGCCAGCATTTCGGGGATAGCGATGCGGGCAAAAACCGCAGAGGTGGCGACAGAGGCACCAGACACGGCGGCAAACCCCGCGGTGGCGAACACCGTGGCCACGCCCATGCCGCCCGGCAACCAACCGACCCAGCGTTTTGCCGCCTCGAAGATTGCCTTGGTCAGGCCCGCAAAATAGGCAAGATAGCCGATCAGGATGAAGACCGGAATCAACCCCAGAACATGGCTGGCGGTTTTGGAATGCGGGATCTGCCCGGACAGCTTCAGCGTCACGGTGATCGCGCGCACCGGGTCCATGCCCTTGTCCATCGTGTAGAACAGGAACATTCCGGTGATGCCGATCGCAGCCGTCGCAAAGGCCACGCGCACCCCGATCACGACCAGCACAATCAGCACACCGGATAGCAGCATTGCAATTTCGATTGTGGTCATCGGGTCATCTCCTCATCGCGGGAGGACACGGTTCGGGCCTCGTTCAGGGCTTGGGTCGCGGCGTCCTCGATCATCGGGACGGCGACGGGGAAGTCTTCGCCGGTGCGCATCGCCCGCAGATATCCCCAAAGTTGCAGCACCAGCCGCGCGATCAGAAAGCAGAACATCACCGGCACGACAGTTTTCACCGGCCATGTGTGCAGCCCCAGATCATCGGTGGTGTCGCCCAGCCTGTAGGCGCGCATCGCGTGATCCGTCGCGCCGTAAAGCAGCGCCAGCGACAGGATCAGCATCACCAGAATGCCGATCACCTCTGCCAGCCACAGACGGCGCCCCTTCAGCTTGCCCGCCACAAGGTCCATGCGGATGTGCCCGCCAAGGCGTTGGCAATAGGACAGACCCATGAAGGCCATGACCGGCACGATCTGCTGCATCAGCGCGACGTAACCCGGCACCGGAATATTGAACAGCTTGCGCCCAAGGATATTGGCGACCGAGATCAGCATCGCGGCCATAATCGCCATGCCACCCAGAAGGGTCAGTTTGGTTTCGATATAGAACAACGCCCGGTCGGCACGGCTAAGCCAAGTGCCGTCCTCGCGCACGTTATGTGCAGAAGACATCTGTGGGAACCCCGCCCGAAAGGATCGCCCCCGCGCAAGGCGGGGGCGTTTGACTTACATCTTTTTCAGTTCGTCCAGCTTGGCGACGGTAAAGTCGTAAAGCGCCTGTCCGGGCAGGCCCTTGCCGGCCATATCCGCGATCCATTCGTCGCGCACAGGGTCGGCTGCGGCGGCCTTGATCGCACCGACAACGCCGTCATCCAGCATGACGACCTCGATGTTCTTGTCTTTCAGGGTCTGGTCCCATTTCACATAGGTCTCGTCATAGGCCTCGTAATAGCGGTCCATCGAGGCGTCAAAAGACGAGGTCAGCGCCTCGCGCTCGGCGTCGCTTAGGGCGGCCATCGCATCGATATTGACCACGACAGGGCAGTTCACCGAACCGGGGTTCAGGTTGGCGGTCCACCATTTGGCGATGTCGATGGTGCGGAACGACAGATGCGCATGGGGGGCGAAGGCCACGGAATCCACAACGCCGGTTTCCAGTGCGGTATAGGCCTCGGCCGAGGTGACAGAGGTGGGCACGGCGCCGATCTTGGCCATCGCCTGACCGATACCGCCCGTGGCGCGGACGCGGTGGCCGACGAATGCCTCCAGCGTTCTTGGCGCCTCGCCGACACCGGCCAGATTATACTGCGGCAGCGGCGACGCCAAAATGGCCTGCGCATTCCAGCGCGCCAGATCCTTGACGGCCTCAGGATGCTGATACAGCGCCAGATCCAGATCGCCTTCCTGCTTCAGCGTCTCGACGCCAAGGAACGGCAGGTCCAGCACCATCAGGGTGGGGTTTTTGTCGGGGTGATAGGCGGAACAGAATTGCGCCATCTCGAAGGCGCCGATCGAAATACCATCAAGGTTTTCGGTGTTCTTGGACAGGCCGCCATAGCTGATGTTCAGGGTAAACTCGCCATTGGTTTTTTCCGAAACCAGTTCCGCCAGCTTTTCAACATGTTCGGTAAAGGCGCGGCGCTTGCCCCACAGGGACACGTTCCATTCGGTTGCCATGGCTTCGCCTGCGAACGAAACGGCCAATGCCGCCACCGCTGCTTGAGAAAGCAGTTTCTTCATGTGTAGATCCTCCCAGATTTTTATGTTTATTGACGTTAAACTACCGAGACCTGCCGTCAGGTCCAGACAAAAAACTGCACATGATGAGATTCCACGATATTTATGTAAGACATTTCAAGAAAGGGCTAACCAGATGCCGGCACCGATCAACACCCTGAAAGCCGCATTGCAGCGCGGCGAAATGCAGGTCGGTCTTTGGATGGGGCTGGCCAATCCGATCGTGGCCGAGATTGCCGCGCACGCGGGTTTTGACTGGTGCCTGATCGACGGAGAACACGGGCCGAACACGGTCACGACCTTTCTGGCGCAATTGCAGGCGATGAACGGCGCCCCCGCGCAACCCGTGGTTCGGGTGCCCGTGGGCGAGGCGTGGATGCTGAAACAGGTGCTGGATCTGGGGGCGCAGTCGGTTCTGGTACCGATGGTTGACACCGGCGAACAGGCCGCCGCGATGGTTCGGGCGGTGCGCTATGCGCCCGACGGGGTGCGGGGCCTGGGGTCTGCGCTTGCCCGCGCGTCGGGGTTCAATGCCATCGGCGACTACGCAAAAACCGCCAATCAGCAGATCTGTCTGATGGTGCAGGTCGAAAGCGCCGCCGCGGTCGCCAACATCGACGCCATTGCCGGCACCGAGGGGATCGACGTGGTGTTCATCGGTCCCGCCGATCTGTCCGCCGATATGGGGTTTCTGGGCAATGCCAGCGCGCCAGAGGTTGTCGCGGCTATCGAGCACGTGATCACCCGGATCAGGGCGGCGGGCAAGGTGGCGGGCATTATCACCTTCAACGAGGACCAGTTCGGCTATTACAGGCGCCTTGGCGTGACCTTCCTTGGGGTGGGCGGTGATGTGCCTTTGTTCGCGGCAGCGCTGCGCGGATTGGCAGATCGTGCAAAGAACGCAGCTGGTTAGACTGTTATCTTGATGTAATAGATGAGGTCGGGGCAGGTCACATCAACCGCTGCCGCCGGAAAATCCGGCATGTCGGGCGGACTGTAGCGCTATTATAGGGTTTCCCCCGCCGGGACTTCGTGAAATAGGAACTTGTCAAACGAAAACTCCCAAGGAGACCCCAATGGAGATTCGCGAGGCATTTACCTTTGACGATGTTTTGCTGGTTCCGGCCGCAAGTTCTGTTCTGCCGTCCACGGCAGATACATCCACCTTTGTCACCAAATCCATCCGCATGACGATCCCGCTTTTGTCGTCGGCGATGGACACAGTGACCGAGTCCAAAATGGCCATTGCCATGGCGCAGGCGGGGGGCATCGGCGTTGTGCACCGCAATCTGGACGTGGCAGAGCAAGCCGACGAGGTGCGCCGCGTCAAACGGTTTGAATCCGGTGTTGTCTTCAACCCGATCACCCTGACGCCGAACCAGACGCTGGCTGATGCCAAGGCGTTTCAGGCCCGCTATAACGTCACCGGGTTTCCTGTGGTCGACGAAGCGGGGCGCGTTGTCGGCATCGTCACCAACCGCGACATGCGCTTTGCCACCGACGACAAAACGCCGGTGCACGCGATGATGACCGCCGACAATCTGGCCCTGCTGCGCGAGCCTGCCGATCTGGATAGTGCCAAGTCGCTGATGAAGGCGCGGCGCATCGAAAAGCTGCTGGTCACCAATGCCGAGGGCAAGTTGACCGGCCTTTTGACGCTGAAAGACACCGAAACCGCCGTTCTGAACCCCCATGCCTGCAAGGACGAGATGGGGCGCCTGCGGGTTGCCGCAGCGACGACCGTGGGGGATGCGGGTTTCGAGCGGTCGCAGGCGTTGATCGACGCGGGCTGCGATCTGATCGTGATCGACACCGCGCATGGCCATTCCGAAGGCGTTGCGATTGCCGTCGCACGGATCAAGGCGCTGTCAAGCAATGTGCAGGTCATGGCCGGCAACGTCGCCACAGCCGAGGCCACACGTGCATTGATCGGCGCGGGCGCGGATGCGATCAAGGTCGGCATCGGCCCCGGTTCCATCTGCACCACGCGCATGGTGGCCGGTGTGGGTGTGCCGCAGCTGACCGCGATCATGGATTGCGCCAAGGCGGGCGACGACACGGGCACGCCGATTATTGCCGACGGCGGGATTAAATTCTCGGGCGATTTTGCAAAGGCGATCGCGGCGGGCGCGTCTTGCGCAATGGTCGGTTCGATGATTGCCGGCACGGACGAGTCGCCGGGCGAGGTTATTCTGTATCAGGGCCGCACCTTCAAAAGCTACCGTGGCATGGGCAGCCTTGGTGCGATGGCGCGCGGCTCTGCCGACCGTTATTTCCAAAAGGATGCGGCCAGCGACAAGCTGGTGCCCGAAGGGATCGAGGGGCAGGTGGCCTACAAAGGCTCTGCCGGTGCGGTTGTGCATCAGCTGGTCGGCGGTTTGCGGGCCGCGATGGGGTATACCGGCAACGGCACCATCGCCGAGATGCGCCGGAACTGCAACTTTGTGCGGATCACCGGTGCGGGGCTGAAGGAAAGCCACGTGCATGACGTGCAGATCACACGCGAAAGCCCGAACTACCGGATCGGGTAGACGAACAAACACTTAGACGGCGCGAGGGTCTTCGCGCCGTCTAAAGATGGCAAATATGAACCATTGTCCGGCTTGTGCCCACGCGGTCGAACTTGCTTTGTCAGCAGGCCTAAACTCCCTGCCAGTGCATATAGGCCAATGCGATCAGGCTATAGCGAAACCCCTTGCCAAGGGTCACAAGCATCAGAAATTGCGCTATATTTATCCGCATGGCCCCTGCGACCACGGTTAGCGGGTCGCCGATGACGGGCACCCAGGACATCAGCAAGGACCAGACACCGTAACGAGCATACCATAGTTTCGCCCGCTCGAAGTCGGCCTGTTTCACCGGAAACCAGCTGCGGTCGCGATAGCCCGACAAAAAGCCGCCGATCCACCAGTTCACCACAGAGCCAAGCACGTTTCCCGCCGTCGCGACCAGAACCAGCAGGGCGACCTGCGACTGGTCCGCGACCAGAAACGCCAGCAGCACCGCCTCGGATGATCCCGGCAACAGCGTGGCAGAGGTAAAGGCGCTGAAAAACAGCACGAATAGGGTCGATAGTATGGTCACAAAGCGCCCCTGCTGAACTGCAAGAGGCAGACCAATAGCAAAGAAATCCGGCGCCCGACAGAGAGGATGCGCCGGGCCTAGTCAAGCGTCACCCGTTGATGAAGGGTCGGGATCAGCGTCGCCGCGTTGCGCTTTTTCAGGCAGTCCGCCATGGCGGGCATCGCCGTGGCCGGTTCGCCGTGGACCAGAAACGTTGTTCCCGGCGTGCCGGTCTGGCTGTGCCATGACAAAAGCTCTGTCTGGTCCGCGTGGGCGGAAAACCCGTTTATTGAGTGAATTCTGGCATTTACGACGACATCCTCACCAAACAGGCTGACCTGTTGCGCACCGTCGATGATCTGGCGCGCCAACGTGCCTTCGACAGCGAAACCCACGAAAATCACGCTCGATTCCGGTCGCCACAGATTACTGCGCAAGTGGTGGCGCACGCGGCCACCGCTGCACATCCCCGATCCCGCCAGAATGACCGCGCCTTGCCGGATGCGCGAGATCTGCTTTGATTCCTCGACCTGACGGGTGAATTGCAGATTGGGCAGGGCGAACGGGTCTTTGCCGGACATGATCTGGGTGCGAAAGGCGTCTTTGAACGCGTAGGGGAACTGCCTGAATATGCCGGTGGCGGAAATGGCCATGGGCGAGTCCAGAAAGACCGGCAAATTCCGTGGCAACTGATCTTGCTCGACCGCTTGCGCAAGGTGGAACAGGATTTCCTGCGACCGTTCCAGTGCGAAGGTCGGGATGACGACGTTGCCGCCACGGGCAAGGGTTTGACGGACGGCATCCAGAAATTCCGTGACCGTGGCATCAAAGGCCTTGTGATTGCGGTCGCCGTAGGTGGTTTCCATAATGACGTAATCCGCCTTGGGCGGGGGCGTCGGATCGTGCAGCACGGGCCGGCCCGAATTGCCAAGATCGCCGGAAAATACGATGCGGCGGCTTTTTTGCGCCTCTGTCACATCCAAAACAATAGAGGCCGCGCCAAGGATATGCCCCGCATTGATAAATTCCGCGCTGATCCCTTTGGCCAGTTCGATCGGCCGATCCAAGACGGCGATGCGACCAAAGGCATCCAGCGCACGCAGCACGTCTTGTTCATCGAACAACGGGGCCACCGGCTGTCCGCCCTGACGTTGCCGGTGCTTTGACGCATGTTTGGCGTCCTCTTCCTGAATATGGGCGGCGTCCAGCATCACCAGCTTTGCCAGCTCGCGCGTGGGGGCGGTGGAGATGATTTCCCCGCGAAAGCCGCGCTTGACCAGCAAGGGAATGCGCCCGCAGTGATCAAGATGCGCGTGGGTCAGCAACACGATGTCGATCTTTGCGGGATTGAACCCGAAATCGGCCAGGTTGGCGGCCTCTTGCGTGTCGCTGCCCTGAAACAGCCCGCAATCGACCAGAACCTTTTTGCCGGCGGCCTCCAGCAGGTGACAGGATCCTGTCACTTCGGATGCGGCACCGTGAAACGACAGATGCATCGGGGTCCTTTCCGTCAGGGGCAAGTCGCGCCCATTAAGGCACGCAGATCCGCAGCCTGTGCATTGACGCGGGTCAACGGCAGGCGGTTTCCGGTTTGACCGATATCAAGGCGCGGCACCCCGAACGCGGTCATGCTGCGTGGTGCATACGGGCGATGGCGCCACGGGGGTCGGACGGATGGAAAAGAAGCTAAAGTTCAGCATCGGCTATGCGGTGGCCGTGGCTGTTCTGATGCTGGGGTTCCAGTACTGGATCGCCTATCGCACCACCGCAGTCATTGATTACAGCGATTTCATCGCCCATCTGGAGGCGCACGAGATTGCCTCTGTCACGGTGACGGAAACCCAGATCACGGGCCGTTTCACCGTTCCGATGGACGGCATAGACCAGTTCGTCACCACGCGGGTCGATCCCGATTTTGCCGAGAGGCTGGAACGATACGGCGTGACCATAGGCGGCGCAAGCGACCAGACCTGGCTTGGCGCGTCCTTGTCGTGGATCCTGCCGACGCTGGTGTTTTTCGGGATTTGGTCGGTGCTGTTCCGCCGCATCGCCGCCCAACAGGGGGGCAGCGGTCTGGTCAATATCGGAAAGTCACGCGCCAAGGTCTATGTCGAGCGTGATACCGGCGTGACCTTTGATGATGTGGCCGGGGTGGACGAGGCCAAGGCAGAGTTGCAGGAGATCGTATCCTTCCTGAATGACCGCGACACCTATGGCCGTCTCGGGGCACGCATTCCCAAGGGGATTTTGTTGGTGGGGCCGCCGGGCACCGGCAAGACGCTGCTGGCGCGGGCCATCGCGGGCGAGGCGGGGGTGCCGTTCTTCTCGATTTCGGGGGCCGAGTTTGTCGAGATGTTCGTGGGCGTCGGTGCCGCCCGCGTGCGTGACCTGTTCGATCAGGCGCGAAAGGCGGCGCCCTGCATCATTTTCGTGGACGAACTGGACGCGCTGGGGCGGGCGCGATCGGCGGTGTCCGGGTTTGGCGGCAACGATGAAAAAGAGCAGACGCTGAACCAGCTGTTGTCGGAACTGGACGGGTTCGACCCCACAGTAGGCATCGTGTTGCTGGCCGCAACCAACCGCCCCGAAATCCTTGACCCGGCCTTGCTGCGCTCTGGCCGGTTTGACCGGCAAATCGTCGTGGATCGGCCCGAACGGAAAGGCCGCGAACAGATCCTTCGGGTGCATATGCGCAAGGTCAAGGCCGACAAGGGGCTGGACCTTGACCAGATTGCCGGCATCACCACAGGCTTTACCGGTGCGGACCTTGCCAATCTGGTGAACGAGGCCGCGATTATCGCGACGCGGCGCGGGGCGGGTGCCGTCTCGCTTGACGATTTCACCGCAGCGGTCGAGCGGATCATTGCCGGGGCAGAGCGCCGGACGCGGCTGATGAACCCCGACGAGCGGACCCGCGTCGCGCATCATGAAATGGGTCATGCGCTTGCCGCCGCGTCCTTGCCAAGCGCCGATCCGGTGCACAAAGTGTCGATCATTCCGCGATCTGTCGGGGCGCTGGGGTATACCTTGCAACGCCCGACCGAAGACCGGTTTCTGATCACCCTTTCCGACCTGAAGGACCGGATGGTCGTTCTTTTGGCGGGGCGGGCTGCCGAACAGCTGGTATTCCACGAGATTTCGACCGGTGCCGCCGACGATCTGGCAAAGGTGACCGATATTGCCCGCGAATGTGTCACGCGGTTCGGCATGGCAAAGGATATCGGGAATGTCGTTCTGGAGGATCGCCCGCTGAGATGGCTGGGCGACAAAAACTTTGACGCGCGGCCAAAGGACTATTCCGAAGAGACCGCCCGCGAGGTCGATCTTGCCGTTCGTGCGCTGATCGCCGAAAGCTATGGGCGGGCCACTGCGATCCTGACCGCGCGAAAGGCAGATCTGTTGGCCGGTGCGGCGATGCTGTTGACCCTTGAAAGCCTGACACCCGACGATTTCCCGCCCCTGCGGCGCAAGACGGCGGCAAAGCGGGCCTCAGTTCGCAAGGTCGGTTCGCCGGATCGCGATTGATTGCTGTCAATGCGGGCGCGCGGGGTGCGGATAGTGTGTCACTTATCTAACGCTAACCCCGCTATGACCATCACCCCCGAACCGGCCATCGCCGACCCCGGGCCGCGCCAAGGACATTGATATGCCGATCAAGACAATCGCCGTCGGACTTATGACCGCCCCTGAGGCCGAATGGCTGGTGCCAGCGGCCTGCGCGCTGGCTGAAACATGGGATGCGCATCTGATCGGCGTGCATCCGGTAGAGCCGTTTGTGCCCTATTCGGGGGCCGATATGGGGGTGCCTGACCTTGTCGGGCCGATGTTCCTTGAATGGCAGATGGAAGAGACCGCCGCGATCAAGAAGACGTTCGACCATTTCACGCGGCTCGAGGATTTCGTGTCGGGCTGGCGAGAGCAGGATGTGACCATGATCGGGGCGGGAGATTTCCTGCTGAACCATCTGCGAGCCGCCGATCTGGTCGTCATGGGGCAAGTGGACCCCGAAACCGGCCAACGCGACCAGACCCGCCTACAGGAACAGGCGATCCGTGAGTCGGGGCGTCCGGTGCTGGTGTTGCCACGGGGCAAGACCGAGTTTGGCGTCGTCCGGCACCTGTTGATCGGCTGGAGCAATACCCGCGAGGCGACCCGTGCCGCCCACGAGGCACTTGCACTTCTGTCTCCCGGTGCGGCGGTCGATATTCTTTTCGTCGGCCCCGAGGGCAACAGCACGCACGGCGAAACTGTCTTGCGACAGGATTTGGCTGCGGCGCTGGACCGGCACGGCTACAAGGTGAACATGATAACCCGGCCCAAGGCGGGGTCCGGCACAGGTGATGTCCTGATGGAGGTCGCATTCGAGCAGGGCGCGGACCTGATCGCATCGGGGGCGTTCGGACATTCCCGCGCCTATGACTTTGTGATCGGGGCCGTCACGCGCGACCTGCTGGAGAAGGCAAAGGTGCCGGTGCTGTTTTCCAAGTAGCCGCTGTTTTCCGGTCTTATCGATGGCTTCGCGTGTCTTGCGCCGGTCGGCGTGGTCTTTTATTCGGGCTGGTATAGCGATAGAACGGCGGCAAGAACACGCGGCCCAAATGATCGGGCGCGGAAGAAGGCCAAGGGTTCGACCTGCAAAACGGAAACCGGAATCCGGAATTTATGATGATAGACGTAATCAATATCAGTGGCTTGAGTGTTTTTCTTAATGCCAGGTTCGGCGCGTGACGCCCGCCGCGCGGATCAGTGCCGCAATCGAGGTTCTGGATCAGGTCGCCAAAGGCTATGCGGCTGAACGCGCGCTGACGAACTGGGCGCGTGGCAGCCGTTTTGCCGGGTCAAAAGACCGTGCCGCCGTGCGCGATCATGTATTCGACGCGCTGCGCCGCCGCAGGTCCTGCGCCTTTCTGGGCGGCGGGGCGGATGGCCGCGCCGTGATGCTTGGCAGCTTACGCGCGCAAGGCGCTGATCCTGCGTTGTTTTTCAATGGCGAAGGGCACGCGCCCGCGCCCCAGAGCGAGGCAGAGCAACAGCCGCCCCGCACCGAGATGCCGCGCAATGTGCGGCTGGACATTCCCGACTGGCTCGCACCGCCGTTGATGGCCTCTTTGTCGGGGGATTTCGAGGCGGTGTGCGACAGTCTGCGCCACCGTGCGCCTGTGTTTTTGCGAGTCAATCTACGCGCGGGAACCCGCGACGATGCCGTCGCATCACTGGCCGCCGAGGGCATTGTCACAGTGCCGCATCCCTTGTCGAACACCGCCTTGGATGTCACTGAAAACGCAAGAAGAATCCAGAACTCACAGGCCTATACCCTGGGGCTGGTCGAATTGCAGGACGCTGCGTCTCAGGCGATAACGGATATGCTGCCGCTGCGCACCGGCGCCCGCGTTCTGGACTATTGTGCGGGGGGCGGCGGCAAGACTTTGGCGATGGCGGCCCGTGCCGATGCCACCTTCTTTGCCCATGACATAGAATCCCGCCGCATGGCCGATTTGCCCGTGCGCGCCGCGCGTGCGGGCGTCGAGGTGACCCGTTTGCGCACCTCCGACATCGCCGGCCACGCGCCCTTTGATCTGGTCCTTCTGGATGTGCCTTGTTCGGGCAGCGGGTCGTGGCGGCGCGCGCCCGAGGCGAAATGGCTGCTGACTGATGACCGGTTGCGCCAATTGGTCCGGTTGCAAGGAGAAATACTAGATAAAGCAGCGGGTTATGTGGCGAAAGGTGGCGTTCTTGCCTACGCGACCTGCTCGTTGCTCAAGGACGAGAACGCGTCGCAGATCGACGCCTTTCTGTCACATCGCGCGGGTTGGAAATTGCTTGAAAAACGGCGCCTTACACCGATTGACGGCGGGGACGGCTTTTTTATCGCACTATTGACGCGTGTGTGAATTCCTGAATAATCAACCTGGAATGGTTTTTTTCGCTCAATTTTTCGACTTAATCGGCGCTTAACGATTTGGGACCGAGAATTGCGGTCGAACGAATCGAAGAAAGGGTTGAGCGTGGCGCATCCGGCGGATCTGATGCCAGAACTGACGCGGGTCTCTGGCAGGCTGGCACCGCGATCAGGTCTTCTGGCCGTGTTTTCGACCGTTCTTCTTGGTGCTTCGGTCATAGTTCCCGACGTTTTGATCGGGTTGGTGCTATTGGCGACCGGGGTCAGTTTTGGGGTGGCGGTGCTGGCTGTGCGGGTGCTGAGCGCACACCAGAACCGCAGCCATCAACAGCTTTGCAGCACGACGGCATTGTTCATTGCGCATGACGCCTCTCCGGGATTTTTGGCTGATCCCGATGGCGAGGTCTTTTATTGCAACGCCTCGGCAAAGGACCGGTTCGGAACCACACCCGGTCAAAGCCTTGCCGGATGTATCGCGGATTTCTTCGCCAATCCGACAGAGATCGTGTTCCGGCTTCAAAACCGCGCCAGCGCCTTTGGTGCCGCGACAGAAGATTCTGTGACCAAGCGCGGCCATATCCGCCTCTCCGTGCATCAGATCGGCCAAAGCGGATATTTGTGGCGGGTCGAGGACATCGCCGATCGCGGACCCGCCCGCAGCACAGATGCCCTGACCGTTCCGATGCTGACGGCCAGTAAATCCGGAACCGTCCTGTTCATGAACGAGGCGATGCGGGAGATGCTGGGGGGGCGGCCCAAGACGCTTGACCGGATCTTTCCGGGTCTGCCGTTGCGGTCGGGCCAGCTGAACGAGATTTCGTCGGCAGAGGGCAAATGCCATGCTGTGGTGGCGGAATACGACAGCGCCGCAGGTCGGCGCGAAATCTATATTCTGCGCGGAACTGCGACCCAAAGCGCGGTTGTGGATTGGCAATTCTTCGATGAACTGCCTGTTCCTATGTTGAAAATAGCGCCTGATGGAAAGATCAGGATGGCAAACCGGTTGGCACGGGCCTTGCTGGATGATCCGGTCGCACCAGAAACGGTTCTGTCGGACCTTGTCGAGGGATTGGGGCGCAGTGTCGCGGACTGGTTGCAGGATGCCGCGGCCGGGCGCGGGCTGAACCATCCAGAGGTTCTGCGCGCCACCCGGCCCCCGTCCGAGGTGTACCTGCAGGTGACGCTTGGCCGGGTGATCGAGGACGATCAGCCGATGCTGGTCGCGGTGCTGGTGGACGCGACAGAGTTGAAGACACTGGAGGCCCAGTTTGTCCAAAGCCAGAAAATGCAGGCGATTGGCCAGTTGGCAGGGGGCGTGGCGCATGATTTCAACAATCTGTTGACCGCGATTTCAGGCCACTGCGACCTGCTGATGCTGCGCCACGACGAGAATGACCCCGAATACGGCGATCTTGTGCAGATCAGCCAGAATTCCAATCGCGCCGCCTCGCTTGTTGGCCAGTTGCTGGCATTTTCGCGCAAACAGAACCTTCAGCCGCAAGTTCTTGACCTCCGCGACACGCTGGCCGATCTGACGCATCTTCTGAACCGGCTGGTGGGCGAGACGGTCTCGCTTTCCCTAACGCATGATCCGGCGCTTTTGCCGATCCGCGCGGACAAGCGACAGCTGGAACAGGTGCTGATGAACCTGGTGGTCAACGCACGGGACGCCATGCCTGCGGGGGGCGATATCCGGATCGAAACGGAAACCCGCCGTCTTGTCGTGCCGTTGGCCCGTGACCGTGTGGTTGTGCCGGCGGGAAATTACGTTTTGGTCACTGTGACCGACCAGGGAACGGGAATTCCCCCGGACCAGATTCCAAAAATTTTCGAACCGTTCTTCACGACAAAACGACAGGGAGAGGGAACCGGTTTGGGCCTGTCCACGGCCTATGGAATTGTAAAGCAATCCGGCGGGTTTATTTTTGTCGACAGTGCCATTGGCACGGGGTCGTGTTTTTCCCTGTATTTCCCGGTGTTTGACCGCCCCATCGAACCTGTTGCCAAGCGTGCCGTAACTTCTGTGCCGAATATGGGCACCCCGCAGGAGGGGGTCGTGCTGCTTGTCGAGGACGAGGCGCCGGTCCGCGCCTTTGCCTCCCGGGCGCTAAGGATGCGGGGCTACACCGTGCTGGAGGCCGAAAATGCCGAGGAGGCGCTGCGCACCCTCGAGGACAAGAACCTGACCGTCGATCTTTTTGTGACCGATGTTATCATGCCGGGGCTGGACGGACCAAGCTGGGTGAAAAAGGCATTGATGGACAGGCCGGGGGTCAAGGTGGTGTTCGTCTCGGGCTATGCCGAGGAATCCTTTGCCGATGCGCAGATCAGCATTCCGAACTCTGTGTTCCTGCCCAAACCGTTCTCGCTGAAAGATTTGACGCTGACCGTGCAAAACCAACTGCAATAGGCGGTGTATCGCGGACAATCCGCGTTACAGGCGGCGACGCGACGCCTCCCAGATGGCGAATTCGTCGGCGCGCTTTCGGCGCAGACGTGCTTCGATCTCGGGTGAAAGTGTTACATCCATTCGGGGCGAGACATTGCTGCGGGGCAGGACGAGGGTGATCTGAAGGCGATCCTCCAGAAACCGGATCAGCCGGTCAGGTTGTTCGTAGCAAAACAGATGGTCGACACCCACCGCGCCGTCTGCTCCTGTGACAAACTTCGCCTGCGATCCGACCTCGGCGAACGCGGGCCGCTTGCCCATCAGATAGGCGTCGACAAAGGTATCAAAGCTGATCCCGGCTGTGCTGTTCGGGTTGCCGTTCAAATGCGGTCGCCTGCGATACCGGTACCAACTGCCCAGCCAGTCGACGGGTTCCCGGATCATCGCCACGGTTTCAATTTCTTGCCCGCCGACACCCTCGAAAAACGGGCGTAAAAACCGGTTATACCGATAGATGGGTGCGTGTTTCAGGATGGGTGGATCCGATATGATCGTCGATGCATGTGGTGCCAATGCCTCGGAAAGGGCGGTGGTTCCGGTCTTCGGCACGGCCAGAAGAACCAGATTTTCCTTCCAGAAAACAAGCATATAGCAGTCCAACTCTCACAAAATTCCACACCGTCACTGCACTGTAAACTACTCCTTAACCTATTTGGGAAAAAGATGGGTCATGAAGAAATATGTTGAAATGTTCTTCTTTTGATCCCATAAGAAATGAGAACAAGAGAAGAACAAAGGCAATCATTGCCGCCCGACCCAGGGTGTGGAATAAGGGACTGAATTAAAATGGCAACGGCAGAACTCCTCAGCATGAATACCAAGCGCGATTCCGAAAAGCAAAAGGCGCTCGATTCTGCGCTGGCCCAGATCGAACGTCAGTTCGGCAAAGGCTCGATCATGAAACTGGGGCAGAACGGCGCGGTTCAGGAAATTGAATCTACGTCGACTGGTTCCCTCGGGCTCGATATCGCCCTTGGAATCGGTGGCCTTCCAAAGGGCCGCGTTGTCGAAGTTTATGGCCCGGAAAGTTCGGGCAAGACGACGTTGACTCTGCATTGCATCGCAGAAGAGCAGAAGAAAGGCGGCGTATGCGCTTTTGTTGACGCGGAACATGCGCTTGATCCGGGATATGCCAAGAAATTGGGGGTCAATCTTGACGAATTGTTGATCTCTCAACCCGATACGGGCGAACAAGCGCTGGAAATCGTCGATACGCTGGTGCGTTCCGGCGCGGTCAGCATGATCGTCATCGACTCTGTCGCGGCCCTGACGCCGAAGTCAGAGCTTGAGGGCGATATGGGTGATAGCAGTGTTGGTGTTCACGCCCGACTGATGAGTCAGGCAATGCGCAAGTTGACCGGGTCGATCAGCCGGACCAAATGCACGGTGATTTTCATCAACCAGATTCGCATGAAGATCGGCGTGATGTTCGGTAGCCCCGAGACGACAACTGGTGGCAATGCGCTGAAATTCTATTCTTCGGTCCGGCTTGATATTCGCCGGATTGGCGCGATCAAGGACCGGGACGAGGTTGTAGGCAACGCAACCCGGGTTAAGGTCGTCAAAAACAAGGTGGCACCGCCCTTCAAACAGGTCGAGTTCGACATCATGTACGGCGAAGGCATTTCCAAGACAGGCGAGTTGCTTGACCTTGGTGTAAAGGCCGGTGTGGTCGAGAAATCCGGTGCATGGTTCTCTTACGGGGACGAGCGTATCGGGCAGGGCCGGGAAAACTCGAAGACCTTCCTGAAAGAAAATCCGCATATCGCAATTGCAATCGAGGATAAGATCCGCGCATCGCATGGGCTGGAGTTTGACAGCAGCGGTGGCGATGATAGCGATAATGGCGATGATCTAGTCGAAGGTTGACCGCATTTCTGTAAATTAAGAACAATAGGTCGAAGCAAATGCTGCTTCGACCTTTTTTCTTATGGTGGACAGGCTTAGATTGCGGGGATAGACCGACCCAACCCCTGATCCAACGCGCAGAGACCTTGCCCCATGCCAAGCCTGAACGATATTCGCTCCACCTTCCTTGATTTTTACGCAAAAAACGATCACGCGGTGGTGGACAGCTCTCCACTGGTGCCGCGCAATGATCCGACGTTGATGTTCACCAATTCTGGCATGGTTCAGTTCAAAAACGTCTTTACCGGCGTCGAGCACCGTCCTTATTCACGCGCGACGACAAGTCAAAAATGCGTTCGCGCCGGCGGCAAGCATAACGATCTGGACAATGTCGGCTACACGGCGCGCCACCACACTTTTTTTGAGATGCTCGGGAACTTCAGCTTTGGCGATTATTTCAAGGAACAGGCAATTCCCTATGCCTGGGACCTGATAACCAAAGAATTCGGCATTAACAAAGACCGCCTGCTGGTTACCGTTTACCACACAGATGACGAGGCGGCGGACATCTGGAAGAAATACGCTGGCCTGCCGGACGACCGGATCATCCGTATTCCGACCAATGACAACTTCTGGTCGATGGGGCCGACTGGTCCGTGTGGCCCGTGTACCGAGATTTTCTACGATCACGGTGACCATATTGCCGGTGGCCCTCCGGGCAGCCCAGACGAGGATGGCGACCGGTTCATTGAGATCTGGAACCTTGTGTTCATGCAGTTCGAGCAATTCGAAGATGGCCGCCGCGAGGCGCTGCCAAAGCCGTCGATCGACACCGGCATGGGGCTGGAGCGGGTCGGGGCATTGTTGCAGGGCAAGCACGACAACTATGATACGGACCTGATGCGCAGCCTGATCGAGGCATCTGCCCATGCGACCTCGGTTGATCCAGATGGTCCTGGCAAGGTGCATCATCGCGTGATTGCCGACCACCTGCGATCCACATCTTTTCTTATGGCGGATGGTGTGATGCCATCGAACGAGGGTCGGGGTTATGTGCTGCGCCGGATTATGCGTCGTGCTATGCGGCATGCACATCTTTTGGGCGCGACAGAGCCTTTGATGCACCGCCTTGTGCCGGCATTGGTTCGCCAGATGGGCGCGCACTTTCCCGAATTGGGCCGCGCCCAATCGATGATCGAGGAAACGTTGAGGCTGGAAGAAACCCGTTTCAAGCAGACGCTTGACCGCGGTCTGCACCTGCTGGACGACGAACTGGCGCGGCTGCCCGAAGGCGCGGCCTTGCCGGGGGCGGCGGCGTTCAAACTTTACGATACCTATGGCTTTCCGCTTGACCTGACACAGGATGCGTTGCGCGAAAAAGGCCGGGCGGTTGACATCGCGGGCTTTGACGCAGCCATGCAGGAGCAAAAGGCCAAGGCACGGGCCGCCTGGTCGGGATCGGGCGAGACCGCCGATGCGGCGATCTGGTTCGATCTGGCCGACAAACATGGCCCGACCGAGTTTCTGGGCTACGACACCGAAGTGGCAGAGGGGCAAATTCTTGCCATCGTCAAGGATGGCAAGCCGGTTGATCGCGCGGGCCTGGGTGCCAGGATTGCGATTGTCCTGAACCAGACGCCGTTTTATGCGGAAAGTGGCGGTCAGGTGGGGGACAGCGGCGAGATGAAGGTTGAAGGTGGTGCCGCGCGCATCATTGAAACTCGGAAATCTGCGGGTGTTTTCATGCATATAGCCGAAATTACCAAAGGCGCCATAGAGGTCGGGCAGGGTGCTGAACTGGTTGTGGATCACGCGCGCCGGTCGGCGATTCGTGCCAACCATTCGGCCACGCATCTGCTGCACGAGGCACTTCGCAACGCGCTTGGTACCCATGTGGCGCAGCGCGGATCATTGAATGCCGATGACCGCCTGCGGTTCGATTTCAGCCACACCAAGGCGATGAGCGAGGCCGAGCTGGCGCAGGTCGAAGCCGAGGTGAACGACTATATCCGGCAAAACACCCCCGTCGACACGCGGATCATGTCTCCAGATGACGCTCGCGCCTTGGGTGCACAGGCGCTGTTCGGCGAGAAATACGGCGACGAGGTGCGTGTGGTTTCTATGGGGCGCGAGCGCGGATCGGGCAAGGGGGCCGACGGCATGACCTATTCGCTGGAGCTGTGCGGCGGCACCCATGTGCGCCAAACCGGCGACATTGGGGTTCTGGTCGTCCTTGGCGATAGCGCGTCGGCTGCCGGCGTGCGTCGGATCGAAGCGCTGACAGGTCAGGCTGCGCTGGACTATCTGCGGGCGCAGGAGCGGGCATTGTCCGACATTGCGACCTCGCTGAAATCCCCGATTGCCGATGTGCCTGCACGGGTCCGCATAATGATGGAGGAACGCAAGGCCCTTCAGAACGAGGTTGCGCAGCTTCGCCGGGAACTTGCCATGTCTGGCGGGGGGCAAGCCGGGGTAGAAATGAATGAAATCAATGGTATACCATTCATAGCTCAAGTTCTTTCCGGCGTGAGTGGCAAGGATCTTCCGGCGTTGATTGATGCGCACAAGGCCCGGATGGGGTCAGGCGCTGTTTTGTTGATCGCGGATGCGGGTGGCAAGGCGGCTGTTGCGGCCGGGGTGACTGATGACATGACGTCGCGGGTGTCGGCAGTAGATCTGGTCAAGGTCGCAGCAGCGGAGCTTGGCGGCAAAGGGGGCGGTGGCCGTCCCGATATGGCGCAGGCTGGTGGTGCGGATGCATCGAATGCCGAGGCCGCAATCAAGGCGGCGATTGCCGTGATGGAGGGTTGAGATGACCGCACTTTGGATTGCCCATGTGCATGTGACCAATGAAGAGGCCTACGGCAAATACGCGGCGCTGGCGACCGGTGCGATTGCCGATCACGGCGGCGTGTTTCTTGTGCGCGGCGGAAAATACGAGCAACTCGAGGGCAATGATCGCAAGCGCAATGTCGTCGCCCGTTTTCCAAGCCTTCAGGCCGCCCATGACTGCTATAATTCGCCCGCCTATCAGGAGGCATTGAGCCATGCGCGCGGCGCGTCCGAGCGGGATCTGGTGATCGTCGAAGAACTTTGATTTCTTTGTTCTGAAAATATCCGCGCCGCAGTCATCCTGCGATTGCCACACAAAAAAACGGCGGGTCAATGACCCGCCGTTTTCGTATTCTATGCCCTGCGATCAGCCCGCGCGCGACTGGCGCTTGCGCTCATGCGGGTCAAGGAAGCGCTTGCGCATCCGAACAACCAACGGGGTCACCTCGACCAACTCGTCATCGTCGATATAGGCAATGGCTTGCTCCAGCGACAGGCGAACCGGCGTGGTTGTTTTTGTCGCTTCATCTGTTCCCGAGGCGCGCACGTTGGTCAACTGCTTGGCACGCAGCGGATTGACCTCAAGGTCGTTCTCGCGGTTGTGCTCGCCGATGATCATACCAGTATAGACCGGTTCCTGAACACCAATGAAGAACTTGCCGCGATCTTCCAGCTTCCAGATCGCGTAGCCAACCGAAATGCCCGATTCCATCGAGATCAGCACACCGGCGCGACGACCGGGGATCACACCCTTGTGCGGTGCCCAGGCGTGGAACACACGGTTCAGAACACCTGTGCCGCGCGTGTCGGTCAGGAATTCGCCGTGATAACCGATCAGGCCGCGCGATGGCACATGGGCGATGATGCGGGTCTTGCCGACGCCTGCCGGCTTCATCTCGACCAGTTCGCCTTTGCGCGGGCCGGTCAGTTTCTCGATCACAACGCCGGAGTATTCGTCATCCACGTCGATGGTCGCTTCTTCGATCGGCTCGTTCCGGACGCCGTCGATGTCCTGAAACAGCACCTGCGGGCGAGAAATCGAAAGTTCGAAACCCTCGCGGCGCATGTTTTCGATCAGAACGCCCATCTGCAATTCGCCACGGCCCGACACGATAAACGAGTCGCCCTGCGGCGAATCCTCGACGTGGATTGCGACGTTGGATTCGGCCTCTTTCATCAGACGCTCGCGGATGACGCGGGACTGGACCTTTTTGCCGTCCTTGCCAGCCAGCGGGCTGTCGTTGATGCCGAAGGTCACCGAAATTGTTGGCGGATCAATGGGCTGGGCGGGCAGGGCCACGTCAAGTTCCATCGCGCACAGCGTGTCGGCAACGGTACATTTGGACATGCCGGCGATGGTCACGATATCGCCTGCTTCGGCGGCGTCGATTGCCTGCTGGCCCAGACCGCGGAACGCCATGATCTTGGTGACGCGGAACTGCTCGATCTTTTCATGCGTGCGCGACAGGGCCTTGATCGTCTCGCCGACGGTCAATGTGCCGCTTTCAACGCGACCGGTCAGGATGCGGCCGATGAACGGGTCGGACCCAAGGGTCGTTGCCAGCATGCGGAACGGCTCTGCGCGGGCCGCGACCTGCGCGGGGGCGGGCACGTGATCCACGATCAGCTTGTACAGGGCATCAAGGTTCTTGCGCGGGCCGTCCAGTTCCATATCGGCCCAGCCGGACCGGCCCGATGCATACATCACCGGGAAATCAAGCTGGTCGTCGTCTGCGCCAAGGTTGGCGAACAGGTCGAAGACCTCGTTCAGGGCGCGATCAGGCTCGGCGTCGTTCTTGTCGACCTTGTTCAGGACAACAATCGGGCGAAGGCCAAGGGCAAGCGCCTTGGCGGTCACGAATTTGGTCTGTGGCATCGGGCCTTCGGCGGCGTCAACCAGCAGAACAACACCGTCCACCATGGACAGGATCCGCTCTACTTCGCCACCAAAGTCGGCGTGGCCGGGGGTGTCGACGATGTTGATGCGCAGGCCGCCCCACTCAAGGCTGGTGGCTTTCGCAAGAATGGTGATCCCGCGCTCGCGCTCCAGGTCGTTGCTGTCCATGGCACGTTCGGCCACAGCCTGATTCTCGCGGAATGCACCGGATTGTTTCAGCAACTCGTCCACCAGCGTCGTTTTGCCGTGGTCAACGTGTGCGATGATCGCAATATTTCTAAGGTCCATGAAAGGGCGCCTGTTCTGGATTTGGATGTATTTGGGTGCGCCATACCGTTGAATCCCCCGAAAGGCTAGGGGCATAGTGCCGGTTCTAGTGCGTGGCGCTGTTTGAGAAGAAATTAATGACTAAAATACCAGATACAATAAGCGTCATCCCGAAAATTGCGGGTAAATCCAGCTTTTGTCCAAAAACCACCAACCCGATCAACGCGATCAGAACGATCCCCAGTCCCGACCAAAGCGCATAGACGATTCCGACAGGCATATATTTCAGCGTCAGGCTGAGGAACACAAAGGCACCGGCAAATCCCACAACCACCCCGACAGAGGGCCAGAACCGCGTGAATTGCTGGCTGGCCTGAAGGCACGAGGTGCCGAAGGTTTCGAACATCACGGCAATCACCAGATAGATATACTGCGTCGGCATGGTCGGCCCCTTATGTTGCGATGTAACGGTCTTTGCGGTGGTTGACCGCGATCACAAGATTGACAATCACCGCCCCGAGTAACGAATAGGCGACGATGCGCGCATCCAGAAGGAAATAAGCGGCGCAAAACAGGATGGCGTCAAAGCCCAGTTGCGTCCAGCCCGCGCGAAACCCTGTCTTGTCCTGTAGATAAAGCGCAAGAACGCCCACCCCGCCAAGACTGGCCCCGTGGCGGAACAGCACAATCAGGCCAAGCCCCGCAATCGCCCCAGCCAACAAGGCCCCCAGGGCCGGATCCAGATGTTCGAACCGCACAAGGCTAGGCATCACCTGGGCAAAGACCGACAAAAGCCCGACGGCGACAAAGCTTTTCGCGGTAAACCTTGGCCCCATCCGAAGATAGGCCAGCAGATAGAACGGCAGGTTGATCACAAAGAAAACCGGCCCGAACGACCACCCGCCAACATAGGACAGCAACACCGCAAGGCCCGCCGTCTGTCCGGTGATCAGCCCCAGATGGGTCAGCATTGTCACGCTTAACGCGCATAGGGCGGTGCCAAGGACAAAGGCCTGGGCATCTTCGATCGGGGAGTGGTTGTGATTTTGCGACATGGCCACAGTGCTGACAAAGCGCAGGGGGATTGTCCAGCGTCACAGTGGCAACTGCGTCGTTTCCTTGATCTCTTCCATCACAAAGCTGGCTGAGACATCCTTCATCTCGACCCGCCGGATCAGCCTTTGATACAGCGCGTCGTAGTCCGCCACATCCGACACGCGGGCGCGGATCAGATAGTCCAGATCGCCGGTCATCCGGTAAGCGCCCAGAATTTCCGGCATATCCCGCGTTGCCGCGGCAAAGGCCGCCAGCCATTCGGGGTCATGCCGCGCGGTGCGGATCAGGATAAACACCGACAGGCCAAGGCCCAGCTGCACAGGGTCCAGCAGCGCCACGCGGGCGCGGATCAGTCCGCGTGCCTCCATCGCCTTGACGCGGCGCCAGACGGCATTGCGCGACAGGCCCACACGTTCGCCCAACACTTCAAGCGCGGTATCCGCGTTGCGTTGCAGTTCTCCAAGGATTTTGCGGTCTAGCGGGTCGATTGTCTCCATCTGGACAGCCTATAACAGAAAATATCCCAATATAAATTATTTTCCCCCGATGTTTGAGAAAACATCCCGCCCCGCCCGGTGTATGTTTCCCCTTAACCACATGCCGCATGGGACAAACGCACATGATCAACCGCATTTTCCTCGATCATCCACAAAAGGTCGACGAGACCTATCTGGAACACGCCCGCTTTGCCGGCAGCTTTTCGCTGAAACTCTTTGCGGCGGCGGGGGCGGCGATGGTCCATGCCATCATCCCTTGCTTGTTCGAGAAGACCGCAAGCGGTATCATCGCCGGACTTTACGCCAAGACCCATAATCGGGGGCAATAACCCGATCCCCATAGCCGAGCAGAGGCCAGTGAATGTGTAGATGGGCCGCCTATATTGGCTCCCCGATCTTTTTGTCAGAGATCGTCTCAGACCCGGATCATTCATTGATCGCCCAGTCGCAGAACGCATCGCGGTGCACGACGTCGACCAATGCCGACGGCTTCGGGATCGCATGGTATGACCAGCGGGCAGAGCCGGGCCTGTACCGCGATGTCTATCCGGCATGGTCGGACCCTAATCTGCGGTCGCTGGCCAGCCAGGTGCGATCGGCGCTGTTTCTGGCCCATGTCCGCGCGTCAACCGGCACCGCAACCAGCCGCAACAATTGCCATCCCTTTGTCTCGGGCGCCTGGTCCTTCATGCACAACGGCCAGATCGGCGGCTTCGATATGTTCCGCAAACAGGCCGATATGGCGATCCCGGACGCGCTATACCCGCACCGCAAAGGCGCGACTGACAGCGAGGCATTGTTTCTGCTGGCCCTGGGAGAAGGGCTGGCGACAGACCCCAGGGGCGCACTGGAGCGGGCCGTAGGCCGGGTCGAGACGATGTCGAAGGCCGTCGGTGCCGCGCCGCATATGCGCCTGACGGCGGCGTTGTCGGACGGGCAAAAGCTTTATGCGGTGCGCTACGCCTCGGACGATAAGGCCCCGACCCTGTTCCATAAATGGAGCGAGACGCGCCGTGGTCGCGCGGTTGTGTCCGAACCGCTGCAAGACGGCGAAGACGACTGGCAGGCCGTGCCGCCGGGCAGCTTTTGCACCTTTGACGGGGACCGTGTTGCGATCGAACCCTTCGCGCCCGCGTCCTGATCCTCTTTTTGGTAAAAATATCCGCGCCGCAGGCATGAAAAAGGCGGGGTAAATTCCCGCCTTTTTCATTACTTTACATCATATTACATGGCTTTGTTAAGGTTCTCATCCACCTTCGACAAGAAGCCCTCTGTGGTCAACCATTTCTGATCGGGACCAACCAGAAGTGCCAGATCCTTGGTCATGAAACCGCTTTCCACAGTGTCGACGGTCACCTTCTCCAGCGTCTCTGCAAAGGCCATCAGTTCGGCATTGTTGTCCAGTTTCGCACGGTGCTTCAGGCCGCCGGTCCAGGCAAAGATCGACGCGATAGAGTTCGTCGATGTGGCCTCGCCCTTCTGGTGCTGGCGGTAGTGGCGCGTGACGGTGCCGTGCGCGGCCTCTGCCTCGACGACCTTGCCATCGGGTGTCATCAGCGCCGAGGTCATCAGCCCAAGCGAGCCAAAGCCCTGTGCCACGGTGTCCGACTGCACGTCGCCATCGTAGTTTTTGCAGGCCCAGACAAAACCGCCCGACCATTTCATCGCGGACGCAACCATGTCGTCGATCAGGCGATGCTCGTATGTGATGCCCTTCGCTTTGAATTTGTCGGCGAATTCTTCCTCGAACACCTTCTGGAACAGATCCTTGAAGCGTCCATCATAGGCCTTAAGGATGGTGTTCTTGGTGGACAGATACACCGGCCAGCCCAGATTCAGGCCGTAGTTCAGCGAAGCACGGGCGAAATCCATGATGCTGTCATCAAGGTTGTACATGCCCATGGCCACACCCGAAGAGGGGGCTTTGAACACTTCATGCTCGATCACCTGACCGTCTTCGCCGACGAATTTCATCGTCAGGGTGCCGGGGCCGGGCATCAGGAAATCGGTGGCTTTGTACTGGTCGCCAAAGGCGTGACGGCCGATGACGATGGGCTGGGTCCAGCCGGGCACAAGGCGGGGCACATTTTTGCAGATGATCGGCGCACGGAACACAACACCGCCAAGAATGTTGCGGATTGTGCCGTTGGGCGACTTCCACATCTTCTTGAGGCCGAATTCCTCGACCCGCTGCTCGTCCGGCGTGATCGTGGCGCATTTGACGCCAACGCCGTATGTCTTGATCGCCTCGGCCGCGTCGATGGTGATCTGGTCGTTGGTCTCGTCGCGGACTTCCATGGCCAGATCGTAATACTTCAGATCAAGGTCGAGGTAGGGAAGGATCAGCTTTTGCTTGATAATATCCCAGATGATCCGGGTCATTTCGTCGCCGTCAAGCTCGACGACGGGGTTTGCAACTTTGATCTTGATCATGGAGAGGCGTCCCTTACATGGCTGAATCACGCATTGCGGGCGTCATAGCCTAAAGGGATCGAATTGGGAAGTCGGTATACGGTGGTATACGGTAAATAAGCGTGCGGAAAACAGGCGATCTACCGCGCCGGTGTCTGCTTTGCGGCCTTGCTGGCGCGGTCGGCTAGAATGGCGCGGGCACGCTCTTCCGCGCGGCGGACGCGGACGGCGGTCATGAAAGCCTCCTGCAGGGTCGAGGACGAGGCGCCGACAACCTCTGCGATCTGGTCGACCAACAGGTCGTCGCCGGTGCGTTTGGCAATTTCGATGGCTTCGACCGCAAGTTCGTCGGCCATTGCGATGACATAGTCCATCTGTGCGGCTCCTGTCTGGAAAGGCGCCGCCCCGAGTGTCAGGGCGGCGATAGGGGGCGGACCCTAGCGCGAGGTTTCTGTCAGACGGCGGCGCACATATTGATCGACGTTGCCGATCATCGTGTCCATATGCGGCTCTTCAAAAAAGTGACCGGCCCCCTCGATCGTCTGGTGTGTGATGGTGATGCCTTTTTGCTCGTGCAGTTTGCCGACCAGGTTGACCGTGTCCTTGGGCGGTGCCACGCGGTCGGCGCTGCCGTTGATCACCAGACCCGACGCGGGGCAGGGCGCAAGGAAGCTGAAGTCATACATGTTGGCGGGCGGAGAGACCGAGATGAAGCCGGTGATCTCGGGGCGGCGCATCAGCAGCTGCATACCGATCCAGGCCCCGAAGCTGAAGCCGGCAACCCAGCAATGCTTGGAGTTCTGGTTCATGGATTGCAGGTAATCCAGCGCCGATGCCGCATCCGAAAGCTCGCCGATGCCCTGATCGTATTCGCCCTGGCTGCGGCCCACGCCACGGAAATTGAACCGCAAAACGGTGAACCCCATTTTGTAGAACGCGTAGTGCAGGTTGTAGACGACGCGGTTGTTCATCGTTCCGCCGAATTGCGGATGGGGATGCAGCACGATCGCAATCGGCGCGTCCTTTTCCTTTTGCGGATGATAGCGGCCTTCCAGTCGGCCTTCGGGGCCAGGAAAAATTACTTCGGGCATTGATGTCCCTGTCTTTCTGATCGGGGTGACGCCGACATTCTTGACGAAATCGGTCGACTACCTTAGAACTATTCTAATCTCTGGCGGGAATGCCGGATCGGGGTGGACAGGACGTAAGCGTCCCGTTTGCTTTCGTCAATGATTTTACAGGCGTATTGCAGGGAATAACCCATGAAACTGAGCACCAAGGGCCGTTACGCGATGGTTGCGCTGGCCGATCTGGCGACACAAAAGGACGAGGCACTGGTGTCTTTGGCGGAAATTTCCAAACGTCAGGATATCAGCTTGCCCTATCTGGAGCAGCTTTTCGTCAAGTTGCGGCGGGCGGGGCTGGTGGATTCTGTGCGTGGTCCGGGGGGCGGATACCGTCTGTCGCGGTCGCCGGATGCGATCCGGGTGTCAGATATTCTGGAGGCGGTGGACGAGACGGTCAGCGCGATGCATCAGGGGGCGGGGGCGTCGGGCGGGTCATCGGGCACGCGGGCGCAATCGCTGACCAACCGCCTGTGGGAAAGCCTGAGCGCGCATGTCTATGTGTTTTTGCACCAGACGCGGCTGTCCGACATCGTGCAGAACGATCTGACGCCATGTCCGGCGGTGCCGACCTTGTTCACGGTGGTGGACGAGGGATGAGGTGGCGTGATCCGAAGGGCGCGCGTGCCGCGCGATTGCTCTTGTCTCGGGCCCTTGCGGGCCCTCGGGATTTGCCTGCGGCGCGGATATTTTTTCCAAAAAGAACGGTAAAGTGATGTCCCGCGTTTATCTTGACCATAATGCGACGACGCCTGTGCGGGCCGAGGCGCGGGCCGCGATGATTGCGGCGATGGATGCGGTTGGCAATCCGTCCAGCGTTCATGCCGAGGGGCGCGCGGCCAAGGCCATTGTCGAGCGGGCGCGGGGTCAGATTGCGGCAGCGTTCGGGGCAGAGGGGGCGGATATTGTTTTCACCTCTTCGGCGACGGAAAGTGCGGCGCTGGGGTGTGCAGGGCGGGGTTTGCGGTGTGGCGCGGTAGAGCATGACGCCGTGCTGGCCTGGGCGCAGGCAGATCTGCCGGTGGACCGGATGGGGCGGGTCGCGGTTGCGGATCCTGCGGCAACCGCGTTGCAGATGGCCAATAGCGAGACCGGGGTTGTGCAGGATCTGCCCGCCGGGCTGGCCCTGACGGATGCAACGCAGGCCTTCGGGAAGCTGCCGGTTGCCTTTAACTGGTGCGGTGCCGATATGGCGCTGATCTCTGCTCATAAGCTGGGCGGGCCAAAGGGCATTGGTGCGCTGGTTCTGAAGCGCGGACTGGATGTGCCGGCGCAGATCAGGGGCGGCGGCCAGGAGATGGGGCGGCGGTCCGGCACGGAAAACATCATCGGAATTGCGGGATTCGGGGCCGCAGCCGAGGCCGCAGCGCGGGATTTGGCCGACGGACGGTGGGCGGAAATCGAGAAACTTAGAAATATTCTAGAATTAAGTATTGAGGCTTCTGCAAATAAGACTATTTTTGTCGGGAAAGATGTGGAAGGTGGCAACCGGCGTTTGCCGAACACGTCCTATATGCTGACACCCGGCTGGAAGGGCGAGACGCAAGTGATGCAGATGGACCTTGCCGGGTTCGCCGTTTCGGCGGGTTCGGCCTGTTCCAGCGGAAAGGTAAAGGCCAGCCGCGTTTTGATGGCCATGGGCTTTGACGAGGCGAAGGCCGCCAGTGCGATCCGCGTGTCGCTGGGGCTGGACACAACCAAGGAGCAGGTGCTGCGCTTTGCAGAGGCCTGGCTGGCGCAACATGCGAAGTTTCGCGCGCGTGCGGCATGATGGATAGAACGGAGACGATGATGGCAGCTTTGGACACAACAGACGTAAAAGAAGGCGTTGATCAGGACACGGTCGATGCGGTGCGCGGCCTGTCCGGCAGCTATAAATACGGCTGGGCGACGGACATCGAGATGGATTATGCCCCCAAGGGCGTGAATCGCGACATCGTAAAGCTGATATCGGCCAAGAACGGCGAGCCGCAGTGGATGACCGACTGGCGTCTGGCGGCGTTCGAGCGTTGGGAAAAGATGGAAGAGCCCGACTGGGCCATGGTGAACTACCCCAAGATCGACTATCAAGACCAGTATTACTACGCCTCGCCGAAATCTATGGCAGAGAAGCCGAAGTCGCTGGACGATGTCGACCCCAAGCTGTTGGAAACCTATAAGAAACTGGGTATTCCGCTGAAGGAGCAAATGATTCTGGCGGGCGTCGAGGGGGCAGAGAATGCCCCTGCCGAGGGTCGCAAGGTCGCTGTCGATGCGGTGTTCGATTCGGTTTCCGTGGGCACGACCTTTCAGGCGGAACTGAAGAAGGCCGGCGTGATCTTTTGCTCGATCTCGGAAGCGATCCGCGAGCATCCAGAACTGGTCAGGCAATATCTTGGCACGGTCGTTCCCGTGACCGACAACTATTTCGCGACGTTGAATTCGGCGGTCTTTACCGACGGGTCGTTTGTCTACATTCCGCCCGGAACGAAATGCCCGATGGAACTGTCGACCTATTTCCGGATCAACGCCGAAAACACCGGCCAGTTCGAGCGAACGCTGATTATCGCCGACAAGGGTGCTTATGTGTCCTATCTGGAAGGCTGCACCGCCCCCAAGCGTGACACCAACCAGCTGCATGCGGCGGTGGTGGAACTGGTGCTGCTGGAGGATGCGGAAATCAAGTATTCCACCGTTCAGAACTGGTACCCCGGCGACGAGAACGGCAAGGGCGGCATCTATAACTTTGTGACCAAGCGCGCGGATTGCCGTGGCGACCGGTCAAAGGTGATGTGGACGCAGGTCGAGACTGGCTCTGCCGTGACGTGGAAATACCCGTCGTGCATCCTGCGCGGCGATGACAGTCAGGGCGAATTCTATTCGATCGCCATCGCCAACAACTTTCAGCAGGCCGATACCGGCACCAAGATGATCCACCTGGGCAAGAACACCAAGTCGCGGATCGTGTCCAAGGGGATCAGCGCGGGCCATGCGCAGAATACCTATCGTGGCCTTGTGTCGATGCACCCGAAGGCGAAGAATTCGCGCAACTATACGCAATGCGACAGTCTTTTGATCGGGGGCAATTGCGGCGCGCATACCGTGCCCTACATCGAGGTCAAGAACAACTCGAGCCGGGTCGAGCATGAGGCGACCACATCCAAGGTGGACGACGACCAGCTGTTCTATTGCCGCAGCCGTGGCATGGATGAGGAAGAGGCGGTCGCGCTGGTTGTGAACGGCTTTTGCAAGGAAGTCTTACAGGCCCTGCCGATGGAATTCGCGATGGAAGCGCAGGCGCTTGTGGCGATCAGCCTTGAAGGCTCTGTTGGATAGAAATTCAGGCATTCGGGGACTGCTCCGGTGCAAAACGAACGCAGATAAACGGATAAAATAATGTTGAATATCAAGAACCTGCACGTCAAACTTGAAGAAGAAGACAAGCAGATCCTCAAGGGGGTCGATCTGACGATTGGCGCGGGCGAAGTGCATGCGATCATGGGGCCGAACGGGTCCGGTAAATCGACGCTGTCCTATGTTCTGTCCGGCAAGGGCGGCTATGACGTGACCGAAGGCTCTGCGATGCTGGACGATGTCGACCTTCTGGCGTTGGAGCCGGAAGAGCGCGCCGCGGCGGGCCTGTTCCTTGCGTTCCAGTATCCGGTGGAAATTCCGGGTGTCGGCAACATGACCTTCCTGCGCACCGCGGTGAACGCGCAACGCAAGGCGCGCGGCCAAGAAGAGATGTCGGCGGGCGAATTCCTGAAGGTCGTGCGCGAAAAAGCCAAAACGCTGAAGATCGACGCCGAGATGCTGAAGCGTCCGGTCAACGTCGGCTTTTCCGGCGGCGAGAAAAAGCGCAACGAGATCCTGCAAATGGCGATGCTGGAGCCCAGGATGTGCATCCTCGACGAGACGGATTCGGGTCTTGACGTTGACGCGATGAAGCTGGTGTCAGAGGGGGTGAACGCCCTGCGATCCGAGGGCCGGTCGTTTCTGGTTATCACGCATTATCAACGGCTTCTCGACCATATTAAACCTGATGTCGTGCATATTATGGCCAATGGCCGGATCATCAAAACCGGCGGACCCGAACTGGCGTTGGAGGTCGAGAACAATGGCTATGCGGATCTGTTGACGGAGGCGGTGTAATGGCGCTGCCGCAAGTCAAACAGGACGCAACCGACGCGCGGCTTGCCACGCTGACCTTGCCCGAAGGCGCGGCCTGGGCCACGGCGTTGCGTCGCGAGGCACTGGGGCGGGTTCAGGCCATGGGCTTGCCGTCGCGCCGCGACGAATACTGGAAATTCACCAACCCGACCACGTTGGTTGACGCCGAAGCCGGGCGTGCGGCTGTGCTGAAGGCCGAAGAAACACCCGTTTTCGACAGCATCGACCGGCTGAAGATCATCTTTGTCGACGGCGTATTTGACGCCGATGCGTCGGATGATCTGGCGCTGGCAGGGATCGAGATAGAGCGGCTGTCCGATGCGATGGCGGCCGATATTCACTGGGTCAAGGACCTGTACGGCACCTTGGAAACACGGGGCCAGACGCCCGTGCATCGCCCGCTAGCGGCGCTGAATACGGCCTTTGCCTCGGACGGTATTGTGATCCGTGCGACGGGGAAGGCCACAAAGCCCGTCTCGCTGGTTTATCTCCATAAATCAGAGACTTCTGACGCGATCCTGCATCATTGCATTAAGCTTGATGCGGGTGCTGACCTGACGTTGCTTGAAAACGGTCCGGCGGCGGCGCGGCTCAACAAGGTGATGGAAGTCGATGTTGCCGACGGCGCGTCCTTTCACCACATTCGCGCCCAGGGTCGCGACCACGAACGCCGTGCGGTCACGCATATGTTCGCCCGTCTTGGTGCAGAGTCGACGTTCAAATCCTTTACCGTCACGGTCAACGGCCTGCTGACGCGAAACGAGGCGATCATCGAGTTCACTGGTGATCACGCCGTGGCCCATGTGGCCGGTGCGGCGGTCGGCGACGGTATGTTCGTGCATGACGACACCGTCTTTGTCACCCATGACGCCCAGCATTGCGAAAGCCGTCAGGTGTTCAAGAAGGTGCTGCGCAACGGCGCGGTCGGCGTGTTTCAGGGCAAGATTCTTGTCAAAAAAGATGCCCAGAAAACAGATGGTTACCAGATCAGCCAGTCATTGCTTCTGGACGATGACAGTCAATTCTACGCCAAGCCAGAGCTGGAGATCTACGCCGATGATGTGATTTGCAGCCATGGCTCCACCACTGGCGCCATCGACGATACCGCACTGTTCTACCTGCGCTCTCGCGGGGTGCCGGAGGCGGCGGCGCAGGATCTTCTTGTGCTGGCATTTCTGGCCGAGGCGATCGACGAGATCGAGGATCCCGATATTTCCGCCGACATACTGGGGCGTCTGGACGGCTGGCTTGCCCGCCGTCGTCGTTAAGCGCCGATGCCGGTGACAACGGATATCCTGCGCAGTTACCGTGCTCCGCGCGCGGTGGTGCGCGACCTGTTGCGGCAAGGTCCAAGAGAGGACCGCGCGCTGGTTTACCTGATGGTCGGCTGCCTGCTGATCTTTGTGGGTCAATGGCCGCGTCTGGCACGCCAGGCCTTCGAGACGCCGGAACTGACGCTGGATCTGTTGATCACCAGCGCGCTTTTGGGATGGTTGTTCCTTGCTCCTTTGGTGTTTTACGGGTTGGCCGCGCTCAGCCATGCGATAATGCGGGTGTTTGGCGGTCGGGGCAGTTGGTTTTCCGCCCGGCTTGCCATGTTCTGGGCGCTGCTGGCGGCGTCGCCGTTCTGGCTTTTGAACGGGCTGGTCGCGGGGTTCGTCGGGCCGGGGGCTGCCTTGACATTGACCGGATCAGTTACGGGAATTTCATTTCTTTACATATGGTTGGTCGGGTTACTTGAGGCGGAATTCCCGTCCGGTCCTTCCACTGATCCTGCGTCAATATAGGCCTCGTTTATGGATTTTTCCCTGACCAACCTTCTGCGACTGGCGCGTTACACCGCAGTTAATCCGCGCGACGGGGCGCAGCAGGTTCTTGATCTGAACCTGCCGCGCGATGTGTTGTGGAAGATGCTGGTGCTGACCGTGGTCATCAGCACCCTGCTGACGCATGTGGGCGTGATGTTGATGCCCGGAACCTCGCTGCTGATGACCGAGGTGATCGGCTCTCCTGTGCTGACGGGGGTGGTGCAGGTGGGGCTGTTGGTTCTGATGGTCTATTGCGTTTACTGGATCGGCCGCGCGATGGGCGGGACGGCGGCGTTCGACGACGCGCTGGCGATGGTGATCTGGTTGCAGTTCATCATGGTCTGCGTGCAGGTGATCCAGACCGCATTGTTGCCGATCGCGCCGATGCTGGCGGGGCTTTTGGGGTTGGCCAGCATCGTCTTATTCTTTTGGCTTTTGACCCATTTTGTGGCGCTGATTCACGGGTTTAAATCTCTTCCTTCGGTTTTCATCATCATTATTGCCGCGATTTTCGGCGTCATTTTCGGGCTGAGCCTTTTGTTGGCGCTCATCTCGCTTTCTGTTCCCGGAGGGGTCTGACCCATGTTCGATGTCACAAAGATTCGCGCTGACTTTCCGATCCTGTCGCGTCAGGTGAACGGCAAGCCGCTGGTCTATCTGGACAATGGCGCATCCTCGCAGAAGCCACAGGGTGTCATTGATGCGGTGACCCATGCCTATTCACATGAATATGCAAATGTTCACAGGGGCTTGCACTATCTTTCTAATGTGGCAACCGAGAAATACGAGGCAGTGCGCGGCACGGTGGCGCGGTTCCTGAACGCAGGGCTTGAGGACGAGATCGTGTTGGGCACCGGCACGACCGAGGGCATCAATCTGGTGGCCTATGGTTGGGCCATGCCCCGCATGGAAGCAGGCGACGAAATTGTGCTGAGTGTGATGGAGCATCATGCGAATATCGTGCCCTGGCATTTCCTGCGCGAGCGGCAGGGTGTCGTGCTGAAATGGGTCGATGTGGATGCCAATGGCGATCTTGACCCGCAGGCGGTGATCGACGCGATCGGCCCCAGGACAAAGCTGGTGGCGGTGACCCATATGTCTAATGTTCTGGGCACGGTGGTGGATGTGAAAGCCATCTGCGCGGGGGCCCATGGCAAGGGCGTGCCGGTGTTGGTGGACGGGTCGCAGGCGGCGGTGCATATGCCGGTCGATGTGCGTGATATCGACGCCGATTTCTATGCGGTGACCGGGCATAAGCTATACGGCCCGTCGGGGTCGGGCGCGACCTATATCAAAGCCGCGCGGATGGCCGAGATGCGCCCGTTCCTTGGCGGCGGCGATATGATCCGCGAGGTTCAGAAGGATTTCGTCACCTATAACGACGCGCCGATGAAATTCGAGGCGGGGACGCCGGGTATCGTGCAGACCATCGGTCTGGGCGTGGCGCTGACCTATATGATGGACATCGGCATGGACAATATCGCGGCGCATGAACGCGTGTTGCGGGACTATGCCCAGTCCAGATTTTCGGGCCTTAACTGGCTGCAAGTGCAGGGAAATTCGGCAAACAAGGGGGCGATATTCTCGTTCACGCTGGACGGCGCGGCGCATGCCCATGACATTTCTACCGTGCTTGACAAAAGGGGTGTGGCAGTTCGCGCGGGGCAGCATTGTGCGGGGCCGTTGATGACGCATCTGGGGCTGAATGCCACCTGCCGCGCATCCTTTGGCATGTATAACACGGTGGACGAGGTCGATGTACTGATCGACGCGCTGGAGCTGTGCCACGAGCTGTTCGCCTGACGCCGGCCTGAAATTCAGGCGGCCGCAAGGGAATAGCGCGCAGCCGCATCTAAGCCCTTGAGGTTGTCGCGAATTCCTTACATGCTTTGCACCGGACGCCACGGCGGCGTCACAGTGGCGGCGCAGGGGAAACCAGACGCATGATACTTGGCGAACGTCTGCGACGGTGGAGCAGGACAGAGGCCGCATCGGGGCTTTTGCTGGTCAGCCCCACGGCCATCTACGCGCTTTTGCTATTGCTTGTGCCGCTAGGCGCAATTTTCGTCGTCAGCTTCTGGACGCAGGACTTTTTGACCTTCGACAAGACGCCCACCTTGAAAAACTACACCGAGGCGCTGACCGATCCACTGTATATGCAGCTGATGTGGCGGTCAGTATTCATCTCGTTGGCGGTCACGGCGGTGACGGTGATCCTGGCGTTCCCGGTGGCCTATTTCATCTCTTTCCACGTGCCAGTGAACCGCAAGTCGCTGTGGATTTTCCTGATCACCATCCCGTTCTGGACCAGCTATCTGATCCGCGTGTTCCTGTGGAAGGTGATATTGGGCTATAACGGCGTGCTGAATTCCGGCCTGTTGGGGCTGGGGATCATCGACGAGCCGCTGACCTTTATCCTATATAACGCCAATGCCGTGGTGATCACGCTGGCCCATGCCTATGCGCCCTTCGCCATTCTGCCTATTTTTGTGGCGCTGGAAAAGATCGACCGCTCGTTCCTCGAGGCAAGCCGCGATCTGGGCGAGAACCATATTGTCACCTTCCTGCGGGTGACGCTGCCTTTGGCGATGCCGGGGGTGGTGGCCGCGACGCTGATCGTGTTCATCCCGACAATCGGCGACTATGTAACGCCGCGCCTTGTGGGTGGGCCGGATGGCCTGATGATTGCCAACATGATCCAGACCCAGTTCCTGCGCCTGAACAACGCGCCGATGGGGGCGACGCTGGCGGTGATCGCCATGGTGATCGTCACCGCCATTTCGCTGGCGTTCATCGTGGTGAACCGGAAATTCCTGAAGGGGCGCAAATGAAGGGCGGCGGTTGGCTTAGATCATACACCATCGGTTATCTGGTCTTTTTGTACCTGCCGATCCTTTTGCTGCCGATGTTCGCGTTCAACGACGCGACCGTTATCGCCTTTCCGCTCAGGGGGTTCACAACCCAGTGGTTCACCGAACTGACGCAGATCACCGCCCTGCATGGTGCGGTTAAGAACAGCCTGTATATCGCTGTTATCACGTCTGTTTTGTCCGTCACATTGGGTATTTGCGCGGCCCGCGCCGCCACCAAATATAACTTTCCGCTGAAGAAAAGCATCATCGGTTTCATCATGCTGCCGCTGGTTCTGCCAGAAATCATCGTTGCGGTGTCGTTGCTGGTGGTGCTGCTGCAACTGGGGCTGGACCTGACGCGCTGGACCGTCATCATGGGGCATGTGTTGATCTGCACGCCGTTCTGCATCGCGATCCTGAACTCTGCCTTCGGCAATCTCGATGCCTCGCTCGAGGAGGCCGCCTATGACCTTGGCGAAACCCGTTGGTCGACGTTCCGCCTGATCACGCTGCCGCTGGTCATGCCCGGCATCATTTCCGCCTTGCTGATCTCGTTCACCATCTCGCTGGACGAATTCATCATCGCCTTTTTCCTGACCGGCACAGAACCAACGCTGCCCGTCTATTTGTGGAGCCAGCTTCGGTTTCCCGCGAAAATCCCTGTGGTCATGGCGCTTGGCACGATCCTTGTCGTGGCCTCTGTCGTGTTGTTGACCGTTGCTGAATACTTCCGTCGCCGCGGTATCCGCCGTGCGGGCGGCAAAGATACCGGAGGTTTCCTTTGAAGGATACAATGACCACCCGCCGCCCGCTGATCGAGCTGCACGATGTGCAGAAATATTACGGCGATTACCACGCGTTGCGCGGTATTACGCTGGACATCGAAGAGGGAGAGTTTTTTTCGCTGCTGGGGCCGTCGGGCTGCGGCAAGACCACCTTGCTGCGCACCATTGCCGGATTCGAGGATGTGTCCAGCGGGGTTGTTCTGCTGGACGGTCAGGATATGGACAGGGTGCCACCGAACCTGCGACCGACCAATATGGTGTTCCAATCCTACGCGATTTTCCCGCATCTGACCGTGGGGCAGAACGTGGGATTTGGCCTGCGCAAATCCGGGAAATCCAAGGTCGAGATCGCCGCTGCCGTTGACGAGGCGCTGGAGATGGTCGGCCTGAAGGGCTACGGCGCGCGTGCGGCGCATGCGCTTTCGGGGGGGCAGCGGCAGCGCGTGGCGCTGGCCCGAGCCTTGATCCTGAAGCCGAAGGTTCTGTTGCTGGACGAACCGCTGTCGGCGCTGGATAAAAAGCTGCGCGAGCAGATGCAATCGGAACTGCGGCGTTTGCAACGGCAGGTCGGGATCACCTTTATTCTGGTCACCCACGATCAGGAGGAAGCGTTGATCATGTCGGACCGGATCGCGGTGATGTTCGAGGGCTCTATCGCGCAACTGGACAGTCCGCAGCAATTGTATCGCCGTCCGGTCAACCGCAAGGTCGGCGATTTCATCGGGGTGATGAACTTTTTGCAGGCCCGGGTGCTGGGGCAGACAGGGCGCATGGTCTCGGTCGATGTCGAAGGGCTGGGCCACGTCGATCTGGACGAGGAACAATGCCCCGGCGGCGTGCCGGAAGACGAGGCCAGCATCGGCATCCGCCCTGAAATGATGTCGATCCTGTTCGAGGGCGAGACCACCGCCAAGCGCATTGCCGAAGGGCAGGTGACCGAGGTCGAATATCTGGGCGACATGACCTATTACGACGTCAAATTCGACGGTGTGGAAAAGCCGCTGGTGATCTCGATGAAGAACCTTGTCGGGCGTAAGGTTCTGGAACGGGGCGACCGCTGTCGCGTGACATGGGACGCGCGGTCGCTGGTTCTATTTGGGTGACTTCCTTCTCGACGCCTTGGACCGTGACGGATGCAAACGCCGGACATCTTGCGGCACTTGCTCCATCGGTGTTCTTTCATGCGCGGCCAAAACTGGCGACGTCGCTGGTGGCGGGGCGTTTCAAACTGCTTGGCGCTTTTGCGGAATACGCGGCGGGGAAGGGACGCGGGGTCGAGGTGCTGCACACGTCAGAGGCGTCGCGCGGGCTGATTGATGCCCGCCAGCATTTGCATGTTTTCATGGAAGACCGGCCCGTTTTTGCCCCGAACTGTTTCCACTGCGTGCCTGCTTACCTGCGGGGATATTGGTATTTTGACGAGCTTGCGACGCGCAATAATTCGTCGACCCGGTTGTTGCCGTTCAATCCGCGCCCCATGAGCCAAAGCTTCGCGGACAGGTTTCATGAAAAGCTGGTCGAGCAGTTCGTGGTGACCAATTTCTCGAAATATGCCCAAGCGGATCGTGGGGCGGATATTCAGGTGGGGTGTCTTGCGTTCTTTGCACAGGATTTCAGGCCGCCGCGCGACTATCCCGACTACATGACCGCGCATGACATGATCAGGGCGGCGATTGCCGTCAAAGGCGCGCGTGCGCTGTATATAAAGGCCCACCCAAACCAGCCCGAAGCGGACCTTGCAAAGCTGCGCGCCTATCATGCGCCCGAAAACGGCGTGTATTTCACGCAGGCCAGCATCCATGATCTTCTGGCCGCCGCCGATGTGGTTCTGACCTTGTCGTCTGCTGTCGGGTTCGAGGCGTTCCTGCACAAAACGCCGGTGATCCTGGCCGCGCAGACCGATTTCTGGCACAACGCCGTTACCCTGACAGATCCGGCACATATGGCGGGGGCGTTGACGGCGGCGCTGGGGCGCCACTGGCCCTATACCAAATATCTGACGTGGTTCTTACATCACAACTGCATCGCCGATCGGGCGGCGGCGCTGCCGGATATTCTGTCGCGGGTTCACCGCAAAGGGTTCCGCTTTGCCGATATGGGCGGACAGGGGTTTTTCTAATCGTCGGGGGCGATCAGGCCAAGCCCGCGCAGGTAGATCCCGATGCCGGTCTCCAACAAATCCTCTGGCGGAAACGGCGATTTCGTACCTGGACTGCCCCGCGCGAACAGCTCTACCACCCCGTGGCTCAACGCCCAGATATGCGCGCTGAACATCGCGGCGGGGGGGCGTTTGTCGGCGGGAATATGTTGCGACAGTTCTGTCGCCGCAGTTTCCAGCACGCCAAGGGCGCGTTTGGCGACGCGGGCCAGTTCCGGCGTGCGGTTGACCGATATACCGCTTTCGAACATCGCGACATAGTGCCCCGGAAACCGGCGGGCAAAGGCAAGATACGCGCGGCCCGTCGCCTCGAATGCACCCAGGGCGGTTGGTTTGCCGCCGTTGTAGGCGTGCTCCATCAGGTCGCCGAAAATCTCGTAGCCCTGACGCGCGGCCTCGGCGATCAGGTCTTCGCGGCCCTCGAAGTGGCGGTAGACGGCGGCGGGGGTGACGCCCGCCTGTTTCGCGGCCTCTGACAGGGTAAAGCCCGTAGGGCCTTTTTCCTCAATCAGGACAAGGGCGGATTTCACCAGTGCCTCTGCCAGATTGCCGTGATGGTAGCCGCGTTTAGACATTCCAGATGTCCGGCCCGCCGCAGATCGCAGGATCGGGCGCACAGGCGATACTGCTGTCCTTTTCGGCATAGGGGATCGCCGACAGCACGGTTTGCATCGCCGCAATCCGTGCCCGGTTCTTGTCGTCGGACCGGATGATCGTCCAGGGCGCGTGACCGGTATGGCTGCGGGTGAAGGTTTCCTTAATCGCCGCGCTGTATGCATCCCAGCGTTTCAAGCCCTCGATGTCGATCCAGCTGAGTTTCCATTGCTTCAGCGGGTCTTTTTCGCGTTTCAGGAACCGCCGCAGTTGTTCTGCACGGCCCACGTTCAGCCAGAGTTTGAAGACATAGATCCCTTCGTCCACCAGCATCTTTTCGAACTGGGGAAGTTGCGAAAAGAAATGATCGCGCTGCGTCGGGGTGCAGAACCCGAAGACATGTTCGACCACAGCGCGGTTATACCACGACCGATCGAACATCACGATCTCGCCGCCGGCGGGCAATTGCTGCACATAGCGCTGGAAATACCATTGTGTCGCCTCGCGGTCAGAAGGCTTTGGAAGGGCCACAACGCGGGCCACACGAGGATTAAGATACTCTGAGAACCGACTGATTGTACCACCTTTTCCCGCCGCATCGCGACCTTCGAACACGATACAGACCCGCGCGCCGCTGTCCTTGACCCAAGCCTGCAATTTGGTCAGCTCGATCTGAAGCGCCTCTATCTGTTTGGCGGCTTTCTTGCCTGACATTTGCGCGTCATAGGGAAAATCATCCGACAGGATATTGTCCTTGTCGGTGGTCTTGATGGCCACGCGGACATCGGCGGGGGCTTCGGATTCGAAATATTCGGTGATGGCGCCGTCGAATGGAACTGGCATATGGGAAAGCCCCCTGAATGTGATTGTTGGCCCCACAGTATTGCGCTTTGGCGGTCTAACGCAATCCGGCGCGATGCGCGGCGCGGTCAATCGCGTCGACCACTGCCTGTGGCGCGGCATGATGCGGCATGTGGCCGATGCCGTCCAGTCGCGTAAGATGCGCACCGGCAATCTGGTGTGACAAAGGGGCAGAGTGGATATCCAGCGGAACGATCGTATCCTTGGTGCCGTGCAGAATTTCCACCGGCATAGTGAGTTCGCCGTAATGCTTTGACATTTCAATGATTTGCGGACGCAAGTTGTTCACCTGCTGAGCGTTCGCTCGCATGCTTTCGCGGCGCACGGTCAATCCGGCCCCCACAAATTGCGCATAGCCGTCAGGGGCGGTCTGCGGGGCAAAGATGCTGGCGATGGTGCCCTCGATCATCGTATCCGGGGCGAAGGCGGTGATCAGCGGCACAACTGTAGCACCCCCCAGCGCACTGGCGTTGATCGTGTAAAGCGCGCCCAGATCTCCCGGCCAGGGGTTTGACACTGCAGAGACCAGCACAAGCGCTGCCGTATCCTCGGGGTGATGCAACGCCCAGGCCAAGGCAACCGCCCCGCCAAAGCTGTGCCCCAGCACAATCGGCTTTTTCACACCCAGTTGCCGCGCCGCCGCATGCAGCAGATCAGCCTGATTGTAGGGCGATTCAAATTTGGTATTGAACGGCCCCACAGCACCCGGCAGGCGGTCGGTCCAGCCCAGACCGGGGCGGTCGAACACGATGACGCGGTAGTCGTTCTTGACCCGGTTGACAAATTCATAGGTGAAGTCGCGGGTATTGCCGCTGGCACCGTGGATCAGCACCAGATCCGGCCCCGATCCGGTGACAATCACATGCACCTTTGAGCCGTTTACCGTCAGGATGCGGCCATCGGGCGGATAGGCCAGTTCTGCTGCGGTCTCGCGGGTTGTGGCGCGTTTGTCGACATAGGCGCAGCCGGAAATGACCGAAGCGGCAAGGGTGATGGTGATCAGGTTATAGGCCAATGTGTTCCGCATCATATGGAGTTGACTGGTAAATCTGGTTCAGCCAGTTGCCATATAGAAGGTGCGCGTGACTTCTCCAGCGATTTTCGGGCGGCATCGCGGGATTGTCATCGGGGTAGTAGTTCATCGGCACGTTGATCGGCGTGCCCGCTGCAACGTCACGGTCGTATTCCTCTTTCAGGGTTCCGCTGTCATATTCAAAATGATTGAAGATATAGAGCGCGCGATGCGCGGAATCCTCGACCAGACAGGGGCCCGCCGCCTCTGATCCAAGCAGCGTGTTCAACCCTTTCGCCGCGTCGATCTCGGGTTGGCGCATTTCCGTCCAGCGGCTGACGGGGATCACGAAATTATCCGAGAACCCGCGCAGATAAGGCGACGCCGGGTTCAGGTTGGCGTGCTGGAAACAGCCGAACGCCTTGGCATCCAGCATATGTTTCTGGATTCGGTGGAAATGATAGATCATCGCCATGCCGCCCCAGCAAACGCCAAAGGTCGAATGCACGTTGGTCTGGGTCCATTCCATCACCTCGATCAGCTCGTCCCAATAGGTCACCTCCTCGAAGGGTAGATGTTCTATCGGGGCACCGGTGATGATTAATCCGTCGAACTTTCGGTGTTTAATATCCTGAAACGATTGATAAAACGCATCCATATGCTGGACCGATGTGTTGCGCGTCTGATGCTCTGTCATCCGGATCAACGTCAGTTCGATCTGAAGCGGCGTCGCCCCGATCAGGCGGGCGAACTGCGTTTCTGTCTGGATTTTTTTCGGCATCAGATTAAGCAGGCCGATCTGAAGCGGCCGGATGTCCTGATGTGCCGCCTGATCGTCCGACATGACCATGACGCCTTCGTTTGACAGGATGTCATAGGCGGGCAGGTCAGAGGGAAGTTTGATCGGCATGGCGAAAGCTCCGGTTTGGGACAGGGTAGATAGGATATGTGTTAACGCGCCTCAAGGGCGGCGGCGATCAGCGCTTCGAAATCGGTGGCGGTCTGGACCTTGGCGACATCCTCGGCGGTGACGGTCACGCCCCATTCGGCCATGGCTGCATAGCGCGGCTGACGATGGGCAAGGGCACGGGCGTAGGTCCAGCGGACAAAGGCATCTGGATCAACTTTGTCCTCTGACACATTGTTTTCAAATGTATATTCCTTCCATGCAAGGCGCAGGAAGTCGGGCTGATAATACATAGGCTTCGGCGCTTTGTCGAAGCGGCGGATCAGTTCGGCGGTATGCGCATCAGAGCCTTTGATCCAGACCATCAGCGTCGCGTCGGACAGGGCCGTCAGGACGGAGTCGGCGGCATTGTCAGGCTCGACCACTTCGCAGATCGACCCGCCGCTGTCGCAGACAAAGTTGTCGTAGCCATACAGATCCTTGGCCCGCGCGATAAAATGGGCGGTATCCAGCAGCGCCGCAGTTTCCGCCACACGGTGCTGTTCCTGCCGCCGCATGTATTCGTCGAACGGCACGCCGCCCTTGGACGGATCGCCCGGCTTGCCCAAATAGGTGGACAGCGGCGCAAGGTTGTCGAAGGTGATGTTCGAGGCAATGTAAATGCTGTCCGACCGCAGAAGATCGGCCAGAAACGGCGTTTTCATCGCCTCGCGTTTGAAATTATCGACGATGTGCTCGCCCATGTAGCGGGTGCCGATGCGGTAATCTATGGAATAGTGAAACCAGGTGCCAGAGGCGCGCAAGGTATTGGAAACATGCGTTTTTCCCAGACCTGACATGCCAAACAACAGCACGCGCTTATTGGTGGCGCTGGTCCAGTCGGTTGCAGTTTCATAGATCATCGTGGCGGTCCCTGATGGCATTTCCTGCCTGTTATCAGGGATTTGCGCCTTGGGAAAGACGGCTGAACAGGATCGCCGGGGTTGGTCCGTCACTGTTTCAGACAAAAAAAGCCCCGCGTTCGGGCGGGGCTTTCGGGGCTTGGGTTTGCGGTTGGCCTAAAAGGTATACCCGACCTTGAGGCCGACAGCGACCGCGTGGTTGTCGGTGAAGTTGGCGGCAGGGTTTGTTGCACCCAATTCGGTATATGCGTCACCGATCCAGACGTAGCGCACACCGCCGGTGATCTTCATATTGCCACGGGTGTAGGTGGCGCCAAGGCCAAGGCTTTTGTTGCCGTTGGTCGGCCCGAGATTGGAGGAAGAGCCGCTGGCGGCCTTCTCGTATCCGACCGTGACCGCACCGGACCATGCATCGTTGAACTTGCGGCCAACACCAAGGGCGTAGGTGATTGTGTCGTCATCGTAGGACACGATCGACGTGCCGCCGGTGACCGTTCCATAGTCCTTTGGTGAAATCTTGAATTCGGACCAGTCAACCCAGCGCACCGAACCAAAAACCAGTGTGTTCGCCGCAACGCCGCTTTGAAATTCAAGGTTCAGCGATTGCGGTGTTTCTATAGCTGTGTTTGAAACACGCCCCTGACCGAACGCGGTGGTGCCTTCAGTTGTTTCGATGTTGTGCTTTATCTTGGAATTGTAAGTCAACGCCACCCGCAGTGCGATGTCTGGGCGCTCGTATGCCGCACCGACAAGATAACCGGTGCCTGCATCGCTATTGCTGGTTGCGGAGTAGTTGTTCACGAACGGGATTTTTGCCTGTGCCTCGAATGTCTGGTAGCGAAGGCCGCCATAAACACTGACATTCGACGGCAATGTATATTTCAGAACGCCGGTGATCGCGTTCGATTTCAGCTCTGCTGTCGACCCTGTGGCGTAGTAACTGGTGCCTGTCGGATAGACGACGTTTGCACCGTATGGCTGGTCGAAAATGATCGCCGCGTCCAGCCCGTTGCCAAAGCTGTGCTTATAGGCGGCGCCGACCTGGCTGTAGTTGTCGGCCATATCGCCGGACGAAAAGCCTCCCAGCACTGCGACAGCCGTTCCCGACACCTCGGGGCTGACCGAACCAAAGCTCAATTCTGCGTAGTTGCCCTTTTCGAAAATAACCGCGACGGATTGCCCCGAGCGGTCAATGCCTCCCGCGTGTGCCGCGCCTACTGATACCACTAGGGCAACTGCCCCGGTTACAACATTCTTCATGTCCTCATCCCCATCAAGACTTATAGTTATGCCAAAAACCTACAGTGTGCCCGTTTCTTCGGTCAATTCGTAACGCCGCGTCACGACTTCGTCATATGGCAGACTGCCGTCACGTCACGACCCGTTTGCGCGATTCAGCTAGAATATTCGAATAATTTGCGGCGAATATAAGGCCGGCACCTAAGAAAACCGCCATATCTAGTGGTTCATTGTAGACAGCCATACCAATGATGGCAATAACCGGCAAACGCGCAAAGTCGAAGGGAATGACGACCACGGCAGGGGCGACGGACAGGGCCTTGGTCAGGCAGAAGTGGGCAATCAGACCCGCGCAACCGATCAACAGCAGCCAGGGCGCCGTGGTGGCAGAGGGCAGTGCGATGTCCCCGTCGTAGCCCGCGCAGATCAGGCCGAACACCGCCTGCATGATGGTCAGCCAGAACAGGATGCAGGTGATGGTTTCGGTGCGGGTCAACAGCTTGGTAAACAGCGCCGATCCGGCAAACCCCACGGCGGCCAGTGCGGCGGCGATCACACCGGGGCTAAGGTTCGACGGATCGGGGTGCGCGACGATCAGGATGCCGATGAACCCCAGAACCGCCGCCATCGCGCGTGTGCGGGTCAGACGCTCTTGCAATACCAGCGGCGCCAGCAGCGTGACCCAAAGCGGCGAGGTGAATTCCAGCGCAAAGACCTGCGCCAGCGGGATCACGGTGATCGCAAAGAACCACAGGTTCTGGCCCGCGAAATGCGACAGGTTGCGGATAAAGTGGATGTGCGGGCTGCGCGTGGTCACTTGCCGCAGGCTGCCCGTGACCGTGCCGACTGTCAGGACAAGAACGATGCCGATGAGGCTGCGGTAAAACATCAGGGCACCTCTAAAAATTGCGCCTGATCTGACGGCGGTGTAGACATTGGGCCAGTGTGAGATGGAGGCTGGTTGTCA